>VBCH01000291.1 GCA_005884455.1 Betaproteobacteria bacterium
CGAACGCACGCTGCTCGTCCCCATTTCGATGGTGCTGTTCCGCAGCGCGACCATCCTGGACGCGCGCGCCATCATTGAGCGCGCGCACCACGTCGGCGCGCACGTCGTCCTCGACGTGTTCCAGGCAACCGGCACGGTGCCGGTGGACGTTACCGCGCTCCAGACGGATTTTGCCGTCGGCGGCGTGCTGAAGTGGCTCTGCGGCGGCCCGGGCGTTGCGTATCTCTACGTCCGCCCCGACCTGCGCCCGAAGCTCGCCCCGCGCTTCACCGGCTGGTTCGCGCACAAGCGGCCGTTTGATTTCGAAGTTGGCCCCATGGACCGCCGCGACGACTCCTTCCGCTTTCTGGGCGGCACCACGCAAATCCCTGCGTTTTACGCCTGCGAGCCGGGGCTCGACATCATCCGCGAGGTGGGCGTGGAGCGCATCCGCGAGAAGTCCATCCGCCAGACGGCGCGCTTGATCGCAGGTGCGAAGGCCCGCGGCTGGCGCGTGAACACCCCGGCCGATCCGGCTGAACGTGGCGGCACCGTTTCCATCGAATGCCCGCACGCCGCCGAAGTGATGCGCGAACTGCTGGCGCGCGACGTCCTGGTGGACTACCGCCCCAAGGCGGGCATTCGCCTTTCGCCGCACTTCTACAACCGCGACGAGGAAATTGACTTCGCGCTCGAGCAGATTGCCGACATTCTGGCTACGCGCGCCTGGGAACGCCACGCCGTAGCCGCCGCGCACTAGAATCTCTTGCGAGGCCTTCTCAGGCACGCGTAGCTTCGTAACCGGTTATGGACACGAACCTGACTGCCGACGATTTTGACTGGCTGCGGAAGTTGAAGGGCGCCGCAGACGCGAAACGCGATCCGCCGCCAATCCCCGCCAATATCGCAACCAAGCTCCGAACATTCGGTCTCGCAAGGCCGAATAGTTCTGGCGCCTTCACAATTACATCTGAGGGCCGTGACGCCTTGTTGGAACAAGATATGCGCGACGCCGAAGATCGCTAGCTCATCTGTTTTCCTCGACGCCACTTCTGTTCAAGATCCATTACGCCGACATCATTGCTTTTGACTTCTTTTCGAGGTCGTGGCAAATTCCTTCGGCGAGCAGCGCCAGGCGCGGCCTGGAGCCGCTGCTCGAGAGCAGCCACTAGAATCGCTGCCTTGAGGGGGATCATGAGACCGGAACTTGTTTACAGGCGGTTGACAGGTATCGGGCTGGCGCTGGCCCTGCTTGCCCTGGCGGGTTGCGGCGGGGGAGGCGGAAGCGGAAGCAGCACTCCTCCCCCTCCTGGCAGCAAGCTTTTTATTGTCGATGCAGGCAATCACGCGATCGCCTCGGCAATAAACGCGGCCCCTACTCTCACGTCCCCCCTCAGCATCGACAGGACCGTTCAGGGTTCAAGTACCGGGCTGGGCGTGCCTGGCGGAACGCCGTCGATATCGAGCATTCCCAGCATTGCGCTCGACGCGGCAACCGATCGTCTGTTCGCGGCAACACAGGGCAGTGTCGCTGTCTTCGACAACATCAGCACGGCCGACGGAAATGCTCCCTATTCTCGCTTGATATCAGCGACGCTCGGTTCCGGTGGCACGCTTCGTGGCGTGAATTTCTACGGCCTGTATCTCGATACCGCCAACGACCGTCTCTACAGCGTGGATCCCCAGGGCGAAGTGCACGTATTCAACAGCGCGCACAACCGGAACGGCGCGACAACACCCGATCGAACGGTTACGCCCGATCTCGGAGGAACTACGGTAGTCGTCGTCACCTTCGGCATTGCCGTCGACAAGACCCGTGACCTGCTCTACGTCGGTATCGCCCCCAGTGGCGCCAACCCGTTCATTATCGCCTTCGACGGCGCAGCCGCGGCGAACACACCGCCAAACACGACTCGCGCGCCCGATCGCACGATAACCCTTCCGGGGGCCGGCGCGTTCTATCTGGACGAAGCGAACGATCGCCTGTACGTGGCCCAGTTCAACGGGCAGTTTCTGGTTTTCAACAGCGCCAGCACGCTCACCGCGGCCCCTGCGGCGAACAGGACCATCACGTTTGCGGTCAGTACCACGCAGAACTTCATCTTCGTGGACACGATCCGTGACAAGCTCTACGCCGTCAACAACAATTCCAACGGCAACACGAGTGACCTTCTTATCGTCGACAACGCGAGCACCACGAGCGATGCTGGGCCTGTGCTCCCTATGGGAACCAGGGTTGTCATAACATTGACCAACATCAGGCTTTCGGCGGTCGCGGTCAAACCCTGAGGCGGCGAGGGCCGCCGGTCGAGTTCTGACCGAAGAGTAGCGGTATCCGCTTCAGCGCGTCTGGAGATCGAACGCGTTGCTGAGGTCGCCCATGTTGGCACGCACTCCCGGGAGCGGCTCGAGCTCGAATCGTCGGGTGATGAACTTGATGAGGGAGGTCGTGTCGTAGGGCGTCTTGTCCACGTAGCCGCGCTTGGCGAAGGGCGAAACGATGATCGCGGGAACGCGCGTGCCCGGCCCCCAGCGATCGCCCCAGCCCCGTCCCGAGGGCGGCGGCACGTGATCCCAGTAGCCGCCGTTCTCGTCGTAGGTGATGATCACCGCCATCTTTGCCCACTGCGGACTCTTGCGCAGCCGTTCAAGCACGTCAGAAAGGTGTTCGTCGCCGCTCGCCAGATCGGTGTAACTCGGGTGCTGGTTGAGACGCCCGGTCGGCTTGTAGAAGGCTACTTGTGGCAGCGCGCCCTTTTCGATGTCGGCAAGGAACGTCGTGACGTCCTTCAGGTGGCGCGC
>VBCH01000139.1 GCA_005884455.1 Betaproteobacteria bacterium
GCTTTGCCATGTTCCAAGGCACGAGCATGGCGACCCCGCACGTGGCTGGCTCGTCCGCGCTGCTGGTGCAGCTGCACCCTGACTGGACGCCGGCGATGGTCAAGAGCGCGCTGGTCGACACCGCGACCCGAGCCGCCAACCTCGGCACGACCAACCCGCAGAACATCGGCGGCGGTGTGATCAATCTGGCGGCGGCGACGACGACCCAGGCGGTCCTCGAGCCGGCGACGCTGTCGTTCCGCAAGATCGAGCCGGAGTCGGGGCAGTCGAAGACCATCGCGGTGACACTGACGAACGTGAGCGGCGCGAGCCAGACTTACACGGCGAGCGCGGCGGTGACGGTAGGGGCGAGCACCGGCGTGGCCGCCTCGGTATCGCCGGCTTCGGTGACGCTGGGCGCCGGTGAATCCGCGACGCTGAACGTGACCATCAACGCCGACAAGGCTGCGGCGAGCGGCCAGTACTGGGGCCGGCTCACCGTGACCCCCGCCACCGGCGCAGCGGTCGCGGCGCCACTCTGGGTCGCGATCCGCACGTTCACCGACGCGGGACCGCTGCAGTAAGAAGCTAACCCGCGAACACCTCCACGGAGGGCCCGGAGCGTCTAGCTCCGGGCCCTTGTTCGCGACCAGATCTGCCAGCGCTCCTTTCCGGCGAAGATCGGGATCGAGTCTTTTACCGGGGCATCGGTAGTCCTGTCGAAATCCTTCCCGAGCAGGGCTTCCAGTTCCCCGCTCTTCAGTCCGAAGGGCGGGCCGCGCTCGCCGTCCTCGAAGAAGAAAAATCCGGCGATCCTGCCCTGCGGCCGGAGCAACTCGATTACGCGTTGCACATAGCTCGGCCGCAGCGGGCGCGGAAGCGAGCACAGGAAGGCGCGCTCGTACACGAGGTCGAACGGCCGGTCGAAATCGAATTCAAAGAAATCTTCGAGACGAACGAGGTGCGCGATCGGTCCTAGGGTCCGTTGCGCACGTTCCACCGCCGCGGGCGCGAAGTCGATCGCGAGCGTCTCGAGGCCCGCTTCGGCGAAGGCGCGCACTTCGTAGCCCGAGCCGCAGCCCGGAATCAGGACGCGCTGGTCTCGCGGCTCAGTCTTCAGGAATTGCTCGAGCGCGCCAGGTACGTGCCCCGCGTCCCAGGGCGTAAAGCTTTCGCGAAAGCGCTTTTCCCAGAACTCGGGCTGCGCCGCGTCTTCCTTCGGCACGGAATCAGCCCTTGACGCACACGACCTGCTTGAGGGTGTGCACGACCTCGACCAGATCGGTCTGATTGGCCATCACCTCGTCGATGTCCTTGTACGCTCCGGGAATCTCGTCGAGCACGCCCTTGTCCTTGCGGCATTCGACGCCCCGGGTCTGCGCCTCGAGGTCTGCGCGCGAGAAGCGGCGCTTCGCTTCGGCCCGGCTCATGCGGCGCCCGGCGCCGTGTGCGCAGGAGCACAAGGACTCCGCGCTACCCTTGCCGCGCACGATGTAGGAGCGCGCGCCCATGCTGCCCGGGATGATGCCGAGTTCGCCCTCGCGCGCGCTGATCGCGCCCTTGCGCGTGACGTAGACAAGCTCGCCGAAGTGCTTTTCCCGCTGCACGTAGTTGTGATGGCAGTTGATAGCCTCGCCGGTGACTTCGAACGCCGGAAGGTAGCGGCGAAGCGCCTCGAGGATTAGCTCCAACATTTCGCTCCGATTGGCAAACGCGTAGTCCTGCGCCCAGCCGACCGCCTCGACGTAGTCTTCGAAGAGCTCCGATCCCTCGTCGAACCAGGCGAGATCGCGGTCGGGAAGGTGCACGTCGCGCTTTTGCATTGCCTCGCGCGCCTGGGCGATGAAATACCGGCCGATGCAGTTGCCGATTCCGCGGCTGCCCGAGTGCAGCATCACCCACAGGCGCCCGCTCTCGTCGAGGCAGACCTCGATGAAGTGGTTGCCGCCGCCGAGGGAGCCCATTTGCCGCACCCACTTCTTCTCGTGGTCGCGCTGCATCTTGGCGATCTTCGGGTGCTTGCGAACGACTCTTTCGAGGCGCCGCTTCAGAGGTGCGCAGGCGTCGCGCCGCGCGTCGCTCTCGCGGTGCTCGTCGAACCCGACGGGCACGGCGCGCTCGATCGCCGCGCGCAGGCGCGCGAGACTGTCGGGAAGCTGCTCCGAGGCAAGCGACAACCGCACCGCGTTCATGCCGCAGCCGATATCCACGCCCACCGCCGCAGGGATGACCGCGCGCCGGGTGGGAATCACCGAGCCCACGGTCGCGCCTATGCCGGTGTGCACGTCGGGCATGGCCGCGACGTGGCCGAACACGATCGGCAGCTGCGCCACGTTGGCGAGCTGGGCCCGCGCGTGGGGCTCGAGGTCGTCGGTGAAGACCTTCACCGGGACGCGGCCGCCTTCGATGATCTGCCGGATGGGCATGGGAGGCATTCTACCGGCGCGAAACCGGTCGGATGAGGGCGCGGTAACATCCTGTTGCAAATAGCTGCCTTGCGAAATGGGGCAGTTACATTTCTCTGCTGTAATCGGCGAGAGGCTCGCCGGGTGGGGAGCGGGCCGGAAGCGGGCGGTCCAAATGAAGATCGAGAGCCATCTGATGACCGAGAAACGCCGCTCGCTGCGCGGCGTGTGGGTCGTGATCCTGGTGCTGCTGCTGGCAGCTGCGGGAGCGGCCGTCTTTTTCCTCGTGCCGAGCGACGCGCAGCGCCCCGTGGGCCGGCGCGGTATCGATCCCACGCGCCCGACCCCGGTCGTCGCCGCGGCGGCGCGGACCGGTGACGTCAACGTCTACCTGAGCGGCCTCGGTACCGTGACGCCGCTCAAGACGGTGACCGTAAGGAGCCGGGTGGACGGCGAGCTGGTCAAGGTCTTGTTCAAAGAGGGGCAGGCGGTGAAGGAGGGGGATCTCCTCGCCGAGATCGACCCGCGGCCCTACCAGGCGCAACTCATGCAGTTCGAGGGCCAGATGGCCCGCGACCAGGCGCTGCTCGCCAACGCCCGGATCGACTTCGAGCGCTACCGCACGCTGTACGCCCAGGACTCGATCGCCAAGCAGCAGGTCGATACGCAGGAGGCGCTGGTCCGTCAATACGAAGGAACGGTCAAACTCGACCAGGGACAGATCGACAACGCCAGGCTCCAAGTGACTTACTCGCGCATCACCGCGCCGATCAGCGGGCGGCTGGGCTTGCGTCTGGTCGACCCGGGCAACATCGTGCGCTCGGGCGACGCGAACGGCCTCGTGGTCATCACGCAGCTGCAGCCGATAACCGCCATCTTCACCATTCCGCAGGATAATTTGCCGAACGTGATGCAGCGGCTGCGCTCGGGCGAAAGACTGCCGGTCGAGGCCTACGACCGCGAGCAGAAGAAGAAGCTCGCCTCGGGCACGCTCACGAGCGTCGACAACCAGATCGATCCCGCGACGGGCACGATCAAGCTCAAGGCGCAGTTCCCGAACGAAGATGCGAGCCTCTTTCCCAACCAGTTCGTCAACGTGCGCATGCTGCTCGATACCCGGCGCGGGGCGACGCTCGTCCCGAACGCGGCCGTCGTGCGCGGCGGGCAGGGGACTTTCGTCTATGTCGTCAAGGAGGACAGGACAGTCGAGCTGCGCAAGGTGAGCGTCGGCGTGGCCGAAGGCGACGGCTTGTCGGTCGAGTCCGGGCTAGCTCCCGGAGAGCTCGTGGTCGTCGAAGGCAGCGATCGCCTGCGCGACGGCGCAAAAGTGGAGATTCCCGATCGCGCGGCCCGCGCCGCGCCTGGCGAGGGCAAGGCACCGGCGAAAGGCGAGGGCAAGCGGCGCCGCAAAGAGGGCGCATGAACCCCTCGCGGCTGTTCATCCTGCGGCCGGTGGCGACCTCGCTGCTGATGGTCGCGATCCTGCTCGCCGGCGCGATCGCCTACCGGCTGCTGCCGCTCTCGGCTTTGCCCGAGGTGGACTACCCGACGATCCAGGTCGTCACCTTCTATCCCGGCGCGAGCCCTGACGTCGCGACTTCGTCGATCACCGCCCCCCTCGAGCGCCAGTTCGGGCAGATGCCGGGGCTGAAGCAGATGTCATCGACCAGCTCGGGAGGCGCCTCGGTGATCACGCTGCAGTTCAGCCTGGACCTGACGCTCGACGTTGCCGAGCAGGAAGTCCAGGCCGCGATCAACGCCGCCTCGAATTTCCTCCCCGTGGACCTGCCCGCTCCTCCCGTCTACAGCAAGGTGAATCCGGCCGACGCGCCCATCCTCACTCTCGGCATTACCTCGAAGACGATGCCGCTGCCGCAGGTGCAGAACCTCGTCGACACGCGTCTTGCGCAGAAGATCTCGCAGCTTCCCGGCGTGGGTCTGGTGACGCTTTCCGGGGGCCAGCGCCCGGCCGTTCGAGTCCAGGTCAATCCGCGCGCGCTCGCCTCGAACGGCCTGAACCTCGAGGACGTGCGCACCGCGATCGCCGCGGCCAACGTCAACCAGGCGAAGGGAAGCTTCGACGGCCCGAGCCGCGCCTACACCATCGACGCCAATGACCAGCTGCGCTCGGCCGCCGATTACGCTGCCGTGGTCATCGCCTACCGGAACGGCGCACCCATTCAGCTTGCGGACGTCGCCGACGTCATCGAGGACGCGGAGAACGTGCGGCTCGCGGCGTGGATGAACGACGTTCCCGCGGTGATCCTCAACATCCAGCGCCAGCCGGGCGCGAACGTCATCGAGGTAGTGGACCGCGTAAAGGGGCTCCTGCCCCAGCTCACGGCTTCGCTTCCGGCTTCGGTGGAAGTCGCCACGCTTACCGACCGGACCGTCACCATCCGCGCCTCGGTGAATGACGTGCAGTTCGAGCTGATGCTCGCGGTGGCCCTGGTGGTCATGGTCATATTCCTTTTCCTGCGCACCGCCGCGGGCACGCTCATCCCGAGCATCGCGGTGCCGCTTTCGCTCGTCGGCACTTTCGGGGTCATGTATCTGGCCGGGTTCAGCGTCAACAACCTGACGCTGATGGCGCTCACCATCGCGACCGGGTTCGTCGTGGACGACGCGATCGTGATGATCGAGAACATCGCGCGCTACGTGGAGGAGGGCGAACCGCCCCTGCAGGCCGCGCTGAAGGGCGCCGAGCAGATCGGCTTCACCATCATCTCGCTGACCTTCTCACTCATCGCGGTGCTGATCCCGTTGCTCTTCATGGGCGAGGTGGTGGGGCGTCTGTTCCGCGAGTTCGCGATCACGCTCGCGGTCGCCATCCTGATTTCGGCGGTCGTGTCCCTCACCTTGACGCCGATGATGTGCGCCAAGCTCCTGCGGCGCAGGCCCGAGTCCGAGCAGGGCAGGTTCTACCGCGCTGCCGGCCGCTTCATCGACGCGATGATCGCGCGCTACGGTGCGATGCTCAATTGGGTGCTCGACCGCCAGACGGCGACGCTGTGGGTCTTCATCGGCACGCTTGCCCTGAGCGTGATTCTCTATGTGGTCGTCCCCAAGGGTTTCTTCCCGCTGCAGGATACGGGCGTCATCCAGGGGATCTCCGAGGCGCCGCAATCGGTTTCGTTCGCGGCGATGGCCGAGCGCCAGCGTGCCCTTGCCGAGGCGATCCTTCAGGACCTCGCAGTGGAAAGCGTTTCCTCATTCATCGGCGTGGACGGCGTCAACACCACGCTCAACAACGGCCGCGTCTTTATCAACTTGCGACCCAAGTCTGAGCGCGGCGCCGACGTCGCGGAAGTCATGCAGCGCCTGCAGCCGCGGATCGCGCGGGTCCCGGGCATCTCGCTCTACATGCAGCCGGTGCAGGACCTCACCATCGAGGACCGCGTCAGCCGCACCCAGTACCAGCTTACCGTCGAGGACGCGAATCCGGACGAGCTCGCCGTGTGGGTGCATCGCCTGATCGACCGCCTCGCGCAGCTGCCGCAGCTCGCCGACGTGGCGAGCGATCTCCAGGACCAGGGCCTGCAGGCATTTCTTTCGATCGACCGCGACACCGCGGGGCGCCTCGGCATCACGCCGGCGGCGATCGACACCGCCCTCTACAACGCCTTCGGGCAGCGGCTGATCTCGACCATTTTCACGCAGTCGAACCAGTACCGCGTGGTGCTCGAAGTGAAGCCGGAATTCCGCCAGGGCCCGGACGCGCTGAAGGACATCTACGTCGCCTCGTCCTCCGGCGCCCAGGTGCCCTTGAGCGCGATCACCACGGTCACCGAGAAGCCCGCCCTTCTCGCAGTGAATCACCTCGGCCAGTTTCCGGCGGCGACCATCTCCTTCAATCTCGCCCCGGGAGCTTCGCTCGGCGCGGCCGTCGGCGCGATCGAGGCGCAGGCAAGGGCGCTCGAGCTGCCGCTTTCGGTGCGCACGAGCTTCCAGGGCGCTGCGCTCGCGTTCCGGGCGTCGCTTGCGAACGAGCTGCTGCTCATCCTCGCGGCGATCGTGACCATGTACATCGTGCTGGGAGTGCTCTACGAGAGCTACATCCACCCGCTCACGATCCTCTCCACGCTGCCCTCCGCGGGCGTGGGGGCCCTCGTCGCCCTAATGCTCACGAGGAGCGACCTGGGCATCATCGCGGTGATCGGAATCATCCTCCTGATCGGCATCGTCAAGAAGAACGCGATCATGATGATCGACTTCGCGCTCGATGCCGAGAGGAAGGACGGCATGAGCCCGCGCGACGCGATCTATCACGCCTGCCTCCTGAGGTTCCGCCCGATCCTGATGACGACGATGTCGGCGCTGCTCGGCGCGCTGCCGCTCGCGCTCGGCACGGGCGTGGGCTCGGAGCTGCGACATCCTCTCGGCATCACCATGGTCGGCGGCCTCATCCTTTCGCAGGCGCTCACGCTGTTTACCACACCGGTGATCTACCTGTGGTTCGATCGCCTGGCGCGGCGCGTGAGCGGGCGGGGCGCGGCGGATTCGCGCACCGATCCTCTCGCGGGCGGACGGCCGTGAGCATCCCCGAATCCTCCATCCGGCGCCCGGTCGCGACGGTGCTGCTCACCGCCGGCGTGACGCTCGCCGGCGCGGCGGCCTTCGGCCTCCTGCCCGTGGCGCCGCTACCGCAGGTGGATTTCCCGACGATCTCCGTGCAGGCGCAGCTTCCGGGCGCCAGTCCCGAGGTCATGGCGGCGACCGTGGCGACGCCGCTCGAGCGCGCGCTCGGCCGCATCGCCGGAGTCACCGAGATCACGTCGTCCTCCTCGCTCGGCAACTCGCGCATTACGCTGCAGTTCGACCTCGACCGCGATATCGACGGCGCGGCGCGCGACGTGCAGGCAGCGATCAACGCGGCGCGGAGCCAGCTGCCGACCAGCCTCCCGCGCAACCCGACCTACCGCAAGGTGAATCCGGCGGACGCGCCGATCATGATCCTCTCGCTCACCTCCGACACGCTCGACCGCGGCGAGATGTACGACGCCGCGTCGACCATCCTCGCGCAGAAGATCTCCCAGGCAGACGGCGTCGGCCAGGTGACGGTGGGCGGCGCGTCCCTTCCCGCGGTGCGCGTTGAGCTGAATCCCATGACGCTCAACAAGTACGCGATCGGGCTGGACGAGGTGCGCACCGCGCTCGCCGCCGCCAACGCCAACCGCCCCAAGGGCTCGGTCGAGCTTGGGGAGCGCCACTGGCAGATCATGGCCGACGATCAGGCGAAGAAGGCGAGCCAGTACATCCCGCTGATCGTGGCGTACCGCAACGGCTCGGCGGTGCGCCTTTCTGACGTCGCCGGCGTAGTCGATTCGGTGGAAGACCTGCGCAACGCCGGCATTGCCAACGGCAAGCCCTCGGTGCTCGTCATCATCAACCGCCAGCCGAACGCCAACATCATCGAGACGACCGAGCGCGTCCGCGAGCTCCTTCCGCTCCTGCGGGCGTCGATTCCGAGCACGATCAATCTGGAAGTCGTACTCGAGCGCACCAGCACCATCCGCGCGTCCCTGCGCGAAGTCGAGAGGACGCTCGTCATCGCGATCGCGCTCGTGATCATGGTAGTGTTCCTGTTCCTGCGCAACGCGCGCGCGACCCTGATTCCCGCGGTCGCCGTTCCGGTGTCCCTGGTGGCCACGTTCGGCGTGATGTACCTCGCAGGCTTCAGCCTGAACAATCTGTCGCTTATGGCTCTCACTATCGCCACTGGTTTCGTGGTCGACGATGCCATCGTGGTGCTGGAGAACGTCTCCCGCCATATCGAGCGCGGAATGAAACCCTTTCAAGCGGCGCTCAATGGCGCGCGCGAGGTGAGCTTCACCGTGGTCTCGATGAGCATCTCGCTGATCGCGGTGTTCATCCCGATCCTTTTCATGGGCGGCGTCGTCGGGCGCCTCTTCCGCGAGTTCGCCGTGACGCTCTCGGCCGCGATCTTCGTTTCGCTCGCGGTTTCGCTGACGATGACGCCGATGATGTGCGCGCGATTGCTCAGGCCGGTCAGCGAGCGCAAGCCCGGTCGCCTGTTCCTCGCGAGCGAGCGCGTGTTCAGCTGGATGCTCGCCGAGTACGAGGCGAGCCTCGCCTGGGCGCTGCGCCACTCGCGCCTCATGATGCTGATCCTCGCCGCTACGATAGGGCTGAACGTCTATCTTTACGTCCACATCCCGAAGGGCTTCTTCCCCCAGCAGGATGTCGGGCGCATGATCGGCTCGATCCAGGCGGACCAGGGCATCTCGTTCCAGGCGATGCGTCAGAAGCTCGAAGACTTCGCGGCGCTCGTGAAGAGCGACCCTGCGGTCGAGAACGTCGTCGGGTTCACCGGCGGCGGCCAGCGCAATTCCGGATTCATGTTCATCACGCTGAAGCCCGTGAGAGAGCGCAGGGCGAGCGTCGACCAGGTGATCGCGCGACTTCGCCCCAAGCTCTTGCAAGAGCCCGGCGCGAATCTCTTTCTCGTGCCGGTGCAGGACATCCGCATGGGCGGGCGGCAGGCCAACGCCCAGTACCAGTTCACCCTGCAGGCCGACGAGCTCGCGGACCTGAGGCTCTGGGAGCCGCGCGTGCGCCAGGCGCTCGCGCAACTGCCCGAGATCGCCGACGTCAACACCGACCAGCAGGACAAGGGCCTGCAGACGACGCTCGTCATTGACCGCGCCACCGCCGCGCGCCTCGGAATCACCACGCGGATGATCGACCAGGCCCTCTACAACGCGTTCGGGCAGGCGCAGGTCTCGACCATCTATTCGACGCTCAACCAGTACCACGTGGTGATGGAGGTCGCGCCGCAGTACTGGCAGGGCCCGGAAGCGCTGAAGAACGTCTACGTACTCTCACCCACGCGTGGCCAGGTGCCGCTCTCCGCGATCGCGCGCCACGAGCCCACCACGGCGCCGCTTTCAGTCAACCACCAGAGCCAGTTCGTCGCCTCGACGATCTCGTTCAACCTCGCGCTCGGGGTGTCGCTGGGCGAGGCGGCCGAC
>VBCH01000140.1 GCA_005884455.1 Betaproteobacteria bacterium
CGGATCTGGGAGATCACTTTCAGCGCACCAAAAGAAGCTGTCATCGACCGCGTGGACCAGCTCTTGCCGTCAATCGTGTTGATCGCGGGGCTGCTTGCTACTCTGCTGCTGTCTGGAGTCCTCTATACCTTGTCACTCTCGCGCAACCGCGCCCTCACGCTCGCCGCCCAGATGACGAAGGATCTTCGCGAAACCGAAGAACGCTTCCGTGTGATCGCCGAGAATGCCTCCGACCTGATCCTCCTGATCGACCCGCAGGGCCGGCGGATTTACGCGAACCCCGCTTACAGCCGGTTGCTCGGAAACAAAAAGGATCTCGTGGGGTCCGATGCGTTCAGCGAGATTCATCCCGAGGACAAGGAACAGGTCGAGAAGGAGTTCTTCGACACGGTCCGCGACGGCCAGAACCGGGACGTGGAGTTCCGGTTTCTCCTCCCGGGCGGCGAGGTGCGCTGGATCGAGAGTCATCGCAGCGCCGTGTTCGATTCGCAAGGCCGTGTCGCGCATATCGTCGCGGTGGCGCGCGACGTCACCGAGCGGCGCCGTCAGGATGAGGCTCTGCGCGCGCGCGACGTTCAGCTCCAGGAGGCGCAGGCGCTCGCCAATCTCGGCAGCTGGGAATGGGACGTGGGGACCAACTCGCGCAGGTGGTCGGACCAGCTCGCCAGGATCTTCGGCCTCCGCCACGATCAGGTGCCTTCGACCTTCGACGGCTTTTACCCGCTCGTCCATCCGGAGGACCGGGAGCGCACGGCGAAAATCGCGAACGAGGCGCTGCGCAGCGGCAGCGAGTATGAAAACCAGTTCCGCATCGTGCGCCCGGACGGTGTCGTCCGCACGGTGCACAATCAGGCCCGCGTGGACCGCGACGAATCGGGCAGGCCGGTGCGGATCATCGGCGTCTGCCAGGACATCACCGAGAGGAAGCTGGCCGAAGAGCAGGTGCGCGCGAGCCAGGAGCGCTTCCGCATGATGGTGGAGAACGTCCGCGACTATGCCATCTACATTCTGGACATGAGCGGCTACGTTACCAGCTGGAACCTCGGGGCGGAGCGCATCGAGGGATATCGCGCCGAAGAGATCATCGGCAAGCATTACTCCTGCTTTTTCCCGCCCGATCACGCCGCCCGGGGCGATCCTGGAATGCAGCTCCAGTTCGCCTCGATCCAGGGGAGGTACGAAAGCGAGGGTTGGCGCGTGCGCAAGAACGGCTCGCAGTTCTGGGCCCACGTCATCGTCACGCCGCTGCTCGACGAGACCGGAAAACCGCGCGGCTTCTCCGAGATCACTCACGACATCACCGAGCGCAAGCGCGCCGAGGAAGATCTCCACAGCTACGCCGACCGGCTGAAAGTCACCTCCCGCCGCCTGGTCGAGGTCCAGGAGGCGGAGCGCAGGCTCCTTGCGAGAGAATTGCACGACCGGGTAGGGCAGAATCTCACGGCGCTCGGCATCAACCTGAGCATCGTCGCGAGCGGCCTGCCCGCGGGGTCGAAGCCCGAGCTCGCCGGACGCCTCGAGGAATGCGGCGCGCTCGTCGAAGGCACGGTCGACGCGATGCGCAACGTCATGGCGGAGCTGCGGCCCCACGCGCTGGACGACTACGGGCTTCCGGCCGCCCTGCGCTCCCTCGCCACGGGCTTTTCGCGCAGAACGGGAATCCGCGTCGCCTTCGAAGGGGACGCTCCGGCGGCCGACCTGCCCAAGCCGGTGGACCTCGCGATGTTCCGGATCGCCCAGGAGGCGCTCAACAACGTCGCCAAGCACTCGAACGCGCAACGCGTCGAAATCGCGATCCGGCGCGCCAACGGCCTGGCGACCTTGTCGGTCCGCGACGACGGCGTCGGCTTCGATCCGAAGCGAATCGAGAGATCCAACCGGGAAGCCGGCTGGGGACTGCTGATCATGCGCGAACGGGCCGAGGCCGTCGGGGCCCAGTTCTCGCTGAAGGCCGGCCCCCACGCGGGCGTGCAGGTGCTCGTCGAGTACCACGTCCAGAGCGGAGGTGTCGCATGACGGTAACGGTGCTGCTTGCCGACGATCACGCGGTCGTCCGGGACGGCCTCCGCGCCCTGCTCGAAACCGGCGACCTGCAGGTGATTGCCGTCGCGGGCAACGGCCGCGAGGCGGTCGCCGAGGCGCTGCGCCTGCGACCGGACATCGTCATCATGGACATCGCCATGCCGGAGCTCGACGGCGTGGAGGCGACGCGGCGCATTGTCGAGAAATGTCCGGAGACGCGCGTGCTGATCCTCTCCATGTATCTGAGCGCGGAGCACATCTACCGCGCCCTGCAGGCGGGCGCGCAGGGCTACGTCCTGAAGGAATCCGCAGGCGAGGAAGTGGTGGAAGCGATCCGCGCGCTGCGGGCCGGCAAGCGCTACCTGAGCCACCGGATCACCGAGACGGTGATCGACGACTACCTTCGCGAAGGCGCGAACGTCAGCCCGCTCGACAGCCTCTCGCTGCGCGAGAGGGACGTGCTGCAGCTGGTCGTCGAGGGGCGCACCAACGCCGCCATCGCGCAGGCGCTGTCGCTGTCGCCCAAGACCGTGGAAACCTACCGCGCGCGCATCATGAAGAAGCTCAAGGTCCGCGATACGGTGGAGCTCGTGAAGTTCTCGATGAGGCATGGACTAATCAGCTGATTTTTTTCGTTTATCGGGTTTCCCTGACACGATGTGTCGGGATTCCCCGATGGACGCCGCCCGGTGGTCTGCTTAGGCTCGAATCGTCGAAGCAGCGATAGGGGCCGGAGGGTGCTCCGCACTGGAATTTCAAGCACTTGCTCGATACTGGCGAGGCTGCGCTGGCGGCTCGCGCTTGCCTTTAGCTTCTTGCTTGCCTCGGCGGGCGCCGGCGCGCAAACCATGCGCGTGGCGGACCTCGCGGATCTGAGCATCGAGGAACTCAGCAACATCCAGATCACTTCGGTGTCGCGGCACGCTGAACGCCTCTCGGATGCTCCCGCCTCCATATTCGTGATCACCGGAGAGGACATTCGCCGCTCGGGCGCGACCCGCCTCGCGGAGGCGCTGAGGCTCGCGCCCAACCTGGAAGTCGCGCGCGTGAGCGCGAGCTCGTACGCCATCAGCGCGCGCGGCTTCAACAACACCGTCGCCAACAAGCTGCTGGTCTTGATCGACGGCCGCACCGTCTACACGCCGCTTTTCTCCGGCGTGTTCTGGGATGCCCAGGACGTGATGCTGGAAGACGTCGAGCGCATCGAGGTGTTCAGCGGCCCCGGAGCGAGCTTGTGGGGCGCAAACGCCGTCAACGGAGTGATCAACGTGATCACGCGGCGCGCCTCCGATACCCAGGGCGCGTTCGCGTACGGGCAGGCGGGCAGCCTCGACCGGGGCGCCGGCGCGCGCTACGGCGGCGCGGAAGGCAACGTGTCGTATCGGGCTTACGGCAGGGTCTTCGACATCTTCAACACGAGCACCGCGAACGGCACCACCCAGAGCGACGCGTGGAGCAAGGCGCAGGTCGGGTTTCGGGCCGACTGGGGCACTGCGGTGAACGGCTTCACGTTGCAAGGCGACGGCTACCGAGGCTCGCTCGACCAGGTGACCGACCAGAACTCGCATATTTCCGGCTCAAATCTGCTCGGCCGTTGGAACCGCAGCCTTGCCGGATGGGGAAGTCTGCAAGTGCAAGCTTATGTCGACCAGACCGAGCGCGACATTCCCGGCGTTTTCGCGGAGCACCTCAATATTTTCGATTTCGAGTTCCAACATGGACTGAACTCGATCGGGCGACACCGGCTCACCTGGGGTGGCGGCTATCGGTACGGGTACGATCACGTGAGCAACGGCGCCGTACTGTCTTTCCTGCCCGCCTATCAGAGGATGCGCTGGGCGAACGTGTTTGCGCAGGACGAGATCGCGCTGAAAGAGAACCTGCAGCTCACCCTCGGCACCAAATTCGAGACCAACTACTACACCGGCACCGAGCCCTTGCCGTCGGCGAGGCTTGCCTGGAAACTCCGGCCGCAGACCCTAGTCTGGGGCGCGGCATCGCGTGCCCTGCGCGCGCCCTCGCGCATCGACCGCGATTTTTTCGTGACTGCCGGTCCCACGCAGTTCGCGGGCGGTCCGGACTTCGCGTCCGAGGTGGTCGAGGTCTACGAGATCGGCTACCGGGACCAGCCTTTGCCGCAGGTAACGTACTCGATTTCCGTGTTCCACAACATCTACGACAAGCTGCGCAGCGTCGAACCCGTCTCCGCAACTACTTCCGTTCTCGGCAACAAGATGGAGGGCACCGGCGACGGACTCGAGGCATGGGGCAGCTATCAAGCGGCGAGGAACTGGCGCTTGAGCGCGGGAGTGTTCTTCCTGAGACAGCGTCTGAGCTTCAAATCGGACAGCGGGGATAGCAGCGTAAGCGCGGCGGGCAACGATCCGGCCCATCAGTGGCTTCTGCGCTCGTCGCTCGACCTGCCCAATCGCACCCAGCTCGATATCGCAGTCCGACGCGTCGGCGCGCTACCCAACCCGAGTGTTCCGGCCTATACGGCGGTGGACGTTCGCTATGCCTGGCAGTTGCTGCGCGAGCTCGAGTTCGCGCTCGTCGGGCAAAACCTCTTCGCCTCGAGCCATGCGGAATTCGGAAATGCCGCGACGCGCAGTGAGATGGCTCGCGGGGCTTATGCGAAGCTCAGATGGACCTACTGAGCAAACGCCCGGGATGGAAATTCGCCGGGCTCGATCAGCGGCTGGCGACGTGTTTGCTGCGCGCCTGCGTTCTTTCCATCGGGCTCGCTGCAGGGGTCGCGGGCCCGCGCGCGGCGCAAGCCGACGCGCAGGCGGACGAGTATCGCGTCAAGGCGGCGTTCCTCTACAAGTTCGGCAGCTACATCGAATGGCCGAGCGGGAGTTTCGCCCGCGCGGACAGCCCCGTGACGATCGGCGTGATGGGCGCCGATGCACTGGCCGACGAGCTCGCGCAGATCGTCGCGGGCCGCAACGTCAACGGCCGGCCGGTGCGCGTGCGCAAGCTCCGGCCGGGCGACCCGATCGCCGGCTTGCACGTCCTTTTCGTCGGCCGGGCCGAAAGCGGCCGCCTGGCCGAAATCCTGGCCGCAGCCCGAGGTCAGGCTTTGCTCACGGTCACCGAGTCGGAAGAGGGGCTCGAGCTCGGCAGCATGATCAATTTCGTGGTGGTAGAGGACAAGGTCCGTTTCGACATTGCGCCTCCCCCCTCCGAATCGAGCAACCTGAAAATCAGCGCGCGCCTGCTCGGAGTCGCGCGCAAAGTCGTGGCGAAATCGTCGTGAAGCTGCCCTCTCCGCGCTCGTTGCGGCAAAAGCTGCTCGGGATGGTGCTCGTTATCACGCTGGTGTCTTTGATCGTCGCTCTGGCCGCGATAATCGGTTACGACTTGAGCGCCTACCACCGGGTCCTGGTGTCGGACATGACCACTCAGGCGGAGCTGCTCGGGCGCACGACCGCGCCGGCGCTGGCATTCGATGATCCCAGGGTGGCGAAGGAAAATCTGAGCGTGCTCCGGTTTCGGCCGCTCGTGAGCTCCGCCGCCCTCTACAACGCGCGCGGGGCGCTTTTCGCGACCTATGCCAGGGCCGGCGACCCGCACGCATTTCCGAAGCTGCCCGAGCCCGACAGCGCCCGCGTCGACCAGGGGGACCTGGTCCTGTTCAAGCGCATCGTCAGCGACGGGGAAATCCTCGGGACGGTGTACCTGCACGTCGATTACGAGCTTTTCCCCCGGGTCTACGATTACCTCGGGATCGCGGTCGTAGTCCTGATCGCGGCGATGCTGGTCGCGCTGCTCATGTCCTCGTGGATGCAGGACATCGTCACGCGGCCGATCCTCGCGATCGCGCAGGTCGCCCGCGAGGTGGTCGGGCAGCGCGACTATTCCCGCCGCGCCGTGAAGATGAGCGCCGACGAGGTGGGAACGCTGGTCGACTCGTTCAACGACATGCTGACGGAGATCGATCGGCGCACGCGGGAGCTGGAGGCGTCGAACGCGAAGCTCGCGCAGGAGGCCGAGGAGCGCAGCCGCGCCGATCGGGAAATCCAGCGTCTCAACGCGGAGCTCGAGGAGAGGGTGCGAGAACGCACCGCGCAGCTGGAGACGGCCAACCGGGAGCTCGAGTCGTTCTCCTATTCGGTGTCCCACGATCTGCGCGCGCCCCTGCGCGCGATCGACGGGTTCGGCCAGGCCCTGCTCGACGATTTTCCCGAGCACCTTCCCGGGGATGCCAAGCGCTACCTGTCGCGGATACGCGCCTCGACGCAGCACATGGCCCAGCTGATCGAGGATCTGCTCAAGCTCGCCCGCGTGTCGCGCGGGCCGCTCGAGCGCCGGACGGTGGACCTTGCCCTGATCGCGCGACAGGTGGTGGGCGAGCTGCAACAGGGCGAACCCGGCCGCGCGGTGGAAGTCTCGATCTGGGACGGGATGCGCGCCGAGGGCGATCCGCATCTGCTGCGGGCCGCTCTCGATAACCTCATCGGAAACGCGTGGAAGTTCACCTCGAAGTCGGCCAAGCCGCGCATCGAAATCGGCGCCCTGAAGGATCGCGGACGCACGACCTATTTTGTCCGCGACAACGGGGCAGGCTTCGAGATGGCCTATGCCGACAAGCTCTTCGGCGCGTTTCAACGCCTGCATTCAACGAACGAGTACTCGGGCACCGGCATCGGGCTCGCGACCGTGCAGCGCATCGTGCACCGGCACGGCGGGCGCATCTGGGCCGAAGCGGAAGTCGGCAAAGGGGCGGTCTTCTTCTTCACGCTCGAAGTCGCCGCGGAGGGGCCCGCCGATCAGGGAGCGGTCGGGAAAAAGGCCCATGGATAGAACCCGGATCCAGGTGCTCTTCGTCGAGGACTCCGAAGTGGACGTCGAGCTCGCGCTGCGCTCGCTCGAGCAGGGCGGGTTCGAGGTCTCGTGGGACCGGGTCGACCTCGAAGAGGACCTGAAGCGGGCCCTGGGCTCGTCGAAGCCGCAGGCGATCCTTTCCGATTTCTCGATGCCGCGCTTCGACGGGATCGACGCGCTGCGCCTTTCGAAGGAGCTCGCCCCGGGCGTTCCGTTCATCTTCCTGTCCGGCACGATCGGCGAGGAGCGGGCGATCGAGGCGATCCGCCTCGGCGCGACCGACTATGTCCTGAAGGACAACATGCGGCGGCTCAGCACCGTCGTGAGACGCGCCCTGGCCGAGGTGGGCGAACGCGAGCGCATCCGCGTCGCGGAGGAGGAGCGCGCGCGCCTGGTGCAGATCCTCGAGGCGACCAGCGACTACGTCTGCATGACCGATCCCGCGGGAACGATCACCTATATGAACGCCGCCGGGCGCAAATTGATCGGCGCTCCGGAATCGGGAGGCGTGGGCAAGTCGGCGCCCGAGACCTATCCGGCTTGGGCGCGCGAGCTTATCGAGCGCGAAGGAACGCCGGTCGCTTCGCGCGCCGGCGTGTGGAACGGCGAAACGGCGATCCTGGGCGCGGACGGGACGGAGATTCCCGTCTCGCAGGTGATCATCGCCCACCGGCGACCCGGCGGGGAGATGCGCTTCTTCTCGACGATCGCGCGCGACATACGGGAGCGGAAAGCCTACGAGGCGCGCCTGCAGTATCTGGTGAACTACGATCCGCTGACCGGCCTGCCGAACCGCGACCTGCTCGGCGATCGCACCCTGCAGGCGGTCGCGCACGCCCGGCGCGCGGGCCGGCCCGCGGCGCTGCTGGTCCTGAACCTGGATCGCTTCAAGCTGGTCAACGAAAGCTACAGCCGCGGCGCCGGCGACACGCTGCTGCGTATGGTCGCGGACCGCCTGAAGAGCGCCGTGCGCGAAGGCGACACCGTGGCGCGGCTCGGTGGAGACGCTTTTGCGGTGCTCGCGACCGATCTCGCCCGCCCGGACGACGTTCTAGCCGTGGCGCGCAAGATCCGCGAGGCGATGCACTCGCCGTTCTGGCTCGAGGGACGCGACCTCCACGTCACGCTGAGCACCGGGGCGAGCGTCTATCCGCGCGACGGCGAAGAATTCGACATGCTCCTGCGCAATGCCGACGCCGCGATGCACCGCGTCAAGGCCGACGGCCGCAACGGCTTCCAGTTCTACGCCGCCACCATGACCCGGCAGGCCGCCCTCCGGGTCGAATTGGAGAACGAGCTGCGGCTCGCGCTGGAGAAGAACCAATTGGAAATGCACTACCAGCCTCAAGTCGTGCTCGCCAACGGGCGCATCGTCGGGGTCGAAGCGCTGATGCGCTGGAACCACCCGCAGCGCGGATGGATCCCCCCCGGCCAGTTCGTCCCCATCGCGGAGGACTCAGACCTCATCCATCCGCTCGGGGAGTTCGCGCTCGCCGAGAGCTGCCGGCAGATCCGCGCCTGGGGCGACGCCGCGCTCGCCGAGCTGCGGCTCGCGGTGAACGTCTCGGCGCAGCAGTTCCGCAGCCCCGGTTTCGTGAATGCCGTCGAGCGCGCGCTGCGCGCAGCTAGCCTCGAGCCGCGCAGTCTCGAGCTCGAGCTCACCGAAGGCGTGCTGGTCGAGAGTCGCGACCGGACGGTCGCCGTCCTCCATGGCCTGAAGGAGTTGGGGGTGCAGATCGCCGTCGACGATTTCGGCACGGGCTATTCGAGCCTGAGCTACCTCTCGCGCTTGCCGATCGATTGCCTTAAGATCGACCGAACGTTCGTGAGCCAGGCCCACCGGCACGGGCAGGACGCGGCGATCACCCAGGCGGTGATCTCGCTCGCGCATTCGCTCGGAGTGCGGGTGATCGCCGAGGGAGTCGAGACCGTGGAGCAGCTGGAATTCCTGCGCATGCACCGTTGCGATCAGGCCCAGGGGTACCTCTTTTCCCCCGCCGTTGAGCCCGGGGCGGTGGCGCGGCTCCTGGGCGACGGCTCGATCGAGCCGTCCGCCGGGAAACTCAACTGAAGGAGCAGCCTGCGGCGCCGAGGAGGGGAACA
>VBCH01000277.1 GCA_005884455.1 Betaproteobacteria bacterium
CGGCCTGCGCTGGCGCAGAACGACGGCCGCGCGCGCGACGAGCTCGTGCAGCCGGGCGAGCGCTTCCTCGCGGTTGCGCTCAAGGCTGCGGTGCTGCTGCGACTTGATGACGAGGACGCCCTCGCGGCTGATGCGCTGGTCGCGCGAGCCCAGAAGCCGCGACTTGACGTGCTCGGGGAGCGAAGAGGCGCGGATGTCGAAGCGCAGATGCACGGCCGAGGACACCTTGTTGACGTTCTGGCCCCCCGCGCCTTGCGCGCGGATCGCGCTGAGCTCGATCTCGGACTCGGGGATCGCGATCGCGGTGGAAGAGCCGGCCATGGCCTCTATTCTGCCTTCCCGCGGCAACCGAGCGGGAGACAATCTCGGTGCCGGAGCTGCGGCTTGCGCGCCGAGTCTGCGTCCGTTAACCTGAACCGACCTGCCCGAGGTTCCCGAAAGGAGAAGCCATGAACGAGGCTCAACACCCGCCCAGACTGCTCTTCCCGGCTCTCAGGCCCTTTTACGTATCCCTCGAGCCGCTTTCGTGGCTGCTCATCCGCTGCGCGTGCGGCCTGATTCTCGCCGTGCATGGCTGGGGCAAGATCTCCCGCGGCGCCGAGGCCATGGCGCCGACGTTCGCGAAGCTGGGTTACGAGCACCCCGTCGCTCTCGTCTACCTCCTCATCTTCGTCGAGTTCTTCGGCGGAATCGCCATCGCCGCCGGATTGTTCACGCGCTTCTTCGCGGCTGCGGTCGCGATCGAGATGGCGGTGATCACCTTCGTCCATTATTGGACCAACGGATTCTCCTGGCTCAACCGCGGCTACGAGTTCACCTTGCTGTGGGGGCTGGTCGCGCTCGCGATTCTCTGGCGCGGCGGCGGGCCCTATTCGCTCGACCGGAGAATCGGCGTCGAGCTGTAGCCCTCCGCGAGAGCCTGAGTTGACCGACCCGCGCCACGGCGGCCAGCCCCCCGCCGCCCCGCCGAAATCCTTCGCCGCGCTCCGCCACCCCGGCTACCGCGCCTATTTCGTCGGCTCGGCGCTGGCGATGATGGCCGATTCGATCGAGCACGTGATCAGCTACTGGATCATTTTCCAGAAATTCCACTCGCCGGCGCTGGGCGGGTTCGCAATGCTCTCGCATTGGCTGCCGTTTCTGTTCTTCTCGGTGCTGTCGGGCGCGCTAGCCGACCGCTTCGATCCACGGCGCATCATCCAGATCGGCATGGCCTTGTTCATGGCCGCCTCGCTCGGCTGGGGCGTGCTGTTCCTCACCGACACGCTCCGGATGTGGCACGCAGCGGCGCTTCTCGTCATACACGGATTCGCGGGCGTGTTCTGGCACCCTTCCGCCCAGGTCTTGATCCACGATATCGTCGGAACGGCGAATCTCCAGAGCGCGGTTCGGCTCTCGGCCACCAGCCGTTATCTCGGGCTGCTCTTCGGCCCTGCGGTGGGCGGGGCTTTCCTGCTCGCCTTCGGGCCGGCATATGGATTGCTGCTGAACGCGCTCATCTATCTGCCGCTCGCGTGGTGGCTGTGGAAGGCGCCCTACGGGCCGTCCTTCAGGAAAGGCGCGCCGGCGCCGGCGCGCGCCGTGAAGGGCTTGAGCGACGTCGTTTCGACGATCCGCGACATCTCCGGCAGCCGCACCATCGTCTCGATGATCCTGCTCGCGGGCCTCACCTCGTTCTTCGTCGGCAACGGCTACCAGCCGCAGATGCCGGAGTTCGCGCACGACCTCGGCCACGGCGATCCCGACCTGTCCTACAGCATGCTGCTTGCAGCCGACGCGGCGGGAGCACTGTTCGCGGGATTCCTGCTCGAGAGCCGCGGCCTCCTGCAGGCCAAGCCGCGAACGGCGCTGCTGCTCGCGATGCTGTGGTGCTGCGCCATCGGCGGCTTCGCGGCCTCGAAGTCCTACGCGCTCGCGCTCGCGATCCTGTTCGCCGTGGGCTTCCTCGAGCTCTCGTTCAACGCCATGGCGCAAACGCTGGTGCAGCTGCGCGCGCCGGTGCCGATCCGCGGCCGCGTGATCGGGCTCTATATCCTGTTCGCTCTCGGCATGCGCGCCTTCTCGGGCATCACCATCGGCGTGGTGGGCGGGCTCATCGGCATCCACTGGTCGCTCGCCCTTTCCGCTCTGCTGCTGCTCGCGGCGACCGCCGTACTGCTCGCGTTCGTGCTGCGACCGGCGCGCCCCGCATGAGAACCCTCCAGACATCGCACGGCGCGGATTCCCCGTACGCATGGACCCGCCTTTGGATCGCGCTTGCGCTGACGACGGTCGGCGGCTCGGGGATGTACTCCATGGCGGTGGTGCTGCCGCCGCTGCAGGCGGAATTCGCCATCGCGCGGGGTGACGCCTCGCTTCCCTTTACCTTCACCATGATCGGGTTCGGGCTGGGCGGCGTGCTGATGGGAAGGCTCTCCGACCGTTTCGGCGTGATCGTTCCGGTGCTCATCGGCTCGGTGAGCCTGGGGCTCGGCTTCATCGCTGCGAGCTTTTCGCAAAACCTCCTGCAGTTCACGGCGATCCATGGGTTGCTGATCGGGATCGGTACTTCAGGCACCTTCGTCCCGCTGGTCGCGGACATCACGCTGTGGTTCACGCGCAGGCGCGGCATCGCGGTGGCAATCGCGATGAGCGGCAACTACCTCGCAGGCACGGTGTGGCCGCCCCTCATGCAGCACTTCATCGACACTTCCGGATGGCGCGCGACCTACATGGGGACCGGCCTGATCTGTTTGTTCGCGATGCCGTTGTTTGCGC
>VBCH01000141.1 GCA_005884455.1 Betaproteobacteria bacterium
CGCTCGAGCCCTAGGACAGCCGGCCGGCAGGACCGCCGCATTCGAGCTGCGGCGCGCGGATGGATAAATACACGAAACCAGTGTAATATGTTCTCCCGCGGACATCGCGAGCGAGCCAGCCGATGAAGAACGTCACCATCACCCTCGACAGGGAAACCGCCGCGTGGACTCGCGTGCACGCCGCACGGCGCAACCTGAGCGTGTCGCGCTTCGTCGGAGAGGTGCTGCGCGAGCACATGCGCGAGGCGCGCGAGTACGACGTGGCGATGAAGCGCTACCTGACCAAGGGACCCTTCAAGCTCACCGGGCCGCCCCAGCCCTATCCCAAGCGCGAGGAGCTGCATGACCGGCCCCTGCTTCGTCGACGCTGACGTGTTCGTCTACGCGCGCGACCCGCGCGACGCGGCGAAGCAGGCGCGCGCGCTCCAGTGGATCGCGCACCTGTGGCAGGAGCGCCTGGGGCGCACCAGCGTCCACGTCCTCTCCGAGTACTACGTCTTCGCGACGCGCACTCTCAAGCCCAACGTCGCCCCCGGCGCGGCGTGGGACGATGTCCGGGAGCTGATGGCTTGGCGCCCCTTGGCCGTCGATGAAGCGCTGCTGTGGCGGGCGCGCGAGATCGAGCAGCGCTGGGATCTTTCCTGGCGGGACAGCATGGTGGTCGGCGCGGCGCAGCTGCAGGACTGCGTGCTGCTCCTGACCGAGGATCTCCCCGACGGCGCGGCGTTCGGCGGCGTGACGGCACGCAGCCCATTCACGCTTTCGGCGGAGGAGCCGTCGGCGATCTATGCGGTCACGCCGCCTGCGCGAAGCCGCCACCGCCCGCGCGGTCGTCCGAGGCGGCTCGCTCAAGCCGCCGGCGCGTAAGCCGGGCGCAGCGGAATTCGCTCAGTCGAAGGAAGTGCTTCCAGGATTTTGCCGAAGCCGCCGGGCAGGCAGGACGGAGAGGGGAGGAAGGTAAACCCTTGCGGCCCTGCGTGCCGGCGCCTCGGTTCTTGACTATCCCTTCTTGTCGATCACGGGCGCGACCGGCGCATTGGCCTGGATGTACAGTTTCATGCCGATTTGCCAGACGCCGAAGAGGAAAAGCAGCGCCAGGAGCGCGAGGACGAGCTTGCTCAGAATCCCGCTCTTCGTCTTCGGTGCTTGCACCGACTCCGACGAGGGAACGGGGACCCAGGGCAGCGCGCTTTCCACGCCCATCGGGACCCGGTCGGACTCTCTCCTGTTTGCAGTCTGCGTTGCCATACCCCACTCACCGCAAGAAGCGTGCCCTAGGCCGGAAAACCCGGAACAAGGCGTGTTTACAGCTAGTTGCCGTGTTGCAGCAGTCAAATTCATGTCTCCGGAAAACCGACGCCGGCGTCGGGCCGTTGCCAGGGCCCCGCACATGAAAACCGGCGCGCCTTCCAGTGAGTAACGCCTGTGCATCACTCGAGGTTTCGGGGAATCGCGTTTCCCCGATTCGCCTGACTCGGCCTCGGCGCGCCTGAATCGCGGTCCGCGGGGCGCGCGGGCGTGCGCTCGATGGCGATAAGGCCGGCATATTTGGTCACAAGCTGATGCGTGAGCGCGAGCTCGTTCGCTTTCGCGCGTGTCTCTTCCCCGCGCGCTCCCTCGCGCACGGCGTCCATCTTCATGGGCGAGCGTTCGCCTGGCTCCGTGCCGCGCGCCTCGCCCGCCATCAGCATCGCGCATGCGCCGAGGATCACGGCCGCTGCGACGCCGATACAGAACGTGGAGAACAGCGTGGCGAGAAAATCGACGACGATCGGGCGTACCCTGAACCTGCCGCTCGAAGCTTCCATGTTCAAATCCCCTTGTCCGGTTGCAGGCCCGCTTTCGGGCCTTCCACGGTATTGAAGCCCCCGAAAAGGGCTCCGCCGGGCGAAGAAGATGGAAAGCTGCCGAAGAATTGTGGCAGGAAGATGGCAATGCGCCTTGGCTCGGGCGGAGCGCAGTAGGAATGCGCTATATTCGTCGCAGATCTTTCCCCTCCTTTTTTAAGGAGGGGTGGCGCGAAGCGCCGGGGTGGTTTGGCGCGTATCACCACCCCGCCGCCTGCGGCGGCACCCCTCCTCAAGAGAGGAGGGAATAACCCAACGCGACCATGCCCCGCCGCATCGCCATCGTCGAAGACGACGCCGCAATCCGCGCCAACTACGCGGACGCGCTCAGGAAGCACGGCTACGAGGTGAGCGCGCACGCGGCGCGCGGCGAGGCGATGGGCGCCTTCAGGACGCGGCTACCCGATCTCGCCGTGATCGACATCGGACTGGGCGAGGAGCCCGACGGCGGCTTTACGCTGTGCCGCGAGCTGCGCGCCCTCGCTCCCAGCCTGCCTATCCTCTTTCTCACGGCGCGCGACTCCGACTTCGACGCGGTCTCGGGCCTGCGCCTCGGCGCGGACGACTACCTCACCAAGGACGTGAGCCTGCCGCACCTGCTCGCGCGCATCTCGGCGCTGTTTCGCAGGATCGATGCGCTGCGCGAGCCGAAAGCGGCCGAGGAAGTGCTCGAGCGCGGGGCGCTCAGGCTCGACGCGAAGCGCTTCGCCGCGTCGTGGAAAGGCAGGCCCGTCGGGTTGACGCTCACCGAGTTCTGGATGGTGCACACGCTCGCGAAATTCCCCGGCCACGTGAAAGACCGCGAAGGCTTGATGCGCGACGCAAATCTGGTGGTGGACGAGGGCACGATCACCTCGCACGTGAAGCGCATCCGCAGGAAATTCGCCGCGGTCGATCCGGCGTTCGAGCAGATCGATACCGTGTACGGCATGGGCTACCGATGGAAGGCCTGATGCTTTCCCCTCCTCCCTTGAGGAGGGGACACCCAATCTTGAAGCCTCGATCGTGAAACTCGCCTCTTTGAAGCTCGCTTCTTATTTCTCGCGCGCGAGCCTTCGCACCAAGCTCGCCCTGGTGGCGCTCGTGCTCCTCGCGCTGCCCTGGGCGGGGTACGAGTACGTGCGCGAGATGGAGCGCTTTCTCCTGGAGGGCGAGGAGCAGGCCCTGCTCGCCACGGCGCGCGCGGTGGCGACCGCGCTGCACGATCGTCCGGGGCTGATGCGCGCGCGTCCCTCCCGCGACGACGACCTGCTGCGCGAGGCGGAGGAAGAGCTGAGACGCCTCGCCGCGGAGCGCGGCGAAGCGCAGCCCGAGCCGGGCGCGGAGCCGGCGCCCATCATCGACCGCGAGGAAGCCGCCGCGAAGAACGAGACCGAGGAGATCGGCGAGATCCTGAGGGCGGTCGAGCGCAGCACCGCGCGCATTTGGGTGGTGACGCGCGAGCTGCGCGTGCTCGCGCTCGCCGGCAGCCTGCGGCGCGAGGAAGGCGGGGCCGAGGAGACGCTCGCGCAGCGCGTGCTCGGGCTCCTCATCCCGCGCCCGAGCGAGGATTTCGACGACGCCATCGACGACGACGCGCTCGCTGCCGGGCGCGAGATTTCCGGCGCGCTGCAGGGCCGTCCGGGGTTCCGCCTGCGCAACACGCCGGACGGCAAGGCGGTGGTGATCTCGGCCGCGCACCCGATCTGGAACGGCGACGAGGTCGCAGGCGCGGTCGTCGTCGAGGAAAGCACCAACCCCATCCTCTCGGTGCGCAGCCAGGCGCTCGAGCGGCTGCTGGTGCTGACGCTCGCGGCGTTCGCGGTGGCTGCCGCGGTGCTTATCTGGTTCGCCACGCGCATCTCCACGCGCATCCGGCAGCTGCGCGACGAGGCCGAGACCGCGATCGACGGCCGCGGTCGCCTCGCGCATCTCGTCACCGCGCAGGACGCAGGCGACGAGATCGGCGACCTCTCGCGCAGCTTCTCGGCGATGCTCGCCAAGCTCTCGCAGCACCACGCCTACCTGGAGAGCCTCGCGAGCCGGCTTTCGCACGAGCTGCGCACTCCGATCGCGGTGGTGCGCTCCTCTCTGGAAAACCTGAAGCCCGCCCCGGCGGACGCTCGCGTCTACATCGACCGCGCGGAAGAGGGCCTCAAGCGCCTGGGGACGATACTCACGCGCATGAGCGAGGCGACGCGCCTGGAGCAGGGGCTCGCCTCGTTCGAGCGCGAGCGCTTCGACCTCGCCGCGGTCGTCTCGGGCTGCGTCGAGGGCTACCGCCTCGCCTACCCGCACCAGGCCTTCGATCTCGCCCTTCCGCAGAAAAAGTCCTGGGTGCAGGGATCGCCCGATCTCGCGGCGCAGCTGCTCGACAAGTTCGTCGCGAACGCGGTGGATTTCGCAGCCGCCGGCAAGCGAGGCGAGCCGGTCCGGATTTCGCTTTCCGTCGCGAACGGCATGATCGAGCTCGGCGTCGAGAACAAGGGGCCGCCGCTGCCGGAGGAGATGCGCGGAAAACTGTTCGAATCGATGGTCTCGGTGCGCGGCGAGCGGCGCGGCGAAGGAACGAGCGCGGAGCCGCACCTCGGCCTGGGTCTCTACATCGCGCGGCTCATCGCGGAATTCCACGGCGGCGACATCCACGCGCGCAACCTCGCCTCGGGCGAGGGCGTTGCGGTGAGCGCAACGTTCCGGTCCGCCTGAGCGTCGCCTTCGGAGCCGGCAAAAATCCGGCTGCTACTTGCCCCTGCCGTGCCCCGACACTTCCGCGCCCGCATCGGCGGGGAGCGCGGCGTGGAAGAAGATCGAGGCCGCGGAAAGCAGCGCCACCGCGACGAAGGCCGGCGCGAAATCGGCGGTGACGACATCGGTGTGCCCTTGTGCGAGGCCAGCAAGCTGCAGGGCGTAGGCGCCGAGAGCCACGCCGAGGCTCTGCGCGAGGCGCTGCGCCATGCTGGCGATGCTGGAGGCCTGGCTCATGGTCTCGCGCGTCACCTCGGCGAACGAGATCGCCTGCAGGGCAGTGAACTGCAGCGAGCGCACGCAGCCGGAGGCGAGCAGCACCAGGAAGATCACGATGTGCGGCGTCGCCGCGGTGAAGAGGCCGAACACGCCGATTGCGGCGGATGCGACCAGGGCGTTGACCGTGAGCACCGTGCGGAACCCGAATCGCCTGAGGATGAGCGTGGTCAGCGTCTTCATGAACATCGCGCCGACCGCGGTCGCGCAGGTGAGCAGTCCCGACTGCAGCGGATTCATCCCGAAGCCGAGCTGCAGGAGCAGCGGCAGCAGGAACGGGGTCGCGCCGACGCCGATGCGGAACAGGCTCCCCGCGACGACGCCGGTGTGGAAGGTCGGCAGCTTGAGGAGCGACAGGTCGATCACCGGATGCGCGACGCGGCGCGCATGCCAGGGGTAGGCGGCCAGCGCCAGCGCGCCCAGGATGATGCAGGCCGCGGTGATTTTTTCGGGCAGGAGATGGCCGCCAAGGGAAGAAAGTCCCAGCATCAGCACCGACAGCCCGACTCCCGAGAGCGCGAATCCGGCGAGGTCCAGCGCCGGCAATTCAGGCTCCTTCACGTTCGGGATATGGCGAAGAACGAGATACAGCCCCAGCACGCCGATCGGCAGATTGATCAGGAAGATCCATCGCCAGTGAAAGTACAGCGTGATCGCTCCGCCCAGCGCCGGCCCGGTCACGGGCCCCAGCAGCGCCGGAATGGTGAGGTAGTTGAGCGCCGCGACGAGCTCGTTCTTCGGCACGGCGCGCAGCAGAACGAGACGCCCGACCGGCACCATCATCGCCCCGCCGATGCCCTGCAGGAAGCGCGCGGCGACGAACGCCGCGAGGGTGCTAGCCACGGCGCACAACAAGGAACCGGCGACGAACACGACGATGGCGCTCGCGAACACGGTGCGCGAGCCGAGGCGGTCGGCCACCCAGCCGCTGATCGGGATGAATACCGCGAGGCCGACGAGATAGGAAGTCAGCGCGAGCTTGAGCGCGAGAGGGCTCTCGCCGATATCGACCGCGATCGCCGGGAGCGAGGTCGCGATCACCGTCGAGTCCATGTTCTCCATGAAAAGGGAGCATGCGACGATGAGGGGAATGAGGACGTTGCGCTGCATGGGGCGTATTTTGAGGCAAGCGGGCCGCCGCGACCGAAGCGCCCGCGCGGCGCCGCGGCCACCGCCGCGTTCCGACTCGCGTAGAATCCACTCCGACGTGGACATAGAATCCACTCCAGCGTGGACACCGAGCGTTACGATCTCCTGATCATCGGCGGCGGCATCAACGGCGCGGGAATCGCGCGCGATGCCGCCGGGCGCGGCCTGAAAGTGCTGCTCGTCGAGCAGAATGATCTCGCCTCGGCGACCTCGTCGGCCTCCACCAAGCTTATCCACGGCGGGCTTCGCTACCTCGAGTATTTCGAGTTCCGCCTCGTCGCCGAGGCGCTCGCCGAGCGCGAAACCCTGCTCAGAATCGCCCCGCACATCGTCTGGCCGCTGGAATTCGTTCTGCCGCACGAATCGCACCTGCGGCCCGCGTGGATGATCCGCGCCGGCCTGTTCCTCTACGATCATCTCGGCCACCGCATGCTCGGCTTTGGAGGCAGGAGCTCGCTGCCGATGTCGAAGGGCGTCCGCCTCGCCGACAACGGTTACGGGGCCGGCCTCAAGCCTGAGTTCAAGCGCGGCTTCGTCTACTACGACTGCTGGGTGGACGACGCGCGCCTGGTGGTGCTCAACGCGCGCTCGGCCGCCGCGCACGGCGCGACCATCCTGACCCACACGCGCTTCGTGTCGGCGCGGCGCGAGGGCGGGGAGTGGGCCGTGACCCTGGACGGCGAGCGCGGCAGCCGCAGGGTACACGCGAATGCGATCGTGAACGCCGCCGGGCCCTGGGTGAGGCAGGTGCTCGACGAGGCGCTCAAGATCAGGCTTTCCGCGACGGTGCGCCTGGTGAAGGGCAGCCACATCGTCGTGCCGCGCATCCACGAGGAGCGCCACGCCTTCATTTTGCAGAACCCCGATAGACGCGTGATATTCATGATTCCCTACGAGCGGCAGTTCACGCTCGTCGGCACGACCGACGTGCCGGTCACGCGCGACGACTACCGGGCGAAGATCTCGCGCAAGGAGATCGAATACCTTTGCGAGGCGGCGAGCCGCTACGCGCAGAAGCCGCTCACGCCCGGCATGGTGGTATGGAGCTATTCGGGCGTGCGCCCGCTCTACGATGACGGCAGCGAAAATCCGTCGGCGGTGACGCGCGATTACCACCTGCTGCTCGATGCGGGAGCGGAGCCGGGCGCTGCGCCTGTCCTCTCCGTGTTCGGGGGCAAGATCACCACGTACCGGAAGCTCGCCGAGCAGGCAATGGAAAAGCTCTCCGGGCGTTTTCCCGGCAAGCCCGCCTGGACGCACACCGAGCCCTTGCCGGGCGGGAATCTCGACGGACGCAGCTTCCGCGGGCTGCTCCTCGACTACCGCAGGCGCCATCCGCGCCTGCCGAAAGTCTGGCTCGCGCGCGTGCTGCGCAGGCACGGGGCGCTCGCCGGGGAAATCATCGGGGACGCGCGCGAAGAGCATGCGCTCGGCAGGAACTTCGGCGGCGGCCTGTACGAGCGCGAGCTGGAATACCTGGTAAGGAACGAATGGGCGCGTGATGCCGAGGACGTGCTGTGGCGGCGCACCAAGTGCGGCCTGCATATGACCACGGCCGAGAAGACGCAAGTGCGCGCCTGGCTCGCGGCGAAGGTCTGATCGGTGGAGTGGTGGCTAGTCTACGCCGCGGTCGGAGCGGTCGTGGGTTTCTTCGCGGGAATGCTGGGAATCGGCGGCGGGGCGATCATGGTGCCCCTCCTCGTCTGGTTCTTCGAGGCGCAGGGCCTGCCGAAGGCGCATATCCTGCATCTGGCAGTGGGCACCGCGATGGCGACCATCCTCTTCACCTCGGTGGCGAGCGTGCGCGCCCACGCCGCGCGCGGCGCCATCCGCTGGGACATCGCGCGAAACATCACCCCGGGAATCCTGGCGGGCGGTCTCGTCGGGTCCTGGATCGCGAGCTTTATTCCGCCCCTGCTCTTCGCAGCGCTCTTCACCGCGGTGATCTACATCGCCGCGACCAACCTCCTGCTCAACCGCAATCCCAGGCCTTCGCGAGCGCCGCCCGGCTTCGCGGGGATGTCCGCTTTCGGTTTCCTGGTGAGCGCGTTCTCCGCGTTCGCGGCGATCGGCGGCGCGTTCATGACCGTGCCCTTCATGCTCTGGTGCAACGTGCCGATGCTCCAGGCGATCGGCACGGCGGCGGTGATCGGCTTTCCGATCGCGCTCTCGGGCACGATAGGATTCGTCGCCACCGGCCTGCGCGAGACGGGCCTGCCGCCCTACTCGGTCGGATTCGTTTACCTGCCCGCGCTGGGCGGGATCGTGGTGGCGAGCATGCTCGTGGCGCCGCTCGGCGCGGCTGCCGCGCACCGCCTGCCGACGGTGTGGCTCAAGAGGATTTTCGCGCTGCTCTTCTACGTGATGGCGACGCGGATGCTGATCACGTTCATTTGAGGCGGCTCTAGGGGCGCTGGAACACGACGAAGTAGTTCTCGCGCATCAGCTTTTTCTCCTCGACGAAGCGGAAGCCCGCGGCCTCGATCTCCCGGATCGCGGTCTGCTTGTCCGCGCGGGTGTGATCGATGCGCTGCTGGTGCGTCTGGCCCGGGATCTTCTCGAAGTCGATCACGACCATGCGGCCGCCGGGCTTGAGCGCCCTGCGGATCGATTGCAGGGTCTGCTCGGGATGCTCGAAATGGTGGTAGGTGTCGCAGGTGTACACGAGGTCGACCGAGGCCTCGGGGAGCTCGGTCTCGGTTCCTTTCGTGAGGATGGTCGTGACGTTGTCCAGCCCTTCCGCCTTGGCGCGCTCGCCGATGTGCTCGATGAAGGCGCGCGAGATGTCCACCGCGTAGACGCGCCCGCTGGGGCTTACCGCCTGCGCGAAGAGCATGGTGAAGAGCCCGGTCCCGGCGCCGACGTCGGCAACCGCCATCCCCGGCTTCACGCCGGTCGCGGCGAGTATCTCGTTGCGCTTGCGGTAGACCTCGCGGTCCTCGTTCTCGAAACCCTTCTTCCATCGCGCGACGTCGGGGTTGCCGAGGAAAGGCGCGTTGATATCCGGCTTGGCGCCGTGCTGTGCGGCGGGTAGCCCCGGCCACAGGGCGGCGAGCGAGGCAAGTGTGATCGCGGCGAATGTTCTCATGCGATGTACCAGAAGTAGTAGGTGAGGAAGCCGAGCAGTCCCGTGAGCCAGTACCCGGCGAATGCGGCGCGCATCAGGTTTTTCCACGCGGTGACGTGCAGGCCGCGCGGCAGGACGTTGTTCATCTGCATCACGATCCACAGGCCCGCGAGCGCGGTGAGCGTGCCGAGCCCGGCGTGCAGCCAGGTCACGGCGATGCGCCAGTTGGCGAAGGCCGCGGCTTTTGCGACCTTCACGTCCTGCATCGAGCCCGCCATGACGAGCGCGATCAGGCCGATGTTGAGGACGACCCAGGTCGTCTGGTTGATCTGGTGCGCCTCGATGTTGCCGCGCCGCGCGAGCAGGAAACCGTAGGTGATCCCGGCGACGAGGAAGACTTCGAGAATCAGGTTGGCGTCGGCGATCAGCGGACCCGCGCCGAAGAATCCGCGCGAGTCCTCGAGCCCCGACAGCGAGATCCCGGCGATCCAGGCGAGCGAGCCCGCGACCATGACGGCGGCCGTGACGACCGCGGAACGCATGTTGCCGGGTGCGGCG
>VBCH01000142.1 GCA_005884455.1 Betaproteobacteria bacterium
GAGCTGGAGCGGCTCACCCGGGCGGCTGAAGTTGATGAGCTGGATGTCGTGCCCCTCTTCCGGGGTGCCATTGGATTTCGAGAACCCGAAGTCCCCTTCGCGGCCGGCCAGGGCCGCACCGCGCTTGACCGGGCCGTGGACAAAGGAATTGGGCACGAAGTCAAGCCCGACAATTGCGACGTCCGCCGGCTCAAGGGCCAAGGGCGCCGTGATTGGCTGCGGTGGGAACGCGAGAACGGGTTGCACCGGCTTACCGACGACGGCGGCCGGATTGTCGTCGCCGGGACCCCCGACAGGGTTGAAAACCGCCTGAGTTGAATCCAGGAAGCCGAACCGATCCGGCCACCCGTGGTAATCCGGGCTGCCATCGCGATTCTGCTGGGCGAGGTGCAGGCGGTCCGGGGAGTTGTTGGTCGGCCGCGCACCCCGCTCGTCTTCGCCGTTCTCGGTGACAAACAGTCCGCCCTTCAGGGCATGGTTGTCCGGCGCGAACCGAATGCCGTACGGGTTCCGGTACCCCCACGAGAAGGGCTCGATGGTGGACTTCGGGTTTGTGGCGTTGACTTTCGCTCTCAAGACGGAGCCGTCGCAGATTCCTCGCCCGGTCGCGCTCTCGAACGCCCTCACAGTCGCCCCCGGACGGGCGACGCCATGGGGCGAGTACCCGCTGGTCTTGTGGCCATCACCGGAGTCAAACGTGTTCTGGCTCAGCGTAATGTCCTGACACGGGATGTCTTGCTGGTTAGCGCCAAGACCGTTGTCGTGACCGACTACGCTGGAGTTGGTGGTCGACCCTTGAGACCAGTAGATCCAGCCGTCTTTGAAGGTGATCTGCTCCGCCGGGTGGTCTCCCGTGGGCAGACCGGTGATAAACGGGGTGACGTGCCCGGTCTCGGGGTTCACGGTCACGATGCGCGAGCTATTGTTCTGCGCCCCAACGGCCCGAATGGCCTGGTTTGAGTCCGTGGCGAAGAGTCGCCCGCCCTCGAAACCTTTCTCGAACGCGATGTCGATCGCCGGGCCGTGCGGCTGGAGACCTGCGCCGCTCGTCGTGGGCTTGGCGAGAGGACCACGGATCCGGTTCCCGCTCTGGTCAAACACCAGGATGTCGGGCGTGAAAGGGTTGGTGGCCGACAGCTCGCCCCCGACGAGAGTACTGGTCTCGTCGTTGCACCGGCTCGGCAAGCCGTGCCCCGACTCCAGCACGAACACCTCAAACCGGCGTCCGTCGCCGCGAAACGCGACTGCGGTCGGGAAGTTGAGGCCTTTGGCAAAGACCGAAACCTCGAAGCCCGAAGGCACGACGATGTCCTGGCCGTGTCCCGGATCGAAGAACACCGTTTCCGCCGGACAAACCGGGTTGGACGCGTCGGCCAGGGCCGCGGGCGGAACGACAGCGATGCCGGCAAGGAAGAGCGCGGCCGCAAGGGCATTCCGTCTTGCAGTGCTGCGGCGTGAAACGCGGGTTGAGTATTGCCTCACTGAAACGATCCCTCTCATGAATCCTCCTTTTGGATTCTCGCTACCCACGGGCCGCGCGAATCCGTAGCACAGGTGAAAATGTAATGTCGATATTGCAAGACCGATCCGCTCGATCCGATCATCTTCGGGGAACATCGGGCAGGAAGAATTTCAAACCAGCGGACGCATAGATTCTATAGCCGGGAAAGATAGAAACGCCAGAGGGAAATCATGACAAGGACAAAGGGAAATCATGACAGTGACATATGCGCTTTAATGTATGCGCGACATGAAGTGGTGACGCGCTGCACAAACGGCCGGAGCCCTCCCACGTGCTTGTGCGCGAGTGGTTTAGAATGCCCGTCGAGCAAGGATTTGCAGATCAACCAAAGGACAAAAACGATGAGAACCTACTTTCTTCGCTTCCTCGCAGTTTGCGCCGCGTGGCTCTTCGCCGCCGCAGCATCGGCCCAGCAGGACTTTTCCAAGGTCGAGATCCAGACCGAGAAGCTCGCGGACACGGTATATATGATGACCGGCTCCGGCGGGAACCTCGGCGTTTCGGTCGGCGAGGACGCCGTGTTCGTGATCGATGACCAGTTCGCCCCGCTCACGCCCAAGATCCAGGCCGCGATCGCTAAGCTCAGCTCCAAACCGGTCAAGTTCGTGCTGAACACGCACTGGCACTTCGATCATACCGGCGGGAACGAGAACCTAGGCAAGGGCGGCGCAATTATCGTCGCGCACGAGAACGTTAGAAAGCGGCTTTCGACAGAAGGGTTCATCCAGTTCCTGGGCATGAAGACCAAGCCCGAGCCGGAAATCGCGCTGCCGGTGGTGACCTTCACGCGCGACATCAGCTTCCGCCTCAACGGCGATGAGCTGATGGTGACCCACGCTCCGCGCGCCCACACCGACGGCGACAGTATCGTGCGGTTCGGGAAGAGCAACGTCGTCCACATGGGCGACACCTTCTTCAACAAGCTCTATCCATTCATCGACACCTCGAGCGGCGGCACCGTCGCCGGGGTGCTGGCCGCAGCAGACGGAGTGCTCAAGACTGCGGACGATGGCACGAAGATCATCCCAGGGCACGGCCCGCTTGCGAGCAAGGCCGATCTCAAGGCTTACCGCGACATGCTGGCGGCGATCTCGGGGAACATTCGCGGGCAGATCAAGGCGGGCAAGACGCTGGCGCAGGTGATCGCCTCCAAGCCCACCGCCAAATACGACGAAGTCTGGGGCAAGGGCTTCCTCGCGCCCGAGAAATTCGTCGAGATGCTCTACGGGAACCTGAAGAAATAGGCGCCGCCAAACGAACCGGGCGCGGCTTACGCCGCGCCCGGTTTTCGTGCTACTTACGCCCGTGCAGCTAGGGGCAGACTGGGCTCGCCAGCGTCGCGTTGCTCGCGTCGATGGTCGCGGCGCCACCAGCACTGCCATCGCAGACGTCCTCTCCCGTGCCCCCAAAGGTGCACGCGTGCGTGAGGGGTGTTGGGGGTACGTGGTCCCAGAGATTGTTTTTCGCAGAAACCGTGATCGGGACCCCCACAAAGAGATCGACAAACCCATTGCAGCTGATCGTGTTTCCGCCCGCGCTGAGCGCCGAACCGCCGCCCAGGTCGGCGCCGGCGACTTCATAGTCCACGCCGAACCCATTGCCGGTAATGACGTTGTTTTCCACCTTGCTCCCAGCCCCGCCGCTGACGAAAGCGAGGCCCTCACCTGAGGCCGGTGCGTTGTCCACGATCCGATTTCCCGTGATCACATGGTTCGTCGAGGGCGTCGGCGGGGTAGCGCCGTCATCAGCGACATACACTCCGATGACATGGGTCGCACCGGTGACCGTGTTGTTCCGCAAGGTCACAGTGCTGTTGCTGAGGAAGACTCCATAGCGGCCCGACAATGCAGGGTTGTCGTTGGTGATCGTAAACCCGGCGATCGTCGATCCCGTGCCGGGGTGCACCGCTGCGCTGGTACCGGCAGGGAAGGTCGGCACTTGCCCTCCACCGACGATGCTGGTTCCGCTTCCCTTGCTGCCCTCGTTCCCGATCAGCAGCACGCCCGCCGGGACCGTGATCGGAAAGACCTCAGGAGTGGTCAGACTCGAAGTGTCGTAAATGCCGGGTGCGACCTGAACCGTCGCGCCGCTCGTGGCTACGGTCATCGCCTTGGTAATGGTCTTGAACGGCGAGGCCTGCGTTCCGGGATTCGTATCCACGCCAGTGGAGACGTCCACGTAGAGAGTCACTCCGCCACAGGGGTTCGACGTCAGCACCGCCGGGGTTGCGTCGATGGTCGCGACGCCGGAGGAGTCGAAGATGTCGTTTCCCGAGCTGGATCCGCGCGTAGGCGGCACATGGTCCCACTTATTGCTTGCGGCGGTGATCGTGATCGCGCTCGGGGCGAACGACACCAAGTTGTTCTGGGTATTGCAGGAGATCTCGTTTCCGCCTGCGCTACCCGCGGAGCCGCCGCCCAGATCACCGCCGGCGATGTCGTACTCGACGCCGAAGCCGTTGCCGGTGATGACGTTGTTCTCCACCTTGCTACCGGCACCGCCCTTCCCGAAGGCGAGACCCGAGCCCGCGCTCGAGCCTCCATTGTTCACGATATCATTTCCCGTGATCACATGGTTTATCGAGGCATCGATATATACGCCCGCCTTATGGGTCGCCCCGATGACCGTGTTGTTCCGCAGCGTCACGCTGCTATTGCTCAGGAAGATTCCATAGCGGCCCGACAATGCAGGGTTGTCGTTGGTGATCGTAAACCCGGCGATCGTCGATCCGGTGCCGGGGAGTAACGCAACGCCGACGCCAGCGGTGGCTCCGGGCGCCTGTCCACCACCCCCGACGATGCTGGTAGGGGTGCTTCCGCCGCCCTTGTTGGCTTCGTCCCCTTTGAGCAGCACACCTGCCGGGACGGTGATCGGAAAGATTTCGCCGTTCGCGACGTTGTAAAGGCCGGGGGCAACCTCAACCGTCATGCCGCTCCTCGTAGCTACGCGCATCGCGTGAGTGATCGTCTTGAACGGCGAGGCCTGCGTCCCTGGGTTCGTATCCAAGCCCGAGGCGCTCACGTAGTAGATCGCGGGGTCGTCGTGCTTCTTTTCCTTTTTAAAGGGGCAGGCGGCAAGCGCAAGCGCCGCCAGAACGACGACGGGAATTCGCAGATACGCGGAAGTGCTCATGGGGTCCTCCCCCTTTTGGGCGTTGCCGCATCTTCCTACTTCCTGCTCTGCGGCCAAAGGCATCTTGGCGCGGAAGTCGAAAAACTTGACGCCTTCCGGTATTTTTCCTCAGTTACCCGGTTCCCCCGGTTGCAAAATTGCGTCACTTGTTGCCTTTGCGCGGCAGTGCCGGTCCGCCTTTGCGGCAGGCCCATTTCGCGGGTTCGCCCGGAGGGTTGTGTATCATGAATGCCATGACAGGCGCACGTTTCCGTGTGACGTGGGCTTGAAGCGGGCGATCGAGTCTTCAAGCCCGGAAAATGCAGCGCGCGCAAATTTCCGCCCTTCGCGAGGGCGCTCTCGCATCGGCCGGGCTCCTCGTCGGCATTGTGCCCTGGGGGATCGTGGCGGGCGTCGCGATGGTGAGCGCTGGCCTGACACAGTCGCAAGCCGTTGCGATGAGCGTGCTCGTATTCGCCGGCACGGCCCAGCTCGCCGTGCTCCCACTCCTCATAGCAAAAGCACCTCTGTGGGTAATGATCGCTACGGCTCTGGTCGTGAATCTTCGCTACGTCATCTACAGCGGTGTCCTCGCGCCGCACTTCGAGCATCTGCCACGGCGTTGGCGCGTGCTGCTCTCCTATGTCACGGTGGACGGTGTGTTTGCGCTCTTCGCAGGACGCTATCGACCGGACGACGGGAACCCGCACAAGCACTGGTATTTCCTCGGCGGATCGCTCGTGATGTGGTGCGCGTGGCAGCTTTCGTCGGGGATCGGCATCTTTGCCGGCGCGATGATTCCTCTGGACTGGTCCCTCGAGTTTGCGAGCACCCTCGCATTGATCGCGCTGCTGATACCGCTCCTCTACGATCGTGCGGTGACGTGGGGTGCCTTGGCAGCCGGCGCCGTAGCATTGACCGCCGCGAGACTACCCCTGAATCTGGGCTTGCTTGCCGCTATCGCGGTCGGAGTTGCGGCCGGTCTCGCGGTCGCGCGACTTGGCCCGCGCAACGGAGAGGGGAGGGACTAGTGGCTGCGGAATCCTGGCTCGTCTGGGCGCTGATCGCAGGAATGACGCTCATCGCGTTTTTAACCCGCGCCGTGTTCATCCTACCCGGGAGCCACCTGCGCCTGCCCCCAACCGCCGAGCGGGTGCTGCGCTACGCGCCGGCTGCGGCAATCATGGCGATCATCGTCCCCGATCTCGCGTTGGTGCACGGGACCTTGTCGATCTCGATCGAAAATCCGCGCCTCGTCGGCGGCCTTGTCGCGTTCGCGCTCGCCGCGGCGACGCGCAGCATCCTCGCGACGATCGTCGGCGGGATGCTGGCGTTGACGCTGGTTCGCTTGATTTGACGTCGGCCGCGAACAGGCCGAAATGCAGCCTAGTCCTCTCGATGTGGCAGTCTCATCCGCGAAACTGTCCAGCGGGTGACGTCCTCTTCGGGCTCGTCGCCCTTCGCGTCCGTAAGAGGTATCGCGAGGTTGGTCACGAAAATTTCGTCACCGACGATGACCGGGCTTGCGGGGAAGAGCAGCCCGTCAGGCGTCCCGTCGCGGTTGATACCGCGGAACTCGCCGAGCTTGGCGACAATCCTGCCGTTCTCGTTCAGAGCGACGACCTCGTCGGCCTGGTTGGCGCAGACCCACAGCAGACCGCTTCTCTTGTCGAAGACGATGCCGTCGGCGCCGTTGAGGCTCTCGGAGAAGACAGTGACCTTTCTCGTCCCCATGTCGAGCGCAAGCACCCGGTCGTCGCCGGTATTGGCGACGAAAAGCACGGTCTCGCCCGCGTTGAACGCGAGTCCGTTGGCGCCGAAAGGCGGGAAACCGGGCGTGGCGAAAAGCGGATCGTGACTGAAGGTGTCGACGAAACAGGTCTTCGAACAGTTCGCCACGTCGGCGATCTTGAAGACGGCACCCTGGAACGAGTCGGAGATGTACAGGTTCCCGTTGCGGTCGAACGTCATCGCATTGGGGACCCGGGCATTGTCCCCGAACGTGATCGTGTCCACGCTCTTGTCGCCCTTGACCACGTCGCGATGGGCCGGTGCTCCGATCGACGGCATGACCGCGACATCTTCGATCGGGGTGGCGCCGTTGAAATCCGCCGCGATGCGCTGGATTTTCGACTCCACGCCGGCGACACCGGTGAAGTCGCCGACGTTGAGGACGTAGACTTTCTTGTGCGCGCTATCGAATTCCAAGCCGAGCAGCGGCGTGAATCCGAACTCGCGCGTGGCGAGCAGGCGGCCACGGCGGTCGTACCGCAACAGCACGTTCCGGTTGCCGCCGTCAAAATTCGCGACGTAGATATCCCCGTTGGCGGGGTTGGCGGTGATCCCTTCCGGGAACCGCACCGGGAGCACGGCAAACGTGTCCACGTCGCGGTCGATGAACAGCTTGAACGGGCGGTCGTCGTCCGCGAGGACCGGGCCCGCGGCCATGCCGATCGAGAAAAACAGCGGAACTGCCAGAGCTGCGAGATTCTTCTTCATGTCCCCTCCTAGGGTTGAATGGCCAGCAAAAAATGACTTTACGACTTTCCCCGTGCAAACACTTTACGCGGGGCCGGAATTCCACCGCGCCGGCCCTAAGGCGCGACCGAGACCCCGCGAACCGCGTGCCGGGCGATGGCTTGCGCCACGAAACCTGAAGCCTTCACGTCCTGGGCGAACTCGCCGAGATAGCTCGCGCCGGCGGGCCGCCCCTGAGGCGTGCCCACCGATTGCTGCACGGCGGTAAAGCGGCCCTCAAGCACGCGTGACCCCGGAAGCTTCGCCGCGTCGGTAGCAAGGCGCGGCTTGAGCCCGGAGAGCACTTCGAGCTTTTCCTTCAGGAAAATATCATACGAGGCGTCGATCCCCTGTGCCCGCACGAGCTTCGCATGCTTGAGACTGCGGCTCAGGTACAGGTCGTAGGCGCTCTTCGCCGCCACCGCGACGCGCACGCCCGCCCGGTCCACCTCGGCAATCGTGTGGATCGGCGAGCCGGCCGGGACGAGGTACCCCGCCTCGATTTCGAGATAGGCGGGGCTGAAAGCGATCTCGCCCGCGCGCTGCGGCTCGTTGCCCAGGAAGGCGACGTCCCAGGCGTCGGTTTTCACCGCATCGGCCAGCTTTCCCGCGGTCTCGAAGGCGACGAGATCGACGGGCACGCCTAGCCGCCGGCCGAGCTCCCGCCCGAGGTCGACCGCGATGCCGCGATATCCCCCGCTCGCCGGGTCCTTGTTCACCAGCAGGAAATTTCCGTAGTTGATGCCGACGCGGAGCTTCCCCGTCGGAGCCAGTTCGGATCGCGCGGAGGGGGAAGGCGTCATTCGCAAGAAGATAGCACGAGCACGCAAAAGGATGCTATGGCAGGTCGAGACCTCCTTGAACTTCCGACTTGGCTGGAGCACTCGCCCGGGAGGCAGGGCCGCGCGTTTTCAGACCAGCCAGGACAAAATTACCGGCAGCAACTCCTTCGCCCACGTCGCATCTTCCGGAACCGCCGTCAGCGCGGGGGCATTTGAAAGGGCGGCTATGACTTCACCGACTATCTTTGCGCGCTGAGCAGAAGAGCATTCCAGGAAGCGCTTGCGCCAGCGGGACGAGGTCGTCACGCTCACCTCGCACGCCGCCGCGCTTCCGCGGATGCTCCTTCGCTCGATCAGCGTGCCGACGAAGGTCGGCCAGCGTTCCTTGTTGCGTAACCTCGCGAGGGGTGTCTTGGTCAGGATATTGAATGTGCGCCTGCACGAACCGCAACGGTAGCGGGGAAAGCCGTGCGCAGCGCCCCAATGCGCGACGTCGTCGGATCGGCAATGCGGGCAGGGCGGTTGCTGCGATCCGGCCATTGGGGCCGCTGCGGGAGCGAACCCTTGGTCGAACGCCCCATCGCGGGAATTCTCGCGAGCGCCGGGCTGCACGTCCTCCGGGGCTGGAAAAAAATTCCGGGAACCCATGGAATCGTTCCGAGAGGCGAGGGCGTGAAGCGGGGTGGGTCGGGTCGATATTATTTTCGGTTCGCGCCTCTGCGAACCGCCACGCCGGTAGTCTCCTAATATCCTCGACCCGTGCGAGGGAAACGGGATTGACGAAGGTCAAGAATTTCTCTCACGGGGAGGCCGATCGAATGACTTTCCTGACAGATAGTTTACGTCTCGGCGAGTTGCCAATGGGTTTTCGAGTATTGGAGCTCCAAAAAAAACTTCCGTAGTCGTTAAGTGTTGGCCCCGTCTTATGCGTACGAAGTGTCTTGACTCCTTCCGTGGACGTTTGAGCGGCGGGCTCGCTCGAGCAGTTGGACTCGGATCGAAACCAACATTCAACGGGTACGTTTCGAGCATTGCTCCGCGCTCAGTCGTAAAAATATAATTCGCCGGTGTTGGAAAGGCAGTTCTTTTCGTTTGTGATTTCAAAAAGGAGCGGAGATGAAGAGGAGAAGCATACTTGCCGTCAACGCGACAGCTCTTGTCGTCGCGGCGGCTTTCAGCGCGTCGTCGCCTGTGGTTGCGGCGGACACGTCCGTGCAGTTCTACGGCCACCTCGATCTGTCGGTCGACGATGCAACGAAAGGCATCAAGCAGGGCGGAGCGGGCCAAAACCCGGCGCCTGTGGGCAAGGTGGGCTGGCAGGCGGATATCTCGAGTAACCTTTCGTACTTCGGATTCCGCGGGGATCATGATATCGGCGGCGGATACAAGATGGTGTTTCAAGTCGAAACCCAGGTCGACGTAGCTGCGACTCCGGGACCCAGCCCGCAGAACCAGGCTTCCCCCGGGAACGCCGACAACAAGGTGCTCGCTGCGCTCGGTTCGCGCAACAGCTTCCTCGGTTTCGCGGGAAGCTTCGGCGCCTT
>VBCH01000143.1 GCA_005884455.1 Betaproteobacteria bacterium
CGCCTCGAGCCACTTGTCCTTCGATGCGGCGCGCACGAAGCCCTCGAAATTGCCGCGCGGGTGCAGGCCCTGCCCGCCCCAGTTCGCCGCCGAAAGAAAAGGGACGGAGATCTTGTCCCAATGCGGAGAACGCCCCTTGTGGTAGTCGTCGTCGCGCGGATGAGCGAGGATGTCATCGCCGAAGTCGCAGCGGTTGCGCTGCAATTCGCGGTCGGCCAGCGTTTCATCTCCGCACACGAGCGCGCCCGTGACGCGGCTGCGCGGGCCGCGTTCGCCCAGTCCGTATTGCACCGTCTTCACCTGCATGTCGTACCAGTTGGCCCAGAACGTCGAGAGAATCCCGCCGTGGTGCGTCATGTCGCGATACCAGTCGGCTGCGCCCTCCCAGATGCACATTGCCGCAAGATGGGGCGGCCGCAGCGAGGCGACGTGCCACTGGTTGATGCCGTAATAGGAAATCCCATTCAGGCCGACCTTGCCGCTCGCCCAGGGTTGCACGCCCGCCCACTCGATGCAAAGGTAGAAATCCTGCGTTTCGCGGGGAGAGAAATGGTCGATGGTCCCCGGCGAGCGTCCCGCGCCGCGGGAATCGACGCGCACGCAGGCATATCCGTCCGGGACCCATTTCTCGGGATCGACGACTTCCCAGTTCTGGTATTTGTTGGTCGACCCGTGCGCCACGTCGGGGTGCTCGGCGACCATGCGCTGCCACGCGCTCGGATACCCGTCCTGAAACGCGAGCCCTTTGGCGTAGGGACCGTAGCTGAGAATGACCGGAAATCGACCTTCCCTCTCCGGACGGTATACATCCGCCCGGAGCACCAACCCGTCGTCCATCTCGATCGGGACGTCCCAGTCGATGCGCATCCCGTCGCGAAGCTCGCTCTCGGGCGAGGCCATGTTGTCCAGTTATTCCGGCTTCGTTGAGCTGTTATAGTTGTCGGGCTAATTTGACCCCACGCCGCTGCGCGGTGTCAACTGAACCAAGGAGGCAGGTTGAAAATCGGTATCGCGGGCACTGGGAGAATGGGAGCGGCGATAGGCGAGCGGCTGATGAGCCTGGGGCACGAGCTAGCGGTGTGGAACCGCACTGCAGAAAAGACCCGACCACTTGCCGCCGCCGGCGCGAAAGTCGCCGCGACGTCTGCGCAGCTCGCCGCCTCGTCCGAGACGATCATCACCATACTGACCGACGCCACCGCGATCGACGCCGCCTACCGCAGCAAAGATGGACTGCTTTCGGGCGATGTCGCGGGGAAGGTCTTCATCGAGATGAGCACGGTACGCCCGGAGACCGAGCGCGCGCTCGCCGCTGCCGTGCGCAAAAAGAGCGCGATCATGATCGAGTGTCCGGTCGGCGGAACAGTCGGTCCCGCGCGCGACGGGAAGCTCTTCGGTTTCGTCGGCGGAGAGGCGGCCGATGTCGCGCGCGCAAGGCCATTGCTCGAACAACTGTGCCGCCGCGTGGAGCACGTCGGACCCATAGGCGCGGGAGCCAGCATGAAGCTCGCGATCAACCTGCCCCTGCTGGTGTTCTGGCAGGCTTTCGGGGAGGCCTTGTCGATCTGCCGTTCGCTCGGGCTCGATGCGGCCCGCCTCGTCGATATTTTTACCGATACCTCTGGCGGTCCGAATGTGCTGAAAAATCGGGGACCGGCCCTCACGGCCGCGCTGCAGGGAAAGGACGTCGGGCCGATCACCGTCGACATCGACGCCATGCGCAAGGACCTTCGGACGATGATCGAAGAGGCGAAATCCTTCGGCGCCGAGCTCCCGGTCACCGCGAGCGCGCTGCAATGCTACGACGAGGCTTCCCGCGACGGGCTGGGCAAAGGCGACATCACCGCGATCCCGGTGCGCTGGATGAAGAAACGGGGGTAAATGGACAAGCGTCGCGCGAATCACTGCACCGGCACCACTCCGTCGAGCTTCGCGAAGCATTCGCGCCGGGCCGTCTCCAGAAAATCCCGGACAAAGGGCAGGCGCGCTACTTCGCCGGTCGTGGCACCGTACAGGTTGCTCCACAGCCCGTTCTTGCCGATGCGCCGCGCGATCACGTATCCGTAATCCACGTAGTTCTTGATCCCCCAGTTCGGGAGCGCGGCTACGCCTCGCCGGCTGGCGACCAGCTGCAGGATGGCCACCGTCAGCTCCGTGGTGCGTCGCCTGGGATGGATTTTGGCGGGTTTCAGCACCCGACGGATCAGGTCGATGCGCTCTTCGGGTACCGGATAAGTGATGAGCGTCTCTTTCGCGAAATCGCCCGCCGCGAGATAGCGTTTTGTCTTCAGCCGGTGATCGGTCGGCATTACGGCGAGCACTTCGAAGCGAAACAGGGGGTGGTAGACGATGCCCCGCCGCGCCTTGTTCTCCGAGCCGATCACCAAATCAGTCTTGTTATCGGCGAGCAACGCGAGCGGGTTGGGGTGAAAGCCCGATACGAGATCGAGCTCCACCTCCGGCCAGTGCTTGCGAAAAGCGTCCATGATCGGCATCAACCAGTCGAAGCAGGTGTGGCATTCGAGCGCGATGCGCAGCGTTCCCGTAGGCTTTCGTGCCAGCTTGGCGAGGTCGCGTTCCGCGGTCTGGAGCTCGTTCATCACGGTGTGGCCCAGGGCCACCAGCCGCCGCGCGGGCTCGGTCAGCTGCACGGATTGCCCGTGGCGTTTCACCATCGCCAGGCCGTAATGCGACTCCAGGGCCTTCAACTGATGCGAAAGAGCCGACTGGGTCAAATGCACGCGCTCGGCGGCGCGCGAGACCGTGCCCGCCTCGGCCAACGCGATCAGCGTGCGCAGGTGGCGGACTTCGAGCATAACTTATGAATGTGTTTCATAATATTCGTATAAACTTTCATTGGATTCATAGCTAAGCATAAGCGATGATGCTCCCCTCGTCAAAGGGGACCATGCAGCCGGACAGAACCGAAGAACTGAGAGCCCTGCTCGAGCGCCGCATCCTGATACTGGACGGCGCGATGGGCACGACGATCCAGGGGTACAAGCTCTCGGAGACCGACTTCCGCGGTGAGCGCTTCGCCGCGTCCCCACGCGACCTCCGGGGCAACAACGACCTGCTCACGTTGACCCGGCCCGAGGTGATCCGCGAGATTCACTCCAAGTACCTCGAGGCGGGCGCCGACATCATCGAGACCAACACTTTCAACTCGAATGCGCCTTCGCAGGCGGACTACGGCCTGGAGCGCCATGTCTACGAGCTGAACCACGCCGCGGCGAAGCTCGCCCGCGAGGCGGCGGACGAGCACATGGACCGCGAACCCGTCAGGGCGCGCTTTGTCGCCGGCGTGCTCGGGCCGACCAACAAGACCGCGTCGATCTCTCCCGAAGTCAACGATCCGGGTTTCCGCAACATCTATTTCGACGAGCTGGTGGCGGCCTACGGCGAGGCGCTCGCGGGTCTCGCCGACGGCGGAGCCGACCTGATCCTGCTCGAGACCATCTTCGACACGCTCAACGCCAAGGCGGCGGTATTCGCGATCGAGGCGCTGTTCGAGCAGCGCGGACGGCGGCTTCCCGTCATCGTGTCGGGCACCATCACCGACCAATCGGGGCGCACGCTCACCGGTCAGACTCCGGAAGCCTTCTGGAATTCCCTGCGCCACGCACGCCCGATTGCGGTAGGCCTGAACTGCGCGCTGGGCGCGAAACTCATGCGTCCCTACATCGAGGAGCTGTCGAAGGTCGCCGACACCTTCATCAGCTGCTACCCCAATGCCGGTTTGCCGAACCCGCTCTCGGAGACCGGGTACGACGAAACCCCGCAATACACGTCCGGCCTGCTCCGGGAGTTCGCCGAGAGCGGCTTCCTGAACATCGTCGGCGGCTGTTGCGGCACCACGCCCGCTCATATCCGCGCGATCGCCCGGGCCGTGCGAGAGCTTCCGCCACGCAAGCCGCCCGCCGCCGAGAAGAAGCTGCGGCTCTCGGGCCTCGAGGCGCTGAACGTCGGGGACGAATCCCTCTTTGTCAACGTGGGCGAGCGGACCAACGTCTCGGGCTCACGCGCCTTCGCCCGCATGATCCTCACCGGAAACTACCAGGAAGCCCTCGCCGTGGCGCGCCAGCAGGTCGACAACGGCGCGCAGCTGATCGACGTGAACATGGACGAGGCGATGCTCGACTCCCAGAAGGCGATGACCACCTTCCTGCATCTCATCGGCTCCGAGCCGGACATCTCGCGCGTACCGGTGATGGTCGATTCCTCGAAGTGGTCGGTGATCGAGGCCGGGCTGAAGTGCGTGCAGGGCAAATGCGTGGTCAACTCGATCTCCCTCAAGGAGGGCGAAGAGGAATTCCTGCGGCACGCGCGGCTGGCGCGCCGTTACGGAGCTGCCGTGATCGTCATGGCCTTCGACGAGAAGGGCCAGGCCGACTCGCTTGCGCGCAAAATCGAGATCTCCCAGCGCTGCTACCGGCTCCTGGTCGAGCAGGTGGGCTTCCCCCCCGAAGACGTCGTCTTCGACCCCAACATCTTCGCCATCGCCACCGGCATCGAGGAGCACAACAACTACGGCCGCGATTTCATCGAAGCGACCCGCGCGATCAAGCGCGAGCTGCCGCACGCCAAGGTCTCCGGCGGCGTGTCGAACGTCTCGTTCTCGTTCCGCGGCAACGACGCGGTGCGGGAAGCCATCCACACCGTCTTCCTCTACCACGCCATCCGGGCCGGCATGACCATGGGCATCGTCAACGCCGGGCAGCTCGGCGTCTACGAGGAGATTCCGGCGGAGCTGCGCGAGCGGGTCGAGGACGTGGTGCTCAACCGGCGGCCCGATGCGGGCGAGCGGCTCGTGGAATTCGCAACCACCGTGAAGGGCCCGGACAAGGCGCAGGCCGACGAGCTGGAGTGGCGCAAAGGCTCGGTCGAAGAACGCCTTGCGCACGCTCTGGTCAAAGGGATCGCCGATTGGGTCGTCGAGGACACCGAGGAAGCGCGCGCGAAGTACGAACGCCCAATCCAGGTGATCGAGGGCCCGCTCATGGACGGAATGAACATCGTCGGCGACCTGTTCGGCTCGGGCAAGATGTTCCTGCCTCAGGTGGTGAAATCGGCACGGGTGATGAAGCGGGCGGTGGCGCACCTCGTTCCCTTCATAGAGGCAGAAAAGCAGAGATCCGGCGACCTGAAGCCCCGAGGCAAGATCGTGGTCGCGACCGTGAAGGGCGACGTGCACGACATCGGAAAGAACATCGTGGCGGTCGTCCTCCAGTGCAACAACTTCGAGGTGATCAACCTCGGGGTCATGGTGCCCGCGCAAAAGATCCTCGACACCGCGCTCGCCGAGAAAGCCGACATTATCGGCCTTTCGGGTCTCATCACCCCGTCGCTCGAAGAGATGGCGCACGTCGCGCACGAAATGCAGCGGCAGGGCTTGACCCTCCCCCTTCTCATCGGCGGGGCGACGACGTCGCGCGTGCACACCGCGGTCAAGATCGCGCCGCACTATGCGAGCCCCGTCGTGTACGTGCCCGACGCGTCCCGGTCGGTGTCGGTTTGCTCCAATCTGCTCTCGGACGACTTGAACCGGGACTACATGCGGTCCGTGCGCGAAGACTACGAAAAGATCCGCACGCAGCACGCGGCCAAGAAGGGACACGTCCTCGTGCCGATAGCCCGGGCCCGGGGCAACGCTTATCGCATCGACTGGCGTGGATACGCTCCGCCGCGCCCCAGGGTCCTCGGCCGCCGCCTGCTCCGCGGCTGCGATCTCGCCGAAATCGCCCGCTGCATCGACTGGTCGCCGTTCTTCCAGACCTGGGACCTTGCGGGCAGCTATCCGAAGATCCTGGAGGACCCGGTGGTTGGCGAGGCGGCGCGATCGGTGTTCGCCGAAGGGCAGGCGATGTTGCAGGAGATCATTCGGGAGAAATGGCTGACGGCGAACGCCGTGTTCGGACTTTACCCGGCAGCGAGCGCGGGGGACGATATCGAGATCTACGCCGACGAATCGCGCCGGGAAGCGGCGATGGTGTGGCACTGCCTGCGTCAGCAGACCGAAAAGGCGAGCGACCGCGCCAACCTCTGCCTCGCCGACTTCGTCGCACCGCGGGACTCGGGCGTCCCCGACTATGTCGGGGCCTTCGCCGTGACTGCAGGCATCGGCGTCGATGCCAGGGTGAAGGCATTCGAGGCGAAGCACGACGACTACAGCGCGATCATGGTGAAAGCGCTCGCCGACCGGCTGGCGGAAGCCTTCACCGAGCTCCTGCACCGGCGGGTGCGCAAGGAGTATTGGGGCTACGCCGCCGAGGAAGACCTGACGAACACCGAGCTGATCGCCGAGAAGTACCGCGGAATCCGCCCCGCGCCCGGCTACCCGGCCTGCCCCGACCACACCGAAAAAGGGGCGCTGTTCGAGCTGCTGGCCGCGCCGGAAGCGGGTGTCACGCTGACCGAGACCTACGCCATGCTGCCCGCCTCGAGCGTGAGCGGCTTCTACCTTTCGCATCCGGATTCGCAGTATTTCGCGGTGGACAAGATCGGCGAGGATCAGGCTGCCGACTACGCCCGGCGCAAGGCGCTCGCTCTGGAGCAGACCGAGCGCTGGCTCGCGCCCAATCTCGCCTACGAGCCCTGAATGCAATCCCAGAAAAAGCTCCCGCGCACCTTCAGCTTCGAGTTCTTCCCGCCGAAAACCCCGGAAGGAATGGAGAAGCTGCGCGCGAGCTGGAAGCAGCTCGCGCAGTTGAAGCCGCGCTTCTTCTCCTGCACTTACGGCGCGGGAGGCTCCACCCGCGACCGCACGCTGGAGACCGTCCTTGAAATCCAGGCGGCCGGCCACCGCGCGGCGCCCCATATCTCCTGCATCGGCGCAACGCGCGCCGACGTCGCCGCGACGCTTGAGCTGTACAAGTCAAAAGGCATCGCTCACATCGTCGCCCTGCGCGGGGACCTGCCTTCGGGCGCCGCCAGCGCGGGAGAGCTTCGCTACGCGAGCGAGCTGGTGGCCTTCATACGCGAACGAACCGGCGATCATTTCCACGTCGAAGTCGCCTGCTATCCGGAGTTCCATCCCCAGGCGCGCAGCCCGCACGAGGACCTGCGGAATTTCAAGCGCAAGGTCGACGCGGGCGCGGACGCCGCGATCACGCAGTATTTCTACAACATCGATTCCTATCTGCGCTTCATCGACGATTGCGAAGGGCTGGGCATCGACCTGCCCATCGTCCCGGGAATCATGCCGATCGGGAATTTCGCGCAGCTTGCCCGCTTCTCGGACGCCTGCGGCGCCGAGATCCCGCGCTGGCTGCGCATGAAGATGCAGAGTCTCGGCGACGACGTCGCCTCGATTCGAAGCCTGGGCCTGGAAGTGGTGACCGACCTGTGCGACCGGCTGCTCTCGGCCGGAGCGCCCGGCCTGCACTTCTACACCATGAACCAGGCGGGGCTCACCTCGACGATCTGGCAGCGGCTGGGCCTCTGAAATCGTCAACGCGAGCGCCTTGGGTTCTGCATCTAGTAATCCGAACGGGCCAGGCCGAACGGCGCAGACGCCATTCATTCACCGGAAACGCGCGTCCACTAATTTGCAGTGCGCTGTCGGCGCCGACCATCTGAGCGACGACACCGTCAGGGAGGGAGGGCGGGCTCATCGACCCTGCTCCCTTACCGAAGCAGGAAGCAAGGGAAGGGCGGGCGTGATGAACAAGATGAAAAGACTGGCTTACACAACGATCCTGTCGGCGATGATGAGCTGGACCGCGCCGCAAGAGGCCTCGGCGCAACTCGGAAGCCTGATCGTCAACATGACGTCCCCGGCGTCCGGCTCCACGGTCAGCGGCACAGTGACCGTCAGCGCGAGCGTGACCGTAATCGGTCTCCTCACCGTCCAGGGCGTGCAGTTCAAGCTCGACGGCGCCAACCTCGGTGCGCAAGACACTTCAGCTCCCTACTCGGTTTCCTGGAACACCACATTTGCGAGCAACGGTTCCCACACCCTGACCGCTGTCGCGACCGACGTGCTCGGCCTCCAATTCACCTCCAACTCGGTGACGGTCAACGTCGCGAACGCCCCGCCCCCCGACACGACGCCTCCGACGGTCAGCATCACTTCTCCGGCCAACGGGGCTACGGTTTCCGGCACGATCACCGTGACGGCCAATGCCGCCGACAACGTCGGCGTCGCAGGGGTCCAGTTCAGAGTCGATGGCGCTAATGTGGGCGCGGAAGACAGCGCAGCGCCGTACTCGGCCTCTTTCAACACGACGGCTGTGGCCAACGGCTCGCATACCTTGAGCGCGGTCGCGCGCGATGCCGCGGGCAACCGCACCACCTCGGCAGGCGTTACCGTGAGCGTCTCCAATGGGGGCGCCGTCACACGCATTGAAGAAGACAATCCCGCCGTAAGCGCGAGCCCCGCCGGGGCGTGGGTGCGCCGTGGCGCGGAAGTCGCCACCTTCAGCGGCGGCGCCGCCGGCAGCTCGGACATCGCCGGAGCCACTGCGAGCTTGACTTTCAACGGCACAGCGGTGAGTTGGATCGGCCTGAAATGCAGCATCTGCGGGATCGCCACCGTGTCCATCGATGGCGGCGCGGCGACCTCGGTCGACACCGCCGGCCCTGGCGCCGTCGGCAGTCCGGGGCTCGCCTCAGAACCCGTGTTTACGGTCTCGGGTCTCGCAGCCGGCGCTCATACCTTGGTGATCACGGTGACCGGCACCACTACCACAAGCGGCGCCCACATCGTCGTCGATGCGTTCGACGTGACCGCTGGCGGTGGGAGCGCCGCCACGCGCATCGAAGAGAACAATCGCGCCGTAAGCGCGAGCCCCGTCGGAGCGTGGGTGCACCGCGGCGCGGAAGTCGCCGCCTTCAGCGGCGGCGGCGCCGACAGCTCGGACGTCGCCGGAGCCACCGCGACCTTGACTTTTACCGGCACGGCGGTGAGTTGGATCGGCCTCAAATGCAGCATCTGCGGGATCGCCACAGTGTCCATCGATGGCGGCGCGGCGACCTCGGTCGACACCGCCGGCCCTGGCGCCGTCGGCAGCCCGGGGCTCGCCTCGGAACCCGTGTTTGCGGTCTCGGGTCTCGCGGCCGGTACGACTCATACCTTGGTGATCACGGTGACCGGCACCACGGCCACAAGCGGCGCCCACATCGTCGTCGATGCGTTCGACGTGACCGCTGGAGCTGGGATCGCCACACGCTTTGAAGATACGGATCCCGCTGTGAGCTACACCGGCGCCTGGGCTCACGGAACCGATCCCAGGGCCAGCAGCGGGACTTACGCGGAAGCCCAGACAGCCGGCGCCACCGGAACTTTCAGTTTCACGGGAACGGGCGTGCGCTGGAACGGACTCCTCAACACCAACAACGGCATTGCCCGCGTCTCGGTGGATGGGGTCTTCAAGGGCGAGGTCGATACCTACGCTCCTTCCTTTCAATTGGCGGTGGTTTTCGCCTCCGACGTCCTGCCCCGTGGTGCGCATACCTTGACCATCGAGGTCACGGGAAGCAGGAACCCGGCCTCAACGGACACCTGGGTGCTCATCGACGCGTTCGATGTGACGCCCTGAGCCGAGGGAACGCATTGGGGTGAGTATGCGCCTCTGAAGTGCCTTCAGGCGCGCTTGGGCAGCGCCTCCGCGCGCGACGGCTGCCAGCCGAGCCGCTGCGAAACCGCCTCGGCGGCTTCCACCAGATCGCGCACCCAGCCCAGCAGCGCTTTTCTCGCCATGCGGTGCACCGGGCCTGCGATGCTGATCGCTGCAACCACGTTCCCGGAGTAGATGCGTATCGGCGCCGCGATGGAACGCAATCCGATTTCGCTCTCCTCGTCGTCCACGGCATAGCTGCGCGCCCGCACCGTCGCCAATTCGCGGCGCAAGGCCTTGGGGTCGATGATCGTTCTGGGCGTGCTCGCCGGAAGCCCGAGGGCGATGATGCGCTCGAGCTCGTCCTCGGGAAGGAACGCGAGCAGCGCCTTGCCCACCGCGGTGGAGTGCACGGGGCCTCGGGTGCCGACTTTCGAGCCCATGCGCAGGGCCTGCTTGCTCTCGTGCGTGATGATGTACAGGATCGAATCGTGGTCGAGAATCGCGAGATGCACGGTTTCGCCGGTCTTCTCCATGAGCGTGCGCAGGAAAGGGCGCGCCTCCATCGTGAAGTCCATCTTCCGGCGCACCATCGCTCCCAGCTCGAACAGAGCGAGCCCGAGGTGATATTTGCCGTCGCTGGAGTTCTGCTCGAGGATTCCCTGCTCGAGCAGCGTCGAGGCGAGGCGGTGAACGGTGCTCTTCGCGAGGCCGAGCCGCTTGGCGAGATCGCTGATGCCGATCTCGTACTCGTCTTCTGAAAACGCCTTGATGAGCCGCAGGGAATTCGCCACCGACGACAGCCGGGTGCGGGATTTTGCCGAGTTGACTTTCCGCTCCATCGCCGAAGTTCTCACGCCGCTACCGGACGCGCCAGCCGCATCGCCACGGCGAAACTCGCGACTGCGATGATCGCGACGCCGAATCCCATCGCGAGGCCCATAGTCATCCTATTTCACCGTGACGAGCTCGTTCCACAGCTTGAGCCACTTTTCGTCTTCGTCGATCAGAGCGATCGGATCGAGCATCAGGTAGGGAAACGCCACGCGAACGCTTTCCGCCTTCCGGCTCGACGGATACCGCCCCATGGAATGGAAAAGCCGCTGGCCTTCCGGGGACAGCACGAAATCGGCGAAGAGGAGCCCCGCATTCGGGTGGGGCGCGTTCGCCGCGAGCCCGATCGCCTGCGGCCTGCCGATCACCGGCTCGACGGGCTTCCAGTCGATCGGCTTGTCGCGGCGCTTCATCGAATCGGCGTTGGATGCGTAATTGGTGAGGCTGACAGGCACTTCGCCCGCCGCGACCATCTCGGACAAGAGCACATGCCCCTTGCGCACGTCGGGTTTCATCGCGACCAGCCCGCGAAAGAAATCGAGGGCGCGCTTCTCGCCCCAGTACTTGGCGAGCCCGGCGAGCCACTCCTGATCGGTCGCTTCGAGCCCGATCCGCCCTCTCCACCTCGGGTCGAGGAAGCCCTCGTAGGTCGCAGGGAGCTCCTCGCGGCGGACTTTCGTCGTATTGAACGCCACGACGAAGAAATCGACGCGGTCCGAGATCCACATCCGGTGCAGGGGCACTCCCCAGGAAGGAATGTCCGCCATATGAGGGCTGAAGAACTGGGCCAAGACCCGCTCGCGCGCCAGTGCCTCCAGTTCCGGGGCGTTGGTCTCGACGACATCCACGACATGACGGCGCGCCTTGGCTTCGTTCAAGGCGCGCCTGA
>VBCH01000144.1 GCA_005884455.1 Betaproteobacteria bacterium
CCACCGCCTTCGTGAAGCTCAATTCCTCCCTCGCCGGCCACAACGCCCGGGTGGCGCGCCCCGACGGCGTGGTGGCCCTGGACTACGAGCCCGAGCTGGTTTTCGTGATCGGCAGGCGAGCGTTGGGGGCCGGCAAGAAGGACGCACTCGACTATGTCGCCGGGGTCACCATCCTCAACGACCTCACCGACCGCGACGCGCAGAAGCGCGAGGTCGCCTCGGGCTCGCGCTTCTGGACCGGGAAGAACATCCCGGGATTCGGGCCGCTGGGGCCGGAGATTGTCACGATGGACGAGATCCCCGATCCCTACGACCTGTGGATGGTGTGCACGGTGAACGGCGAGCAGTGCATGCGCGTCAACACGCGCGACCAGATCTGGAAGCTTCCGGAGATCCTCGAACATTTCTCGCGCCACATCCCGATCGAGCCCGGGGACATGTTCTCGACCGGCGCGCCGGGCGGCGTCGCCGTGGGCAAGCCGAACGCGGCGGAATTGTTCCTGAAGCCCGGCGACGTGGTCGAGTGCTCGATCGAGGGCGTCGCGACGCTGCGCACCTACATCGTCTCACCCGGCGCGGGGCACTAGCCGGGCGTCTTGTGCGCGACGCCCTTGTGGCAGTCGATGCAGATCGCTCCGCCCGACAGCGCGCCCTTGTGCATCTCCGCCTTGTCCTTGTCGGTGCTTTGCGCGGGGCTGTGGCAGTTGCGGCACTCCTGCGCGCCGTTGCCTTTCATGCGCGCCCACTCGTTCTCGGCCATCTCCTTGCGGTGCGCCTCGTATTTCTCCGGCGTGTCGATCTTGCCGGCAAAGTGGTTCCAGACCTCCTTCGCCGCCTTGACCTTGCGCACCATCTTGGGCACGAACTCGCGCGGCAGGTGGCAGTCGGAGCAGCCGGCGACGAACCCGACGCGGTTGTTGTAGTGCTTTGATTCGCGCCACTCCTTCGCCGCGTCGTTGGCGTGGCAGCTGCTGCAGAACTCGTTGGTGCTGGTGGCGTGCAGGGTGTAGTCGAAGGTCAGCAGTCCGACCACGCCGAGCACGATGCCGGCGACGAGCAGGGTGAAGACCGAGTAGCGCGCGCTGGGCGAGAACAAACGCGACCACCAGCCGCCGCTTGGCTGCATATCGGCCATGCTGGCCGGCTACTTCGTGGACAGCACGTAGCCGACGGCCGCCTTGAGCTCGGCGTCGGAGGCTGCGACCTTGGGATGGCCTTTGCCGTCCTTGAGCTTGGCGACGAGGGCGGCTTGGTCGCCCTTCTTCGCGGCGATGTCCTTGAACGAGGGACCGACCTTCTTCGCGTCGACCGCGTGGCAGTTGAGGCAGCCCTTGGACTTGACCACGTCCGCGCCTGACTGGGCGAACACCGACCCGGCCGCCAGGGCGCAGCCGACTGCAACGACGAATCGTATTGCCTTCATTGAGTGCCTCGTTCGAAAGTTGGGAAAGGGCTGCAAATCCTACCGCATTCCTAGAACCTAAAATAGTACGACGCCGCGAAAAAGTTCACCGTCTGCTTCTGGTTCTCGCTCAGGGTCGTGCCGTCGGTGTACGTCCAGGTCGACCAGAGCCAGTCGTTGGTGGTGTAGCGGTCGTAGATGTAGTCGAGGCGGACGCCCGACGCCTTGTCGATGGCGTACCTCCCGAACACGTTGAGCCGGGTCAGCTTGGTGTTGACGTCCGGGATCGTCGCGACCGGAGCGCCGACCAGGGTCTGCTGGTCGAACACATCCCGGATGTTCGAATAGCTGAAATCGGCGCCGACCTGCACCGCCTCCAGTGGCTTGCCGCGCATGCCCAGGCCGAAGTTGTCGCTGAGGTTTTTCAGCTTGGCGCTGAAGACCGGGCTCACCCCGCTCGACTGCTCCGCACGCGCGTCGTACTTCGTGTACCAGGCGTTGGCCTGCCAGCGGTCGCTGAAGGCGTACGCGACGTCGAGCGAGTAGTTGTCGGCCGCGCCCTTTTGCGGGCCGACGTTGGAGTTGTCGCGGTGCGAATAGTCGTCCGAAGCCGTCTCGACGTAGAGCGTCAGGGTCAGCGGATCGGTCGGGTTCCAGATCGCCGTGGCCCGCATCATCCGGCGCAGCTCGAGCCGGTACGAGAGCTCGTCGGTCGTCTCGCGCGCGCTGACCACGCGCACGGCCGAGACATTGCGCTTCTTCTCCTCCCAGCCGATCCCTGCGGTCAACCGGAAGCTCGCGGGGAGCGCGTAGCTCGCCTCGGCCTTGGCGCTGCTGGTCCGTATCGAGCGCGGCTCGTTCTCGCCGTTCGAGGTCGAGGTCGGCGAGGTCCCGCTGAAGAAGACGCGCACCGGGGTCTTGTCGTCGCGGTCTTCGTAGCGCAGGTCCCCCCTCAGGGTCAGCTTGGGCATGGGGCTCGAGACGATCCCCGCCTGGACGAGCGTCGTGTCGACCCGGCCTTCGAGGTTGTCTCCGGTCCCCGCGGCCTGGGGAGGGTTGACCGGGGAGATGAAGGCGTCGGTCTGCGTCGCCTTGGTGTAGGCGACCTTGAAGTTGCCGCGCGTGCTCTGCGCGAAGTTGTAGCCGCCCGTCAGGTAGAGCTGGTGGGCCTGGTTGTCCGGCGGCAGCGCGATCGGCGTGAAGCTCGCGAGCCCGGCGTTCCCACCGATGATGTTCAGGCCGTTCGACTGGTTGTTGTTGTAGAAAGTCCCGTAGTATCCGCCCGAGAGCTGCAGCGCCGAAGTCGTGTAGTTGAGCTTCGCCTCGATCAGGCGGGTGACCGAGTCGATCGGCTCCGGGGTGAATTCGAACGCCGGGCTTGTGGTGCCCCGGGCGAACACGCGCGCGCCGTTCTTCTGCTCGTTGCGGAAGCTCAGCTGCACGTCCCAGTTGCCGGCGAAGAACTTCTCGCCTCCGACGTCCAGGCGGTCGCGCCGCGTGCTGAGCTCGGCGATGCCTGTGGCGCTGGGGGTCACGGGAACGGTCACGTTGGGCGTGCCGATCCCCGTGACTCCCGTCGTGATCACGAAGGGCTCGAAGCGCGGGATCCGGGCGTAGTCGATGAAGTAGCCCCAGTCCCCCTGGCGCGACTGCTCGAAGCGGAGCTGCGCGTTGTCCAGCGCGACGTTGCGGCCGGTGAGCTGGGTCCACGTTCCCGTCTCGTCGTCGCGCTTGACCGAGTTGAAGTCGATCAGCCCGTAGGCGCCGTCGCGGGTGATGCCGTTGTACTCGCCGAAGCGGCGCCCGTCGTTCGGGGTGAGCCCGACCCCGAGGCTGACCGAGCTCGCCTCGGTGTTGAGCGCCGAGGGCGCGAGCGGCTCGACCTGCTGGGCGCGCGCGCTCCCGAACGCCGCGAGCATCGCCGCGGCGATTCCGGTCATCCTGAGCGCAGCCTGCGTTTTCATGGTCCTATCGCCTGAAAGTCCGCTCGTTGTTGAGGTCGGTCGGGTTGTTCGTGCCGTGGATGTTGGTGTGGCAGTTCACGCAGCCGCGCGCGACCGTGTTCGCGGCGGAGCTCGTGCCGGCAAGCGAGCCGGCGGTGCCGCGGTGGCTCGTCGGCTCGTGGCACTGCTGGCAGAGGAACGGCTGGCGCAGCTTGAGCAGGTTCGGGTTGGTCGTCCCGTGCGGGTTGTGGCAGATGCTGCAGTCCTCCTGCACCGGCTGGTGGGTGCGCACGAAGGGGCCGCGCTTCTCCATGTGGCACATGTAGCAGGTGTCGTTGACGTTGTCGCGCACCACCATGCTGGGACCGACCGAGCCGTGCGCGTTGTGGCAGTCCGAGCACGACACCATGCCTTCGCGGATCGGGTGGCGCGAGGGCCGGTTGATCATCGGCCGGATGTCCTTGTGGCAGGCGAAGCACACGTCGGTCTGGGTGAGCTTGTCGCGCACCGGGTCGCTCGCGGCGTGCAGCTGGTGGCAGGACGAGCACGAGACGTCGTTGCGCTCGTGCTTGCTGCCCTGCCAGTGGACGCGGGTGCGGCCTTGATGGCAGGTCAGGCAGACCTCGTTCTTCTCCGCGGAGGCCATCTTGCTGAAGCGCCGCGGCATGGGATTGGCGGGGCTCTTGACGTGCTCGGCCGGGTCGCCGTGGCACATCATGCAGCCGACGCTGACGGGCGCGCGGCTGTCGGCCTTGGTGCCGTGCTTGCCCGCCCAGATGAGATGCGCGTTGGCGTGACAGTTGGCGCAGTACTTGCCGCTGCTGATGTCCTCGGCGGACGGGGATTGGGCGAGGGCGCACGCGGGAAGGCACAGCCACGCGGCCATGAGTACGGCATGGAGTGCCGGAGCCTCAATCCCGAGATGCCGCCTCATGCACCCTGCTCCCCGCTTAAAGTGCCGCGAATTCTTGCTTTTCTCTGGGCCGCCTCTTGGCGAGCCGTCCCGGGATAGTAGTGATCTGCCGGAGCGCCGCTCAATTGGACCAAAGTCCAATATTGGGTCCGGATGTCGCACAATACGATATCACTTCTTGAGGGGCGCATGAGCGAGGGGTCTGCAGCCAGCCGGTCGAAGCTCGCCCTGTGGCTCGGCGCCTTCGCCGGCTTCTATCGTCCGGGGGTCGAGGAAGTTCGGCATCTGGACGCCGCGTCGAAGTTTCTCTATTCGGCGCGCAGCGTCATCCTCGTCATCTCCGCGCAGGCGGCGATCATCGCCGGGCTGCTCGCGCTCGCCGCGCGGCGCTTCGACCCGATCGCGTTCATCCTCGTGCTCGCGGGTTTCGTCTCCGCGCACATGATCAGCAATCTCTCCAACGACTATTTCGGCTACAAGCGCGGCCACGACACGCCGGACTCGCCGCGGATGCGCTACACGGTGCACCCGCTCGCGAGCGGCGTGCTCGAGGCGCGCACGCTGCTTATCGGGCTCGCCGTCATCTCCGCGATCGGCCTTTCGATCCTCGCTTTCTTCATCGTCGAGCGCGGCTTGACGGCCGCGTCCTTCGCCGCCGCGGGGATCGCGCTCCTGTTCCTCTACGACGCGGCGCCGGTGCCCTTGAAGAGCATCGGCCTGGGCGAGCCGGCGGTGTTCCTGGTCTGGGGGCCGCTCATGATCGGCGGCGGCTACGCGATGATCGCCGGAGAAATTTCGTCCGCGGCGTTCTGGGCATCGGTTCCCTACGGCCTGGGCGTAATGTCGATCCTCGTCGGCAAGCACATCGACCAGATGGACTTCGACAGAGGAAAGGGAATCCGGACGCTTCCGGTGCTTCTCGGCGAGCGCGTGGCCCGGGCGCTCAACGTCGCGACCGTCGCTCTGATCTACGCCGCCACGGCGGCGTTGATCGTCCTCGGCCTGCTCACGCCATTCGCCGCGGTGATCGTCGTCGCGCTCCCGCGCGCCTGGCGGGCGGTGAAGCTCATGAGCCGCCCGCGTCCGCCGGCGGCTCCCGAGGGCTACGTCGGCTGGCCCCTGTGGTACCACCGCGCCTGCCTCGTCCACAACCGGCTGTTCGGCTGGATGTACATCTTGGGACTCGCGGGCGGCGCGGCCTGGCCCGGCCTGCGGTTCTAGCGGATCGTGAAGCCGGCGCTCGGAGCCGCGCTCGCGTTCCTCGCGTGCGCGCCGGCGTTCGCGCAAGTGGTGCTCAACGCGAGCTCCTCGGCCCCGCCCGCGCATCCCCTGACCGCGGGCATGCTCGTGCCATTCTGCGCCGACATCGAAAAGGTCACCCGGGCCCGCGTGAGGTGCAACATCCTGCCTAAGGCGCCCGTGGGCGCGGTGCAGACTCTCGATGGGATCAAGGACGGCCTGATGGACCTGTCGTTCATCACCCACGGGTATACCCCCGGCCGGTTCGCGCTCACCGACGCCGCGGAGTTCCCCTTCATGGGCGACACGGCCGAGATCACCTCCGTCGCGTTCCAGCGTATCCACGAGCGCGTGCTGGCGAGGACGAACGAGCACGGGAATCTCGTGCTCCTTTCGGTGTTCACCCACGGTCCGGGACAGATCTACAACACGCGCCGCGCCGTCAGGACGATCGCGGATCTGGAGGGACTGAAGATTCGCGTCGGCGGAGGGGTAGGGAACGACCTCGCCAGGAACCTGGGCGCGGTGCCGATGCTCAAGAGCGCGACCGAGAGCTACGAGCTGCTCTCCTCGGGCATCGCCGACGGCGTGTTCTTCCCGAAGGATTCGCCTATGTCGTTCAAGCTCGTGCCGCTCATCCGGCACGTCACCTACGTGCCGGGAGGCCTGTACAACGTCACCTTCGCCTGGGTTGCGAACCCGACGAAATGGAACCGGATCTCCGCGGCCGACCGCAAGCTGATCGAGCCGCTGCTCGGCGAGGCGCTCGCGCGCCGCTCGGGGCTGGCCTGGGACGCCGCCGACGCCAGGGGCGAGGCGGCGGTGCGCGAGGCGAAGATCCCGATCGTCATCGCCGGCCCGCAGCTGATCGCCGAAATCAGGGCGAGGGCCGAGCCGCTCGAGCGCGAGTGGATCGAGAAGAAGGCGAAGCCGAAGGGCGTGGACGGGGAAGCGGTGCTCAAGGCGCTGCGCGCCGAGATCGCCGCTCTGCAGAAGGAGAAATAGCCGCGGTCTCCTGCTATTCTTGATCCGGTCGTTCCGAGGCGCATGCAACATAATTTCATGTCGGAGGGAGCTATGAAGGAGATTCTGGGTGGGCTCATGCTGGTCGCGCTGTCTTCGGCGGCCGGCGCGCAAGTGGTGCTCAACGCGAGCTCTTGGGTTCCCCCCGGGCACCCGATCACCGCGACCATGCTCGTGCCCTTCTGCGCCGACATCGAGAAGGCGACCGCGGGCCGCGTGAAATGCAACATCCTGCCCAAGGCGCCCGTCGGGGCGGTGCAGACTTTCGACGGCGTGAAGGACGGTCTGATGGACCTCTCCTTCGTCACGCACGGCTACACGCCGGGCCGCTTCGCCCTGACCGACGCACCCGAATTCCCGTTCATGGGCGACACCGCCGAGGCCATGGCGGTCGCCTATCAGCGCATCTACGCGCATATGCTCGCCGGGGCGGACGAGCACAGTGGCGTAGTGCTGCTTTCGGTGTTTACCCACGGCCCGGGACAGATGTACAACACCAAGCGCTCGATCGGCGCGCTCAGGGATCTCGACGGGCTGAAGATCCGCGTCGGCGGCGGCCTGGTGAACGAGATCGCCAAGAAACTGGGCGCGGTGCCGATGCTCAAGCCCGCCCCCGAGAGCTACGAGCTGCTCTCCACCGGCGTCGCCGACGGCCTGTTCTTCCCGAAGGAATCGCCGCTGTCGTTCAAGCTCGTTCCGCTCATCAAGCACGTCACCTACGTTCCAGGCGGCCTGTACAACGTGAGCTTCGCGTGGATCGCGAATCCGGCGAAGTGGAGTCAGATCCCGGAGGCCGACCGCAAGGCGATCCGGCCGCTCCTGGGCGAGGCGCTCGCGCGACGCTCCGGCCGCGCCTGGGACGCGGCCGACGCGAGAGGCGAGGCGGCGGTGCGCGAGGCCAAGATCCCGATCGTCATAGCGAGCGCTCAGTTCCGCGCCGAGATCAAGGCGAAGACCGACCCGCTCGAGCGCGAATGGATCGAGAAGAAGGCGAGGCCCAAGGGCATCGACGGGGCGGCGGTGCTGAAGGCGCTGCGCGCCGAGATCGCGGCGCTGGAGAAGAAATAGTCGGCGTGCAACCGCGGCGCCGCGAGCTCGCGTGAGATCCCGCCAGCCGCTCGACAGGTTCGAGCGCGCGGTCGTGTCCGCGCTCGGCCATGTCGCCGCGGTGCTGATGCTCTGCCTGATGCTGCTCACCTGCGCCGACGTCGTCGGGCGCTACTTCCTCAACAAGCCCGTCACGGGCGGCTTCGAGCTCACCGAGGTGCTGCTCGCCGCGCTGATCTTCGCGGGGCTGCCGCTCGTGACGCTCCGCGGCGACCACATCACGGTCGACCTGTTCGATCCGGTGACGCCGGAGTGGCTGTTCCGCATCCAGCACGCGCTCGCATCGCTCATCGGTGCGGCCTGCACCGGCTGCCTTGCCTGGCGGCTGTGGCTGCGCGCCGAGGATCTCCAGCGCGCGGGCGAGACCACCTCGCAGCTGCAGTTCAGGCTCGCCTGGCTCACCTACGCGATGGCCCTCCTGATGGGGCTCACGGCTGCGGCTCTCCTCGTCACCTTGTTCCGCCGGCCGCAGCGCCACATTCCCGGCGAGGCAGAGGGGCCGCTCGCATGACCGAGGGGCTGCTCGGGCTCGCCGCCTTCCTGCTGCTCGCCTTTATGCGCGTCCCGATGGCCTTCGCCATGGGGATCGTGGGCTTCTTCGGCTTCGCCTGGAAAGTCAATTTCGGCGCGGCGGCGTCGATGATCGCGCAGACCACCTACGAGACCGGCCTCGCGTATACGCTGTCGGTGATCCCGCTCTTCATCCTCATGGGCAATTTCGTGGTGCGTGCGCGCATGTCCGAGGAGCTCTACCACGCCGCCTACACCTTCCTCGGCCACAAACGCGGCGGCCTCGCCATGTCCACCATCGTCGCCTGCGCGGGGTTCGGGGCGATCTGCGGCTCTTCGATCGCCACCGCCGCGACCTTCGCCAAAGTGGCGTACCCGTCGATGCGCAAGTTCGGCTACAAGGACACGCTCGCCTCCGGTTCCATCGCCGCGGGCGGCACGCTCGGCATCCTGATCCCGCCTTCGGTGATCATGGTGATCTACGGCATCATGACCGAGACCAATATCGGCAAGCTCTTCGCGGCGGGCATTTTCCCGGGCATCGTCGCGACGGCGCTCCTCTGCCTCGCCGTCGCGTGGATGACCCGGCGCGATCCGCTGGCCGGCCCGCCGGGCGAACGCAGCTCCTGGCCCGCGCGCCTCGAGGCGATCAGGCACGTCTGGCCGGTGGTCTTGCTGTTCATCGTCGTCATCGGCGGAATCTACGCCGGCGTGTTCACTGCGACCGAGGGCGCGGGAATCGGCGCCGGAGGCGCGCTCGTGTTCGCGCTGGCGCGCCGCGCGCTCGGCTGGAGGACCTTCGTCGAGGTCCTGATCGAGAGCGTGCGCACGACCTCGATGCTGTTCATGATCCTGATCGGCGCGCTCATCTTCGCGAACTTCGTCAACTACACCACGATGCCCTCGGACCTGAAAGGCTTCGTCACCCAGTTCGCCGTTCACCCGATTCTGGTGGTCGTGGCGATCTGTGCGGTCTACGTGGTGCTCGGCACCGCGATGGAGGAGCTGTCGATGATCCTGCTCACGGTGCCGCTGTTCTTTCCGGTCGTCACGGCGCTCGGCTTCGACGCCGTCTGGTTCGGCATCATCATCGTGATCGTCGTGCAGATCGGCCTGATCAGCCCGCCGGTGGGGATGAACATCTTCGTCGTGAAGAGCCTGCTGCGCCACCTGACGATAGGCACGGTGTTCCGCGGCGTGCTCCCTTTCAACGTGGCGCTCGTCGCGCTGCTCGCGATCGTCGTCGCCTTTCCCTCGATCGCCACCTGGCTGCCGGGATTCATGAAATGATGCGCGCAATGGATCAACCCGAGCCGATCGAGAAGGCGAGCGCCGATGAACTGCGCGCCTTGCAGCGCGAGCGGCTGCGCTGGAGCCTAAAGCACGCGTACGAAAATGTGCCGCACTACCGCAAGGCCTTCGAGGCCGCGGGCGTTCATCCCGGCGATCTGAAGGAGCTCGCGGACCTCGCCAAGTTTCCGTTCACCACCAAGGCCGACCTGCGCGCCAGCTATCCTTTCGGAATGTTCGCGGTGCCCATGGACAGAATCGTGCGCGTGCACGCCTCCAGCGGCACCACCGGCAAGCCCACGGTCGTCGGCTACACGAAGGAGGACATCGACACCTGGTCGGCGGTGATGGCGCGCTCGATTCGCGCCGCCGGCGGTCGGTCCACCGACATCGTTCACGTGGCCTACGGCTACGGCCTTTTCACGGGCGGCCTGGGCGCGCACTACGGCGCCGAAGCGCTGGGCGCGACCGTCGTCCCGGTGAGCGGGGGCATGACCGAGCGCCAGGTGCAGCTGATGCGCGACTTCAAGCCCGGCATCCTCATGTGCACGCCATCCTATGCGCTGGTGATCGCCGACGAGTTCGCGCGCCAGGGCCTCGACCCGGCGCAGTGCTCGGCGCGCGTCGGGATCTTCGGGGCAGAACCGTGGACCGAGAGCATGCGCGATGAGATCGAGAGGCGCCTCGGCCTCGCCGCGCTGAACCACTACGGCCTCTCGGAGGTGATCGGGCCGGGAGTCGCAAGCGAGCACGTCGATACCCGCGACGGGCTGACGATCTGGGAGGACCACTTCTATCCCGAGATCATCGATCCGCAAAACGGAGCGGTGCTCCCGGACGGGCAGGACGGCGAGCTGGTCCTCACCTCGCTCACCAAGATCGGGATGCCGGTGATCCGTTTCCGCACGCGCGATCTCACGCGCCTTTCGCCGGGCACCGCGCGCAGCATGCGCCGCATGGAGCGCGTCACCGGGCGCAGCGACGACATGCTGATCATCCGCGGCGTCAACGTATTCCCCTCTCAGATCGAGGAGATCCTGCTGAAGAACGACAGACTCTCGCCGCACTACGTGCTCGAGGTGCGCCGCGACGGACACCTGGACGATCTCGATGTGCTGGTCGAGCGCAGGGTGGAAATGCTGGCGGAAGCCAAAGTGGCCGTTGAACAGGACGTCGAACGGAGCATCAAGGGATACATCGGCGTGAGCACCAAGGTGCGCGTCGTCGAACCGGGCACCGTGCAGCGCTCGCAAGGCAAGGCGGTTCGCGTCATCGACAGGCGGCCCAAAACTTGACGCTCACTGAAGCATCCGCTCGAGAGGAACCGCCGCGCGACACCGGCGATTTTACCGGCGACTGCGTGCGCTACTCGCGATTCTGGGAGAGCAGCGCGGCGCTGCTCGCGCGCCTGCCCGCCAAGCCCGCGCGCAACGCGGAGCAGGCGCAGGCGGCCGAGAGAATCAAGCAGGCGGCGCGCGACGCGCGCGGCCGCTTTCTCTCCGCCCACGTCGAAGCCGTCTACGACCGGCTCACGCAGAATCGCTCGCGCTTCATCCGGGTGGAGCAGCTCGTCTACGACGCCGCATCGCTCGTGCCGGGGCTCGCTCCGACTCGAGCGCAGGTTGCAGCCGAGTCTGCGTTCCTGCAGCGCGACAAGGAGGGGCTCGAGATCGATCAGGGGATCTTCGTTTCGGCCGTGCTCGCGAATCCGAACGCCGGGCGCCATCTCTGCCACGCGATGCTGCTGCCCCACGCGGGAACCGCCGAACGGCTGCCGGAGCTGGCAAGGAACGCTCGCGTCGATCTCGGCGCGGCGGAAGTCGTCCGCAAGGGCAAGGCCGCGCACGTGATCCAGAAGAACCCGCGCCACCTGAACGCCGAGGACGAGCGGAATCAACCTCACGCATCTCTACCACGGCAAGGTGCCGTTCATCTGGTACCTGCAGCGCGACCTGGGAATCGTGAACAAGATCTATCGCGGCTTGGCGCGGCCCGAAGCCGCGCCGGACGACGTCACCGGGAACACGCGGGAGAAGCCCTGGATCGCCGTGGTGGAAGGATTCGCCATCGGCGGGCACTGCCAGTACTTGCTCGTCATGGACTACGTGCTCGCGGCGCAGGACGCGTTCATGAGCCTGCCCGCGCGCAAGGAGGGCATCATCCCGGGCGCGGCCAACCTTCGTCTGCCGCGCTTCACCGGAGATCGCATCGCGCGCCAGGCGATCATGGCCGAGCGCCGGTTCGACTGCGACAGCGCGGAGGGGCGGCTGATCTGCGACGAGGTCGTCGCGGGAGGCGACATGGACGGCGCGATCGAACGCGTCGTCGAAAGCCTGACCGGTTCGGGCGTGGTCAGCGCCAGCGCGAACCGGCGGGCGCTGCGCATCGCGCAGGAGCCGTTCGATCTGTTCCGGAACTATTTCGCCCTGTATGCGCTCGAGCAGGCCTACTGCCACTTCAGCCCGGCGCTGATCGAGAACCTCGAACGGAACTGGAACGCGAAGAGCCGCAAGCTGGGCTGAGCCTCAGTTCTCTCCGGATTCGTTGTCCGACCAGCGCCTGCGGGGTCCCGAATAGGGATAGTCCTCCGGGTCGTCCCCGCCCGCCTCCTCCTCCAGATCGTCGAACTTGTCCAGCTGCCGGAGCAGCGATTGCAGGCGCAGCTCGGCGGCGGAATCCCTGTCCGCCTGATTGGAGAGGCGCTTGGCGACGCTAGCCGCGCGTTCGTAGTCGCGCTTCGTTCTGACCGGCCGCGCGTACCCGTTGGCTTTCTTTCGCTTGGTCATGACTACCCCTTCCTGCCGGCCCCGATGGGCTCTTCCTCCGTAAGTGTAGCCTTTACTTGGGGACCGGGGTCGATCGCTGCTGCCGGCGTCGCGCCCGCTCGCGCAACGCGCCGCGCGCGAACCAGGCGAGGCCCGCGACGATGAGCACGCCCATGAGCCAACGGGTGGCGACTGCCAGCGACGAGGCGTCGAGCGCCGGCCACGGGAACTTGCCCAAGCGTTCCGCGCGCTCGGTCATCCAGTGCCAGGCCGTGTGGCCCACCAGCACCGACAGAACGATGGTTCCCAGGCGCTCCGCGACCAGGAAGCGGAACAGGACTTCCAGCGCGGGGACTAGGAGCGCGAGCACGAGCAGCTGACCGAGCTCGACACCGAGATTGAACGACAGGAGCGACGTCAACAGATGGGATCCGGCGAATTGCAGCGTCTCGCGGAGCGCAAACGAGAAAGCGAACCCGTGGACCAGCCCGAACCCGAAGGTGATCAACCAACGGCGCCCCACGTTGCTGCCGAGGACGTTCTCGATCGCCATGTACAAGATGGAAATCGCGATCAGCGTTTCGATGAGCGGCGGAAACCATAGCGCATCGGGCCCCAGATCGTACGCGGAAGCGATAAGGGTGATCGAGTGCGCGACTGTAAAAGAGGTGACCAGCAGGACGAGCTGCCCGAACTTCCGGAACGGTATCACCAGGCAAAGCAGGAACAGCAGATGGTCGGTCCCCTCCAGTATGTGGAAGAATCCGGATTCGACGAAGCGCCAGGCGGCCTGGTGCCAGCGCGGAGCCAGCCTGACCAGGCCCGCATCCCCGTGCAGGTCGAAGGCGCGGACGCCGCCGGCGGCGGGCAGAAAGCGGAGCGCGACGGTGGTTCGCAGGCCGAGCCGCTCGAGCCGGGGCCGGATCGAGAAGTCGGAACGGTCCGAGCCGATCGGATACTCGAACAGGACATCGAGCAGTCCCTGTTCCCAGTACAGCTCCATGCTGCTCGGCAGCCGCGGGCCGGCGAGGTGCGCGAGCGCCTGCTCGTAGGACGCGAAGGACTTGTCGGACTCGAGCGACACGCGGGCATCGACGACCCGCGGCAAGCCGAGGCGGACGTCGTTTTCGTACAGCTCGACGCTGTCGGCGATCCACAGGGTCGCTGCGTTGCGCAGCGCCGCGTCGGCGAGCGCGAGGTCGAGCAGCCCCGCGCCGCGCCTCGGATAGTCCACGTCGCGCATGGCTTTCAGCGGCACGCGGACGAGAAGATGCAGCCGCTCTCCCTGCGGCTTGACGAACGCATGCACCGTCACGTCGTTCGGGATGTCGTGGGCGGCCGCGGGCGACGGCATCACGAAGATCAGCGCGGCCACCCACGAGACGATCATTCGGGTGTTGACAACGGTTTTCCCAGCGTCGAGCATAGCGGCAGCTCGAGCTTACAACGGAAAAGGGAGAGTCAATGAAAAGCGTGGAGCGTAAGCGCAATTTCTATGTCGGCGCGGCGTTCGTTTCAGCAATTGTCGCGCTCGCAGCCTGCCAGGCCCTGCTCGAAAACAGGGCCGGCACCTCGGGGCCCACCGTCCAGGCGCCGATGTTCGAAGTGGATCCCCTGTGGCCGAAGCCCCTGCCGAATCACTGGCTGCTCGGCTGGACCATCGGGGTCTGGGTCGACGAGCAGGACAACGTCTGGGTAATTCATCGCGGCGCGGGAGGGCTGCATGACAACGAAAAGGGGCTCGAGCTTAAGCCTCCCATCTCCGAGTGCTGCCGCACGGCCCCGCCCATCCTGGTGTTCGACCCGGCCGGCAACCTGGTGAGATCCTGGGGCGGCCCGGGACCCGGCTACGAGTGGCCGGAAGGGGCGCACGGCGTCCACGTCGACTACAAGGGCAATGTGTGGCTCGGCGGCAACGGCAAGGGTGACGCCCACGTCCTCAAGTTCACTAAGGAAGGGAAGTTCCTGATGCAGCTGGGCCGCTACGGCAAGAACGCCGGCAGCAACGACCTCGAGAACTTCGGGCGCGTGGCCAAGATCTGGGTCGATCCCAAGACCAACGAAGCGTACATCGCCGACGGCTACACCAACAAGCGCGTCGCCGTGGTCGACGCCGATACCGGCAAGATGAAGCGCTACTGGGGCGCGTACGGCAACAAGCCCGACGACGCTCCCATGGGCAACTACGACCCGAAGGCACCGCCGGCGAAGCAGTTCCGCAATCCGGTGCATTGCGTCGAGCGCTCGAACGACGGTCTCATCTACGTGTGCGACCGCCAAGGCGACCGCGTCCAGGTATTCCAGCCGGACGGAAAGTTCGTGAAGGAAGCGTTCTATGCCAAGGACACCCTCGCCTCGGGTTCGGCTTGGGACATCGCGTTCTCGAAGGATCGCGAGCAGAGGTTCATGTTTCTCGCCGACGGCCAGAACGAGAAGGTGCGCATCATACTGCGCGAGACGCTGGAGGAGATCTCGAACTTCGGCGACGGCGGGCGCCAGCCCGGACAGTTCTACGGCGTGCACAGCATCGCCTCCGATTCCAAGGGCAACCTGTACACGACCGAGACCTACGAAGGCAAGCGCGTGCAGAAATTCGTCTACAAGGGAATAGGCGCGGTCCCGAAGAGCCAGGGCGTGCTGTGGCCGCGCTCCGGGTGACACCCTGATGCGGTGCGCCCGGGACGCGTTCGCGGGCCTTGCGTTACTTTTCTCCGCGGCCGGGGCGCTCTCCCAGGGATTTCCTTCGAAGCCGGTTCACATCGTCGTCCCGTTCCCCCCGGGCGGGGGCGCCGATACGCTCGCGCGCATCATGGAGCCGAGGCTCGCCGCAATCTGGGCGCAGGCCATCGTGGTCGAGAACCGGCCCGGGGCGAGCGGCCACATCGGCGCGGACTTCGTCGCCAAGTCCGCGCCCGACGGCCATACGCTCCTCATGAGCTCGACGGCATCGCTGACCGAGAAGAACGTCGGCCAGTTCGCTCCGGTTTCGCTGGTTTCGGCGTCGCCCTATGTCGTCACCGCCAACCCCAAGGTCGCGGCCTCCGACATTCGCGGGCTGATCGCGCTCGCGAAAGCGAGCCCGGGAAAGCTCAGCTTCGGGTCCTCGGGCACGGGCGCGGCCTCGCACCT
>VBCH01000145.1 GCA_005884455.1 Betaproteobacteria bacterium
GAGCTGCGTCCGGCGACCAGGAGCTTGCCGTCGGGGTCCAGGGTCGCCGCGAAAGCGCTCGCATCGACCGAAGGCAGGCTCGTCACCGTGATGCCGTTGCTGCCGAACGTCGAATCCAGTGTCCCGTTCGCGTTGTACCGGATCACCATGATGCTCGCAGGGGCCGTGAAGCTGCTGCCCACCGCGATGATCTTGCCGTCCGGCTGCAGGACGACCGCGAAAGCGATATCGTCCTGGGAGGCATTGACGTCGGTCATCACGACGCCCTGTGTGCCAAAACCCGTGTCGGGCGTGCCGGGTGCACCAGTCGCACCGGTCGCGTTGTACCTCGCGAGCGTAACCGCGGTCGGCGCCGCATTGGTTGTCGTCGTCTTATCGCCGCAGGCGGCGAGGGCCACGGACAAGAGAAGGACGGGAAGGGCGAATCCCGTGCACGATGAGATTTTCAGGTCCATATGCGCTCCGTTTCCAGGCACAAGCTTAGTGCAATCCGGATGCCTGCGTGCATTACAATTTGTAACCAGCGGGCCTCGAACTAGGGAGCGGCGACATGAGCACAGCCATCAAAACGGTGCTGATCTACGGCTACGGCGTCATGGGCCGCGGCGTCGCGAAGACATTCGCCGACGCAGGCTTCGCAACCCTCGTGAAGAGCAGCCGCGCGGGACAGCTCGAGGGGTTGCCGGCGACGACGAGCGTAGTGGAACAGTTGCCGAAAGAGGCGCCGGACCTCGTCATCGAGTTCGTGCCCGAGGACGTTCCCGTCAAGCAGGCCGTCTACGCCGAAGTCGAGGCGGCCTATCCGGGCGAAGCGCCGCTGATCGCGACCGGGACCTCGGGACTCGATCTGGTCGAGCTCGCGCGCAAGATGAAGCGCCCCGAGCGCTTTCTCGGCATTCATTACTTCATGCCGGCCGATACCGCGCCGGTCGTCGAAGTGATGGCGGGGCTCGCGACCTCCCGCGCCGAAGTGGACCGCGTGGCGGACGCGCTCAGGCGAACCGGCAAGGAGCCGGTGGTGCTCTACAAGCCCATCGTCGGCTTCCTCGTCAACCGCCTTCAGCACGCGATCCTGCACGAAGCCTATTACCTGATCGAGGCGGGCGTCGCCTCCGCCGAGGACATCGACCACGCTGCGCGGAGAATGCTCGCGCCGCGCATGTGCCTGAACGGGCTCATCCAGCAGAAGGACATCAGCGGCCTCAAGATCCACGCCGACGCCCAGGAGTCGATCGTGCCGAAGCTGTTCCACAACGCGACCCCCAATCCGATGCTCCAGACGATGGTCGCCCTCGGCCGCACCGGGCTCTCGGCGGGCAAAGGTTTCTACGACTGGAGCGGCTGCGACGTGGAAGGCGTGCGCAGACAAGCTTCGAGCCAGCTCGGCAAGCTGCTCGAATTCCTGCGGAGCGGAATCGGCCCGCCCGCGCCGAGGACGCAGCCGAAGGCGCTCTCGAGGTAGCGCGGGCTATCCGTGCTCTCTTCCCTTAAACACCCACATCGGATCGGTCTTGCCCGCGCGCTTGAACCCGCACTTGCGGTAGAACGAGATCGCTTCCGCCTCGGCGATCAGTATGTGCTGGTGAAATCCGCGATACCGCTTCATCAGCCGTTTCATCAGCTCCCGCCCGATGCCCCGGCCCTGGAACTCGGGCAGCACCAGCATATGCGGGTAGTACACGACGAGGCTTCCGTCCGAAAGGGCGTTTCCCAGGCCGACTAGCGAGCCCTTGACCCACGCCGAGACAACGCAATGCGAGCGCTTGAGGGCGCGCATAAGACGATCGGGTTTCCTTGCCGCAGACCATTGGACGGACCGGTACAGGCGCAGCACCTCCGACTTCGGCAAAGACTTCGTCACGCGATAGCGCACCCGCACTGGGTCGTCCCTCCTCGACCTTTTGCCGGGCATTGGCTACTCCCCGCTCATGGTGATATGGCCGGGTTGGCTCCGAACGCGCGCTAGCCATGCCTTCACGGCGGGAAAGCGCGAGAGCTCGAAGCCTCCTTCGTGGGCTACGTGCGTGTAGGCATAGAGGCCGATGTCGGCGATCGTGTAGCGCTCGGCCACGAAGAAGCTGCGGCTCGCCAGATGTTTCTCCATGACCTCGAGCGCGGCGTACCCGGGCGCCATCTTCTCCTGGAGCTTGGTCTCGTATTTCTCCGGGCGGCCGAGGAAACGGACGATGTAGCGCGCCACCGCGATATAGGGCTCGTGGCTGTACTGCTCGAAGAAGAGCCACTGGAGGACCTGCGCGTGAAGCAGGCGCTCGGAAGGCAGCAAAGGCGTTCCCTCCGCCAGATAGTGGAGGATCGCGTCCGACTCCGGAAGGTAGATCCCTTCCTCTATCTCGAGTAGTGGGATCTTGCCGTTCGGGTTCTTCGAAAGAAAGGCCGATGTCCGCGTCTGCTTCTCGAGAATGTCCAGGTGCACCCACTCGTGCGGCCGCCCGAGCTGGGCGAGCAGCAGCTTCACCTTGTAGCAGTTCCCGGACTGCAGATCCCCGTAGACGCGTAACATCCCGATCGTCAGTCTACCCTTTTCAGAATCGATTTCTCAAGGAGCGCGGAGATCTCCTTCGCCGCCGCGGGCTCGAGCGTGCCCTTGGCGAGCGCGAGGGGAATGGTGCGCAGGCTCAGGATGCGGTAGAGCTCGAGCGAATCGGGCGCTTGCCTTGCGAGGACGTCGAGGTGCCTGCGGATGGTTCCCGCGTCGCCGCGCGCGATCGCGCTGCCCAGGCCGCCCGCCGCGCCGAGCTTCTCCACGTTGTCCGCGGTGCCGCGCAAAAGGGGCAGGAGCGCGGCGAGCGCGTCGGCCTCCGCGATGCCGAGCTTCCCCCACAGCGCGACGGCCTCCTGGATCAGCGCGATCACGAAGGCGCCGGAGAAATTGGCAGCGGCGTGATACAGCGCGCGCCCGCCTTCGGGCAGGCGCAGCGGCTTTGCGTGCAAGGCGCGCGCGAGCCGCGCCAGCCTTTGCACGAGCGCATCGGGGCCCGCGAGCGCGATCGCGCAGCCCGCGAGCCCGCCGGGATCTCCTGCCTCTCCGAACATGTGCAGCGGATGAAAACCTCCCGCGAGCGCGCCGTCGGCGACGGCTTTTCGCAGAACGTCGAGATCAGCGGCGCCGCTGCAGTGCACGCAGGCCGAGCCTGCGCGCCACCTGAGGCTCGATGCGACCGCTTCGATCGCATCGTCGGGCACGGTGAGGAGCGCGATGTCGGTGCGGTCCGCGACCTCCTGCGGCGCGCAGGCCCGCGCCCCGCGAACCCGCTTCGCGAGCCTTTGCGCCGAGGCGATTCTCCGGCTCGCGATAGCGACGACGTTCACTCCCGCGCGAGCGAAGCCGGACGCGAGCCCGGTTGCGACGCGGCCCGCGCCGATGAAGCCGAGCGTGATTTTTTTCCGGGGCATTTGTTACGAATTGTACGAGAGGAGTGCGGGAGCTGTCGCCCGCGGGCGACAATTGCAGATCATTCGAGGCGCGGGGTCAACGCCGGCGGCACGCTCGCGTTTATCGAGTACATGTCCGCAGCCATGGACATCAACTCTGAGCGAGGTTCCAAATGAAAAAGCTGATCGCAGTCCTGATGCTGGCCGCATTCGCAGGCACGACTCTCAACGTCGCAGCGCAGACCCCCGCCACGCCGGCGGCACCCGCGCAATCCGCGACCCCGGCGACACCCGCCAAAACGACGAGCAAGAAGACCGCCAAGTCGGAAGGCAAGAAAAAGGCGAAAGCCAAAGGCAAGAAGGCCGAAGCCAAGAGCTGAAGTTGCACCGGCCCTGACGGGCCGCGCAGGGCCAGAAAGGCGGGAGCTCCCCGCCTTTCTGTTTTTGTGGATACAATCGCGGGCCTGAGCCCATCCGCGCAAACTTGAAATCCTCGGATTACGACCCCATCTTGCCGCTACCATGAAACGCATCGTTCTCTTCCTCGCCACCAACTTGGCCGTGGTGCTGCTGCTGTCGATCGTGGCGAGCGTGCTCGGCGTGGACCGCTTCCTCACTCAGAGCGGCCTCGATCTCGAATCGCTCCTGTGGTTCTCGCTGCTGATGGGTTTTGGCGGCTCGTTCATATCGCTCCTTTTCTCCAAGCAAATCGCGCTGTGGTCCACGGGCGCGCACGTCATAACGTCGCCCGAAGGCGCGCACGAGCAGTGGCTGGTGGCCACGGTGCGGCGTCTCGCCGACAAGGCCGGAATCGGCATGCCCGAAGTCGCCGTGTACGAAGGCGAGCCGAACGCCTTTGCGACCGGCGCGTTCAAGAATTCTTCGCTGGTCGCGGTCTCGACCGGCTTGCTCGAATCGATGAGCCGCGAGGAGGTCGAGGCGGTGCTCGGCCACGAGATCACCCACGTCGCCAACGGCGACATGGTGACCCTCACGCTCGTCCAGGGCGTGCTCAATACCTTCGTGTTCTTTCTGTCACGCGTCGTGGGCTTCATCGTGGACAAGGCCGTGTTCCGCACCGAGCGCGGCATCGGGCCGGGTTATTACATCACGGTGTTCGTCAGCCAGATCGTGTTCGGGATACTGGCCTCGATCATCGTCTTTTGGTTCTCGCGCCAGCGCGAATTCCGCGCGGACGCAGGCTCGGCGCGGCTCCTCGGCACCCCGCGGCCGATGATTGGCGCGCTGACCCGCCTCGGAAGCATGCAGCCGGGTGCGCTGCCGCAGTCGATTGCCACGGCGGGCGTGAACGGCTCTCGAGGGTGGGCGGCTCTTTTCTCCAGCCACCCGCCGATCGAGGAGCGCATCGCCGCCCTGCAGGGGCGCCAGTAGGGGAATACGTCTACAGCGGGTTCTTCGCGGTGACCGCGTAGAACTCGTGCACTTCACCCCGGGTGCGGGGGCTGTGCACCCGGCAGAGTGAGAATACGACATAGGATCTCAGCGGCGCGGTCACTGCCGCCTCGCGCCCTTCGACCTCGACGGCGGCGAGATCGAGCCGGCTTTCCGACGCCGTAATCGCCACGTCTCCCTCGACGCGCCCGCCGGTCATGACGATGGTGGAGTTGCGCGCGTAGAGACCAGTCTCGCCGCCACCGATGCGGCTGTCGTCTATGGTGACGGTGGAATCGACGATGCGCAGCTCGCGCACGCGCGCGTTGCGGATTTGGACCCGCTGGCAACCGTCGAGCGACAAGCTGTAGTACTCGCCCTCGAACACCCGATTGCGCTCGCGCTGGCAGCTTGCGTCGCCGTGCTTCGCCATTGGAGCGGCGGTGCCCGGCGCCGGCGTCAGACCGTGCTCCAGGAACGGTTCGAGCGCCGCGCGAAAGCGCTCGGGCGCTTCGAGCATCGGCTCGTGTGCCGCGCGCTCGATCACCGCCAACTGCGCGCGCGGCAATTTCAGCGCGAGCACTTTGCCGGTGCGAGACGGCGCGAGCGTGTCCTGCGCGCCCCATATGATCAGGGTGTCGGCGCGGACCTTGGGCAACTCCCGGCGAAGATCCTCAATCACCACGGCGAGGCCGGCGATCTTCGCGGGATCGGCACCCAGCAAAGTTTCGCGCAGTTGCGGGCTCGACAGGATGAATTGCGGGTCGAGATGCAGCTGCTCGAGCGGCGCGAGGAGCTTGCGCGCGAGGTTGGTAAGCCAGTCGAGCGGCTCGGCGGCGGGCGGCACGAATTCCAGTCCCAAGTGCGCGAGGTACTGGCTGGTGACGGAATATCGATGCAGCACACCGGGCGCATCGATCACGACGAGGCGTCGCACGTCCTCCGGATACGTCGCCGCGTAGCGCAGCGACACCACCGCGCCCATCGAATGCCCGACGAGCACGAACGGGCCGCGCAGGAAGCGATCGGCCACGTGCTTGAGGACGCGCGCGTAGTTGCCGGGCGAATAGAGGACGTTCGCCTTGTCGGATTGCCCGAAGCCCGGCAGATCCACGGCAACGACGTGAAAAGACTTCTGCAGCCAGGCGATATGGTCGCGGAAATCGCGCGCCGCCTCATCGCCGATCCCGTGCACCAGCAGGATCTCGCGCGCATTGCCGCGGCCGGCCTCGTAGACGACCATCTGCCCGCCGAACACGGGTTCGTCTATGCGGCGGGCCTCCGTCCCCGGAACACGCGTTTCCTGCGCGGCCGCGGGGAGAGCCCCCACCGTCGAAGCGAGCAATGCCGCGACGAGAAGAGCACGCCACGAATTCGGCGCTAAAAATCGAGACAGCACTAGGTCGGTCTCAACGCGTAGCGGCCGTCCTTCTCTCTGATCAGGCGCCCGGCTTCGCGCAGCGCTTCGAGCGCGAGCACGACCTCGCGCCCGTCGCGGCTCGCAAGCGCCGCCATCAGCGCTTCGAACGTCTTCGGTCCGTCCGCGAGCGCTGCTTCGACTGAGGGGAAACGCCCGCCTTCGAAGCGCGGCGGCTCGGGGATCCGATGTTCGATCGAGATCTCCCCGCCCGGCGCGGCCCACGGCAAAGTGAGATCGAAACCCGCTTTGGCGCCGGTCCGCGCCCCGGAGAGCGAAGGATCGAGCGGCAGGGTGCGGAAGCCCGACTGCACCACGAGGTCGCGGTCCGCCTGGAAGCGCGTCGCGAGCGCCCAGTCCATCTGCTCGTCGGAAAAAATATCGACGTCCGGGTCGACGACGAACACGTGCTTCACGTTGGCGAGGCAGCCGAAGGCTGCGGCGATCGCGTTGCGCGCCTCGCCCGGAACGCGCTGGCGCAGGGCGATGCGCAAGTTGTACATGCCGCCGCTGGCGGGCGTCGCGTACACGGCTTTCGTCTCGCGCACCGCCGTCTCCAGGGCGCGCCACACCATCACCTCGGTGCGCAGCGCATTGAGCTGCGCCGTATCGGTGCGGGCGAGGTTCCGTCCGCCGATCGTGGCGGTCTGGAAGAGCGCGTCGCGGCGCCGCGTGACGGCGCTGAGATGGAACACGGGATTCTGCTTCACGCCGCCGTAATAGCCGAGGAACTCGCCGTAGGGGCCTTCGGCCTCGACGTGACCGCGCTCGTCGAGATACCCCTCGAGCACCCATTCGGCGTCGGCCGGAACGCGGATATCGCAGCTGACGCACTTCATCACCGCGAGCGGCGCGCCGCGCAGGCTCGCCAGGAGCCCCAGCTCGTCCACCGGCAGGCGCATCACCGCGGCGACGTAGTCGGCAGGGTGCGAACCGACGACGAAGGCGACCGGCAGCCGTTGCCCCTGCCTCGTCGCCGCCTCGTAGAGCGCGCGCAGGTCGGAGGGCGAATTCAGATCGACGCCGGCCTCGCGCCGGCCGCGCAGCATCAGGCGGCGCACGCCGACGTTGGTCCAGCCGTTCGAGGGATCGACGGCGAAATCGATCGAAGCGGAAACGTAGGGACCGCCGTCCATGCCGTGCTGCAGGTTGACCGGCAACGCGGTCAGGTCCGCCTTGTCGCCGGTGAGCACGATTTCCTGCGCAGGTGCCGACTCCCGCGGCACTTCGACCACTTGTGGCGTCGCACGCAAGCGGCGAAGCACTTCGGCGAGAAGCTGACCGGGCGCGACGCCGAAGGCGCGCGCCAGGCGCGCGCGGCTGCCCATGACGTTGCCGACGAGCTGCGCGCCTTCGCGGCCGACGCGCTCGAACAGCACCGCCTTGGCGTTGCCCTCGAGCGCCGGGGCGACCTCCGCGAGCTCCGCGGCTCCCGCCTTCACTTCGAGCTCGCCCGTCTGTCGCAAATCCTCTACAAAGTCGCGCAGCCTGAACCGCTCGAGGTCGATCCCGGTTTCGCGGGCGCCGGTTTTCACCGCTGCGACTCCTCCTCGCCAAAATCAACGGCGTATCGTACCACCGCGGAGAGGGCGGCTATTGCGTTGCGCCAGCATCGCCCCGGGTCTACACTAGTTTCACGACATCGACAGGCCCGGATCCACCCGGCCGCACATCCAAAGGAGGCTCCATGGCAAGCATCAAATTCGCCGTCGACGGAAGATCGGTGACGGTCAACGCCGACCCGAGCATGCCGCTCCTGTACGCGCTGCGCAACGACCTCGGGATGAGCAATCCGCACTTCGGCTGCGGACTCGCGCAGTGCGGCGCGTGCACCGTGCATCTGGACGGCGAGCCGGTGCGCTCCTGCGTGATGCCGCTCTCGGCCGTGACCGGAAGGAAGGTGACCACGCTCCGGGGCCTCGGCACCCCCGAAAAGCCGCATCCGCTGCAGGCCGCCTACGTCGAAGAGCAGGTGCCGCAGTGCGGCTACTGCATCAACGGCTGGATCATGACCGCGGCGGCGTTCCTGAAAAAGAAGCCGAAGGCGACCGATGCCGAGATCCGGGACGCGCTTGCCGGGCTCAAGTGCCGCTGCGCGACGCATGCGGCGATCATGCGCGCGATCAAGCGCGCCCAAACGCAAATGGCCTAGGAGAATGACATGAACGCACGCATCGATCTGTCACTTTCCCGCCGCGAGTTCCTGAAGGCTTCCGGAGCGCTCGTCGTCTCCGCGGGCGGGCCGGCCTTCATCGGCGAGACGCTCGCGCAAACCGCCGCAGTTTCGACCGGAAGCAAGCCGCCGCTTCTGCCGACCGAGCTCGATTCCTGGGTGGCGATCGCGCCCAACGGCCGCGTCACCGCCTTCTTCGGCAAGATGGACATGGGCCAGTCCCTGGACATCGCGATCGCGCAGATCGTCGCCGACGAGCTCGACGTCGACGTCGCCAAAGTCGACGTCGTCATGGGCGATACCGCGCTCACCTGCAACCAGGGAGGAGCCTCCGGCAGCACCGGAATCCAGACCGGCGCCCGCCCCTTGCGCAGCGCGGCGGCCGAAGCGCGCCGGCTGCTGGTGCAGTCCGCTTCGCAGAAGCTCGGGCTCCCGGTCGAGCAGCTGCGCGTCGACGACGGCATGGTAGCTGCCGTTTCGGATCCAGCGAAGAAAACGAGTTATGCCGAGCTGATCGGGGGCCGCCACTTCCACCATCAGGTCGAGTGGAACAAGCAGATCGGCAACCCCATGGACATCAAGGTCCAGGCAAAGCCGAAGTCGCCTTCGGAATACCGCGTGGTCGGGAAATCGCTCCCGCGCCGCGACGTTGCGGGGAAGGTCTACCGTACCGAGAAGTACGTGACCGATATCTCTCTCCCGAAGATGCTTCACGCCCGGGTGATCCGGTGCTCGCGGGCCGCCTGCACCGTGGGCGGAGTCGATGAGGGCTCGATCCGCGCGGTGAAGGGCGCGCGCGTGGTCCGCGAGAAGGATTTCGTCGCGGTAGTGGCCGATCACGAGTGGGACGCTGTGCGCGCCTCGCGCATGCTCAAGATCTCCTGGAAAGAGGCGAAGAAGGATCCCTTCCCGCCGATGGCGGAGATCTACGACCACATCCGCAAGGCGCCCGTGGTGAAGCGCGAGCGTCACCGTCTGGACCGGCTCGCAAAAACCGCACTTCGTCCAGACCGGCGTGGCGCGGCTCCTCGACGTGCCGCCCGAGAAAGTGCGCGCCATCTGGGTCACCGGACCCGGATCCTACGGGCGCAACGACGCCGGCGACGCGGCGCTCGATGCAGCGCTCCTCTCCAAGCTCACGGGGCGCCCGGTGCGCGTGCAGGGTATGAGGAACGACGGCATCGCCTGGGACCCGAAGGGCCCGGCGTCGGTGCACCGCGGCCGCGCTGCGCTCGATGCCTCGGGAAAAGTGATCGGATACGAGTTCGTTTCCAAGGGCTTCTCGCGCAGGAACATCGATACGAACGAATCGGATCCGCGCGACAGCCTCGCCGGCATGGCTATCGGCCTGCCGCCCAAACCGAGCCTCGACTTCGGCGTGCCCGCCGAATCCTACGGCTTCGACAACAAGCTGCTCGCCTGGGAAGTGATCCCCCCGCTCCTCGAAGCCAGCTCGCCGCTCAGGAGCTCGCACCTGCGCGATCCCGTGGGGCCGCAGATCCAGTTCGGCAGCGAGCAGTTCATCGACGAGTTGGCCGCCGCGGCGGGCGAAGACCCGGTCGCATTCCGCCTTAAATACGTCACCGCTCCGCGCGACGCAGCGGTCATCAAGGCGGCCGCCGAGAAAGCCGGCTGGCAGCCGCGGCAAGCGCCGCGCGCCGACCGCTCGGGCGACACCCTGTCCGGGCGCGGAATCGCCTACGCGCAGCGCAACGGCACCATCGTGGCGGTGGTCGCGGAGATCGAAGTCGAGCGCAAGAGCGGGCGCATCTGGGGGAAGAAATTCACGGTCGCGCACGACTGCGGCCTCGTCATCAACCCCGAGGGGCTGCGCTACACCATCGAAGGCAACGTCGTGCAGGGGCTGTCGCGCACGCTTTTCGAGGAGGTGCGCTTCGATCGCGAGAAGGTGACCAGCGTCGACTGGCTGAGCTATCCGATCCTTGAGATCCGCGACGCGCCCGAGACCATCGAGGTCGTGCTGATCAACCATCCGGAGCTTGCGCCCACGGGGGCGGGCGAGCCGTCGATCCGCGTCATCCCGGCGGCGGTGGCGAACGCGTTCTTCGACGCGACCGGCGTGCGGCTGCGGCGCGTCCCGCTCACGCCGGAGCGGGTGAAGGCCGCGCTCGCGCGGGCTTAGAGTCCGATGCGGCCGCCAGGGAGAGACCTGATGAATACCGTCATTTGCCGCACCGTAGCCGCCGCTTGTTTCGCACTTTTCACGGCGGCCGCGTACGCTCAAGGGGCCGTGGCGCTGGCCGGCCAGGTCAGCTCCGCCGATGAAGGGGCGATGGAAGGCGTCGTCGTCAGCGCCAAGCGGGACGGCTCGACGATCAGCATCAGCGTCGTCACGGACGCTCAAGGGCGCTTCGCTTTTCCGGCAGCGCGGCTCGAGCCCGGACGCTACAGCTTGAAGGCGCGCGCCGCGGGCTTCGAGATCGACGGAGCCAGGGCCGCGGACGTCGCGGCCGGGAGTGTGGCCGGCACCGACATCAAGCTCAGGAAGGTGAAAAATCTTTCCGCCCACCTGACCAATGCCGAATGGATGTCGAGCATGCCGGGCACGGACGAGCAGAAGCGCTTCCTGCTCAACTGCAACGGCTGCCACACGCTCGAGCGCATCATGAAGTCGGCGTACGATGCCGACGGCTTCATGCAGATCTTCCAGCGCATGGCCGCTTACTATCCCGGCAGCACGCCGCTGAAGCCGCAGCGGCTCGCCGGCACGGCGACGCGCGACGTCCAGCGCGGCGGCAGCGGCAGGAAGACCGCGGAATGGCTCGCCAGCGTAAACTTGAGCCAGCAGCAGACCTGGTCGTTCCCGCTGAAAACCCAGCCGCGGCTTACGGGCAGGTCCACGCGCGTGATCATCACGGAATACGACCTGCCGAATCCACTGATCCAGCCGCACGACGTGATGCTCGATCGCGAGGGCAATGCCTGGTACTCCGACTTCGGCCAGATGTTCCTCGGCAAGATGGACCCGAAGACCGGCAAGGTGACGCAATATCCGATCCCCGTGGTCAAGCCGGGATGGTCCGAAGGCACGCTCGATCTCGAGTTCGACCGCGACGACAACCCCTGGGTGGGTGTGATGTACCAGAGCGCGATCGCGAAATTCGACAGGAAGACCGAGAAATTCCAGATGTGGTCGACGCCCAAGGAATGGGACACGGATGCCGGCCAGCTCGGCCACATCGCGATCGAAGGCACCCCCTCGGACAGCAAGGTGTGGATCAAGAACTCAGACGGCGGGCATATCTACCGCCTCGATCTCGTCTCCAACAAGATGGAGAACCTCGGGGCCTTCAAGGATCCGCGCAGCGGCAAGCGCATCGGCACCTACGGGATCCACTCGGACGCGCAGAACAACGCTTATCTGCTCGACTTCGCCGCCGGCAACATCGTCAAGATCGACGGCAAGACGAAAAACGTGAGCATCTACCTGACCCCGACCCCGGACTCCCGCCCGCGGCGCGGGCGCGTCGATCACCAGGGCCGGTTGTGGTTCGCCGAATATCAGGGCAACGCCATCGGCATGTTCGATCCCAGGACCGAGCGCATCACGGAGTGGAAGGTGCCGACGCCGTGGAGCGCGCCCTATGACGCGGTGGCCGGCCGCAACGGCGAGGCCTGGACGGGGTCCATGCTGACCGACCGCGTGTCGCGTCTCGACATCGCGAGCGGCCAGTACACCGAATACATGCTCCCGCGCCCGACCAACATCCGCCGCGTCTATCTAGACGATTCGAAGAGCCCCGGCACGCTCTGGATCGGCAGCAACCACGGCGCGTCGATCGTCAAGGTCGAGCCGCTCGATTAGCTCTTGAGGCCGACCGAGCCCACCGTCGCCGCGATCGTGCGCGAGCAGACGGGCGCCGCGTGGTCACGTGCGCGTGATCTATGCAGCGAGGGGCGCGTGACGGTGGACGGCGAGCGGTGCCTCGACCCGGCCCTGCGCGTTCCGCCCGGCGCGGTGGTGATCGTCGACGAACGCGCGGCTAAGCTCCGCAACGGCGCCCTGCCCGAGAGCGCGATCGCGTACTTCGACCGCGACCTCGTCGTCGTCGACAAGCCCGCAGGAATGCTGAGCGTCGCCTACGAGCCGGGCGACAAGGACACGCTCGCCGACTGCACGCGAGCCTTGCTGCGGCGAATGCGCGGACGCGGCTTCGACCGCGCGCTCGGCGTGGTTCACCGTCTCGACAAGGACACGAGCGGCCTGATCGTGTTCGCACGCACCGCGGACGCGAAGCGCATCCTGGCGGCGCAGTTCCGCGCGCACGACATCGAGCGCGTCTATCATGCGATCGCGCACGGCGAGGTCGCCGCGAAGCGCATCGAAACTCGTCTGGTCACGGATCGCGGCGACGGAATCCGCGGCTCCTACGGGCACTTCCGGCGTCCCAGGGGCGGAATTCCGCCCGAGGCGAAGCGTTCGGTCACGCACGTCCAACCGATCTCTCCGCTCGCGGGTGCGACCCTGGTCGAGTGCCGCCTGGAAACCGGGCGGCAGCACCAGATTCGCATCCACCTGTCCGAGCTCGGCCATCCCCTGGTCGGCGAACGCGTGTACATCCGCGACTACGCGGGTCCAAAGATCGAATCGGCGCGGCCCATGCTCCACGCACGCGTTCTCGGATTCGTGCATCCGCGAACGGGCCAGCGCATGTCGTTCGAGCGCGAAGCACCCGAGGACTTCCGCGCGATGATCGAATCGCTTCGTCCGAGGCGCCGCTGACGCATGAGCGCAAGCGACCCTGGCAAGCTCGACCGCATCGCCGCCGATGCCCGCCGCGCCGCCGAGAAGCGCGAGCGCGGCTACAGGGAACGGGCGCTGAAGATCTACCCCTGGATCTGTGGGCGCTGCGCCCGCGAGTTCACGCGCGCCAACGTGCGCGAGCTGACCGTCCACCACCGGGACCACAATCACGACAACAACCCGCCCGACGGCAGCAACTGGGAGCTGCTGTGTCTGTACTGTCACGACAACGAACACCAGCGGCATCTGGAAGCGGCTGGCCGGGGAAGCAGCCCCGCGGCCGGTGGCCGCGCGTCGACCTACGCTCCCTTCGCGGATCTCAAGGAACTGCTAGCCAAGAACCGGCCCCCGAAGTAATACAGACTTCTGGAATAGGGGCGTATTGCTGGATCACTCCTTGTATTTGTCGTGATGCCGGACCCAGCCGAGCGGCGAGCCATTCTCGTCGCGCCCCTTGGGCACCCAGTCGAGATAGTTGTACGCGGTGTTCACGAGGTCGATGCCGCGCGCGTAGGCCGAGTAGGTGTGGAACAGCTTGCCGTCGGGATCCTTGAAGAAAACGCTCGCGCCTTCGCGCTCGGTTGCGATCGGGT
>VBCH01000281.1 GCA_005884455.1 Betaproteobacteria bacterium
TCTCGCGCTTCCAGATCGAGCATCAGATCGAGACCGCCTACTCGCGCCAGGTGTCGCTCCCTTCCGGAGGCGCGGTCGTGATCGACCACACCGAAGCCCTCGTTTCGATCGACGTCAACTCGGCGCGCGCCACAAAAGGGCACGACATCGAGCAGACCGCGTACAACACCAACGCCGAAGCGGCCGACGAGATCGCGCGGCAGCTGCGGCTGCGCGACCTCGGCGGCCTTATCGTCATCGATTTCATCGACATGGAAAACCAGCGCAACCAGCGCGAGGTGGAGGACCGTCTGCGCGAGGCGCTGCGCTACGACCGCGCGCGGGTGCAGATGGGCAAGATCTCGCGTTTCGGCCTGATGGAGCTGTCGCGCCAGCGCCTTCGCCCTTCGCTCGGAGAAGGCAGCAATATCACCTGCCCACGCTGCAACGGCACCGGCCACATCCGTGGCACCGAATCCACCGCGCTGCATATCCTGCGCATCATCCAGGAAGAAGCGATGAAGGAAAACAGCGCCGCAGTGCACGCCCAGGTGCCGGTGGACGTCGCGACCTTCCTGCTCAATGAAAAGCGCGCCGACATCCATTCGATCGAAGCGCGGCTGAAAGTCAACGTGGTGCTGATCCCGAATACCCACCTCGAGACGCCGAACTACAAGGTGGAGCGCCTGCGACACGACGATTTGAATCAATCCGACGCCCTGCCGGCGAGCTACAACCTCGTCACCGCGCCGGTCGAGGAAGAAGCCAAGGAACCAGCCGCGCAGGAAGCGCGGCCTCCGCGCCAGCAAGCGGCCGTGCAAGGCGTCACGCCGGAACGGCCTGCGCCTGTGAGCGCGCAGCAGCCCAGACCCCAGGCGCCGCGCCCGGCCGAACGTCATCCGGGCTTCATGGGCCGCATCTTCGGTTGGTTCAAGGGCAACGGTTCCGCTCCGGCGGTCGCTCAGCCGGCGGCAGCGCCGCAACGCGACCCGCAGGCGCCCCGGCCGGAATTCCGCGACCGCGACCGTTTCCGCGGGCGCAGCGACCGCCAGGACCCGCGCCAGGGACGCGGGCGCGATTACCGCGGCGAGCGGCCGCAACGCCCGGACCGCCAGGACCGCAACTCCCGCCCATCCGGGGACCAAAGGCCGCCGCGCAGCGAGCGCACCGAGGGGCAGGATCGCGCGCGTGCGGAAAGGCCCGATTCGCGGGAGCAGCAGCGCCCGCAGGAGCACGGACGTCCCGCCAGCCCTCACCCCGGAGCGCCTGAACCGCGCGAAGGCGATCGCGATCGCAAGCGCCGCCGTCGCGGCGGCCGCGATCGAGGCGAACGGGGTGAACGTCGCGGGCCTGCGCCGTCCGCGCCCCGGAGCGAGGAAAACCGCGCGGCAACGGGTTCCGCCCCGGCCGAAAGACCGTCATCGGCACCTGCAGCGGAGCAACTCGCGGCGCAGCCCATTCAGGTCCCGGCTGAGCGCGAGCAGATGCACGAAGTGGTGATGGCTGAGAACCCTCAGCCCGAATCCAGGCCCACTCCTCCGGCCCCGGTGGCCGCCGCACCGCGCGAGCCCGATCCGGCGGAAATCGAGCGCGCTCTCAAGGAGAGCGGGCTGGAGCTGGTCCAGACGCGTTCCGGCGCCGCCCCAACGATGGAGCCGGAGCAGAAATTCGTGCCGGCCAAGCGGGAGCGCCGGCCGCCTCCTGCGGATCTCGACGAGCCCCTGGTTCAGGTGGAGACCGGGCACGAAACGCCGACTCCGAAGGTTTGAATCCGGAGGGCAGGCTCAGTCCTTTCGCAGGGACTCGAGCAAGCCCTTCGCTGCGTCCTCGAGCATATCGAGCACGCGCTCGAACCCCTGCGGCCCGCCGTAGTAGGGATCGGGCACTTCCCGCTCCTTGAAGCGCCGCGCGTAGGACATCATCAATTTCAACTTGTGGTCGGCCGATGGCCGCGCCATGCCCGCGAGAATCGAGTAGTGATCTTCGTCCATTGCGAGGATCAGATCGAAGCGCTGGAAATCGACCGGCTCGAACCTTCGCGCACGCAGAGCACTGAGACTGTAGCCGCGCTTCGCAGCGGCCTTCTGCGCCCTGGGGTCCGGCGGCTCTCCAACATGGTAACCGTGCGTGCCGGCAGAATCGGCCGTCACGGTCTCCGACATCCCTGCATCGGCAACCAGCTTTCTGAAAATCGCTTCGGCCGTGGGCGAGCGGCAGATGTTTCCAGTGCACACGAACAAAACGCCGAACTTGTCTCCGGACATCGGCCTTCCCAATATAGAATCCCCGCGTGAGGCATATTCTGGCACTCCTCGCAGCCGGCTTGCTCGCGCTTGAGCCCTCGCCCGGCCTCGCCCAGGAGTGGCCGAGCAAGCCCATTCGCGTCGTCATCCCTTTCGCCGCGGGAAGCGTCTCGGAGGCCATATTCCGAACAATATCCCCCGGCGTCGAAGCGAATCTCGGCCAGCGTTTTATCGTGGAGAGCAAGCCGGGCGCCGACGGCGCCATCGGCACGGGCGAAGTCGTGCGCGCCGCGCCGGACGGCTATACCCTGTTGCTCGGGCCGACGGCCGTCTATGCAGTGACGCCCCACATGTTCAGAAATCTCGGTTTCGACCCGCTGACAGCGCTCGATCCGATCTCCCTGCTCGCCGACGCCCCGCTGCTCGCGGTGGTCGGGACGAACGTACCCGCGAAATCGCTCAAGGAACTGGCTGAATACGTGAGCGCGAGTCCGGGCAAGTTCAACTACGGCTCTCCAGGCTCCGGCTCGCCCGCGCATCTCACCGGCGCTGCATTTTCACAGCAGACCGGAAACTCGATGGTCTACGTTCCGTACAAGGGTACGCCCCCCATGGTGCAGGCGCTGCTCGCCGGCGATATCCAGGTCGCTTTTCCCACGTTGACCGGGATCATCGGGCCCGTGAAGGCGGGCAAGCTCAGGGTGCTCGCGGTGATGGCGCGAGCGCGCATGGCCGAGCTGCCCGATGTCCCGACGACGGTCGAAGCGGGATTTCCGCAGCTGGTCGGCGGCAACTGGTGGGTGCTCGCGGCGCCCCGCGGCACGAATTTACGCATCATAGAGCGCCTCGCTGCAGAGTTCCGGACGGCGCTGGCGGAACCGGGCGTGCGCAAGCGCGTCAGCGACTTCGGCCACGTCGCGATCGGGCTTGCGCCCGCGGAAACCGCGGGCTTCCTCAAGTCGGAATCGGCGCGTTACAAGTCCATCGTCGAACTGGGCGGCATGAAGCCGGAGTGAGCGCGACTTCCGTAAGCGCACGTACCGAGAGGCGCGTGCGGCTCGCCTCGGCGATGGCGGATGAAGGCATCGACATCCTGGTCGTCGCCGGGAATCCGTGGCGCTGCGACTATCTGCGTTTTGCGGCCGACATCACCCCGCTCGAAGGGCACGCCTTTGCCTTCATCGACCGCGAGGGGCCGGCGCGGATCATCGTCGAGCACCCAGCCGAGGCCGCGCGCCTGCGTTCGGAGCAGGCGGAACTCGATGTGAGATGGTCGCTCTCTGCGATCGAAGAAACCGAGACCGCGATCCGGGGGCTCGGCAAGCGGCGGATCGCACTCGCCCCGCGCGCCGCCGTGCCTTATCGCCTTGCGATGGGGCCACTCGTCGCAAGCATCGCGCCGGCGACGGCGCTGCTCGATCGCCTCATGCTGCGGAAGTCGCCGGCCGAGATCGACGCGTTTCGCAACGCCGCCGTCCTCGCCGACGAGGGCTACGCCGTTTTTCGCGACGCGGCGCGCGTCGGGCGGCCGGAATATGCGCTCGTCGCGGAAGTCGAAGCTTTCTTGCGCTCCCGCGGCTGTCCCGAGAACTTTCAGATTCTCGGTTCAGGCGGCCGGGAGGTGCGCGGAATGCATCCGCCGACGGAACGGCGCCTCGCGCCCGGCGAT
>VBCH01000292.1 GCA_005884455.1 Betaproteobacteria bacterium
ATACGCGAGCGAGCCCTCGACGTAGGGCGGCCCGTGCAGCGAGACGTCGCGGGCGCCCTTCTCGCCACCCGCGGTATGCTGCCCGGGCACCCACCAGCGGCCCGCCTCGACGGGCTTCGCCGGATCTGAGATGTCGACGATCACGTAGATGTTGCCGCTGTAGCCCGGCATGCCCGCGGCGAGGTGCATGGTGCGACCGCCCGAGTAGAAGTCGCGGTGCGTGCCGCTGCCGCCGGTCTTGTACTGGCCGATCCGCTGCGGCCGCAGCGGATCGGCGAGGCTCCAGACGAGCACGCCCTCGTCGTTCGGCTTGGCGTCGTCCCCGCCCCATCCCTGCCCGATTTTCTCGAGCGCGGTGATCATCTTGTCCCCGCCGATCTCCATCTGGATCGTCCAGGTGTTCTCCGGGCCGGGAATGAAATTCGCGACCGTGGGCTTCGCCGGATCGGTCACGTCGAGGATGGTCCAGCCGCGGTGCCAGAGGTGGCCCGCGTAGAGGTACCAGCGGCCGTTCGCCTGCCGGATCGAGAGCTTGAAGGGCGGCCGGCCGTCGACGTCGCTGTAGCCGAGCACGCGCACATTGCTCGCGATCGAGCCCGGCGGAATCTGGGCCGATGCGCCGGGGACGAGAAGAATCGCGAAGACGAAAGCGGCGAGAGCCAACGGCAGCTTGCGCATGGCGCTTCCTTTCGGTTCCGAACGCGGATGGATGCGAGCTTAAACTCAGAGCGGCGAAGGAGGCAAGCGCCGCGGCGCTTCCTTTGGCATATCATTCCGCCTCGCCCCAACGCTCATCGAAAAGGAGCCGGTATGTTCGTCCTGTCGGTCGATCTTCGCATCAAGCCCGAAAGCGTCGAGAGCTTCATCGCAAAAGCGATCGAGAACGCGGCCGGCTCGCGCAAGGAGCCGGGCTGCCGGCAGTTCGACGTGCTCGTCGACCCGGAGGACCGGACGCAGGCGATGCTCTACGAGGTGTATGCGGACGAGAAGGCGTTCGACGCCCACCAGCAGACCGCGCACTTCAAGAAATATATTGCCGAGGCGGTGCCGCTGCTCGCCTCGCGCCGCCGCCACGTGTGGAAGCGCGCCGCGCCCTGAGCCGCGGCACGCCCCGCCCGACATTCCGCCACCGGCCCGCCAGACGGAACGCGAAAGGCTTATTATCCGCGCCTAGTTGACCATCGATCCCACACCGTGCGCGCGCGGCCTGCATATGGGCTGATGTCCATGGCGCTCGCCTGCGCGCTCGGCGTCTGGCCCGCCGCGGCGCGCGCGCAAACCTCGCCCGCGCTTCCCGCGGTCGCGAGCGCGATCATTCCCGGCGTCGGACAGGCGATGAACGGCGACTACGGAGAGGCCGCGGCGCACTTCGGCGTGTTCGCGCTGTCGCTGTCGGCCGGTCTGTACTACCAGCGCAAGCCCGATTTCCTCAGCGACGACGTGCGCTACGACGACGCGAACAACCGCGAGTTCATCAACCAGACGACGCTCCGCCGCGATTTCGCCCTGCGCCTCGCCACCGATACCGCGCTCTACTCCTCCTTCGCCGCCTACCGCGACGCGCGAGCGCGCGACGACCGCAGCTACCGGACTCCGGCGCCGAAGGAATCCCTCACCGATCTCGCGCTCGCGCCGTTCTCCTGGGAATTCCTGTCGCGCCCGACGACCTTCATCCCGCTCGCCCTCCAGGCCTGGGCGGCGTCGCGCAAGGGCGGGTACGGCATCTACCGCGCCCAGGACGTCAGCAAGGGCGACCTGCACGCCTACAACGTCACCGCGAATGAATTCACCGCGGTCGGCGAGGAAGGGTTCTTCCGCGGCTTCGTCAACAACGATCTCAGCGCCCGCTGGGGCAACGGCTGGGGTCTCGCCGGATCGTCGCTGCTCTTCGGCATCGCGCACAACGGCCAGGGCGACACCGCCAGCGTCGTCGAGGCGACGATCGCCGGCGCCTACCTGGGCTGGGTGCATCAGCGCAACGGATTCGAGATCGGCGAAGGCGTCGCCCTGCACTATTGGATCAACGTCCTCGCCGGCATCGCGGCGATCCGCAACGGCGGCAGCGCGCCGCTCTTGAGCATCAGCGTGCCGTTCTGAGAAGGCGAGCTATGATGCCGGGCATAATGATCGCGCGTTCATTCCTTGCCCTCACCCTCGCCGCGCTCGCCTGCCCCGCCCTCGCGCAGTCGGGCGGCCCGCGCACCCTCGCCGAGCTGAAGGCCGACATCCAGGAGCGCGCCGACCGCAACGCCTATCCGGTATCGGGTCTTGACGCCGCCGAAGTGCGCGAGGCGCTCGGTAATCTCAAGACCCTCGACCGCGACGAATGGGCGTCCGTCTGGAGCGCGGTCGGCGACCGCCACATGGAGCAGGCGAGGCTTCTCGACCCCGCGAAGCACTACAAATACGCCTTCGAGTACTACCTCTTCGCGCGCTTCCCGCTGGAGAATTCACCGGGCAAGGTTAAAGCCTACGACAAGGCGCTGGAAGCCTTCGCCGCCTACGCGAAGCTCCAGAACCCTCCGATCGAGATCGTGCGCATTCCCTTCGAAGGGAAGGAAATCATCGGCTACCTGCGCCTGCCCAAAGGCGTGCGCCCTGCCCCGCTCGT
>VBCH01000293.1 GCA_005884455.1 Betaproteobacteria bacterium
CGCGGCGCTGTAAGCGAGAGGCGTTCCGTTGATGGATACCGAAGCACTGGCAATAGGGGCTATTCCGGAATTGTCCAGAACTTCCACTGCAGCGCCGGTATTGAAGCCGGCCGGAACAAATCCCGGCGGAACCGCTCCCGTGGGAAAAGTGAGCAGGGTGGCGAAAATTTGGGGCGGCGCGGCCGGAGAAGAACTCCCGCCACCGCCACCGCCGCCGCCGCCGCAGGCCGCCAGCAACAGGCACGCCGCGGCCACGCCCGCCAGACCACCAAGCCTCTTGTGGGATTGCATGAGCTTCCCTCCCCAGGGCGCAGTCGGTCGCTGGACAACGCCCCCGGAGAAGCGTCCCCGCACCGCTGATGTAGTTCTCCTGACATAATAGCAGCAGGCGCGGTACTGGTGGAATGTCGCGATAGCGCTTTTTTTTGCACGCGCTTCAACGACGTTCCGACGTTGAAACGCTACCTGCGCCCTCCCAGCGTTTCAATCCCCCAGCGCCACGCCCTCTCGCCGCGGATCCGCCCCGCCCGCCCAGCCAGAGGGCGTGCGCACGATGCCGTGCAGGCCGCTCGCTTCCGGCCGGATGCGCACGCTGTGGCCCATGCGCTCGAGCTCCGGCGCAAGCCGCTCGAGCTTCGTTCCGCGCTCCAGTTCCGTCGGGCCGTTGCGGCTGCCCATGCGCGGAGCGTCGATCGCCTTCTGGATGTCCATGTTCCAGTCGAGCACGTTTACCACGGTCAGGGCCACGTAGTTGATGATCGAGTGGCCGCCGGGCGAGCCGATCACCATAGTGAGCTTTCCCTTTTCGTCGAACACCAGGGTCGGCGCCATCGAGCTGCGCGGGCGCTTCTTCGCCTCGACGCGGTTGGCGACGGGCTTGCCGTCTTCCTCCGGTGCCCAGGAAAAATCGGTCAGCTCGTTGTTGAGGAAGAACCCGCGCACCATCTGGCGGTTGCCGAACGCGGCCTCGACGCTCGCGGTCAGCGCCACGGCGTTGCCCTCGGCATCGACGATGGAGACGTGCGTGGTCGCGGGCAGCTCGAGCGGCTCGGAGGGCCCGTAATTCGCCGCGACGCCGGCGGGATTGCCCGCGCGCGCGCGTCCCATGGAATGCAGCGGTTCGATCAGCTTCCCGCGCGCAGCGAGGTAAGCCGGTGCCAGCAGCGCCGCGAGCGGCGCTTGCACGAAATCCGGATCGGCGATGTAGAGATTGCGGTCGGCGTAGGCGAGGCGTCCGGCTTCGGCGAAGAGGTGCGCGGCCTCGACCGAGTCGGGCTTGAGCGCGCGTAGATCGAAACGCTCGAGGATCTCCAGGAGCTGCAGCACCGCGAAGCCGCCCGAGCTGGGAGGAGGCATGCCGCATACTTTCCAGCGGCGGTACCCGCCGCACAGCGGCTCGCGCCGTATCGCGGAATAGGCGGAGAAGTCCGACTCCACGAGGTCGCCGGGTGCGCGCTTGTGGCTGCGCGCCGCGGCGGCGATGTCGCGCGCGATCCTGCCGCGGTAGAACGCGTCAGCGCCGCCCGCCGCGACGCGCTCCAGCACCGTGGCGTACTCCGGGTTCTTGAGCAGCGTTCCGGCGGGCTTCGCCTTGCCGTCGGGAAGATAGAAGTAGCGGCGCGCGTTGGCGTCGAGCGGGAGAAACCGGTCGGCGGCTACGAGCGCGGAAAGACGCGGCGAGATCGGGAATCCTTCGCGCGCCAGCCTGATCGCCGGCTCGAAGAGGCTCGCCCAGGGAAGCTTGCCGTGCCTGCGGTGCGCGAGCTCCAGGAGCCGCAGCAGGCCCGGCACGCCCACCGATTTTCCGCTGATCACCGCGTCGGGCCAATCGAGGGGGCGCTTGTCGGCCCCGAGAAAGCGTCCGGGTTTCGCGCTCGCGGGCGCGGTCTCCCGGCCGTCGTAGGCTTCGAGCTTCGCCTCGCGCGCGGCGTAGTGCAGCAGAAATCCGCCGCCGCCTAGCCCTGAGGATTGCGGCTCGACCAGGCCGAGCACGAGCTCCACGGCGATCGCCGCGTCGACCGCGCTCCCGCCGCGGCGGATCGTGTCGTAGCCTGCGCGCGCGGCGAGCGGGTGCGCCGCGACCACCATGAAGCGCTCGGAAGTAACGAGCCGCTTCGGAACGACTGCGGTCGCCGCCTCCGGCGCAGGCTGGGCGCAAAGGCCGGACGCGGCAAGGAAAGCCCCGACTACCGCCGCGCCGCGCCAGAAGCTTTCCTCACGCATATGACGGATTGTATCCGTCATATCGATGCCGATTGGCGGCTTGTCAGCGCCCCGGAACGATGATGCGGCTGCCCTCGCCCGCCATCTCGAGCATCAGCTCGTTCATGCGGCGCACGAACCCCGCCGGATCCTCGAGCTGCCCGCCCTCGGCTAGGAGCGCCTGGTCGAAGAGCAGGTTCCCCCAGTCGGCGAAACGCGCCTTCTCCTCGTTCAGGCGCCGCACCATGGGATGCGCCGGATTGATTTCGAGGATCGGCTTGGGCTGCGGCCCTTTCTGGCCCACGGCCTTGAGAATCCGCGCGAG
>VBCH01000224.1 GCA_005884455.1 Betaproteobacteria bacterium
GCCTGCGCCTCGCGCGGAGCGACGATGTATTTCTCTCCCTGCTCCCACTTTCGCACATGTTCGAGCGCACCGGCGGCTACTACCTGCCGCTCGCGGTCGGCGCGAAGGTCACTTACGCCCGCTCGATCTCGCAGCTCGCAGAGGACCTCGCGAGCGAGCGCCCGACCGTGATGTTCGCGGTGCCTCGCGTGTTCGAAAAATTCGCCGCGCGCGTCGACGACGCTCTCGCCAAATCTCCGGTGAAGAAGCGGCTTTTCGACCTGGTGGTGGCGGCGGGAGGGCGGGCGGAGCGCCGCGAAGCGGGCCCCGTGGACCGGATCGTTCTGGCCCTGCTGCGCAATCGCGTCGCCAAACCGGTGCTGGCGAGGCTGGGTGGCAGGATGAGGTTCGCGGTGCTCGGCGGTGCCCCGCTCGATCCCGCGATTGCGTGGCTGTTCACGGGGCTCGGGCTGCCGGTTCTCCAGGGATACGGAATGACCGAGGCCTCTCCCGTGATCTCGGTAAATCGACTGGAGAGCAACGTTCCTGAATCGGTCGGCATGCCACTCGACAACGTCGAGGCGCGAGTCGCGGCGGACGGCGAGCTGCTCGCAAGGGGCCCGAGCATCATGAAGGGCTATTGGAACAATCCCGAGGCCAGCGCGAAATCGCTCGATCGCGAGGGGTGGCTCCATACCGGCGATCTTGCGGAGATCCGGAACGGCATGATCTTCATACGCGGACGCCTGAAGGACGTGCTCGTCCTCTCGAACGGCGAGAAGCTTCCGCCGCAGGACGTGGAGCTCGCTATCCTCGGGGATGGGGTATTCGAACAAGGCATCCTGATCGGCGAGGGGCGGCCTTTCCTGACGTTCGTGTCGGTGACTCGGGAAACTGACGAAAAGAACCTCGTCCAGCGCGCCAACGAGCGCTTGAAGGCATTCCCGCGTTACATCCGGGTGCGGCGCGTGCTCACGACTCGCGAACCCTGGACGGTCGAGAACGGGCTGCTCACGCCGACCCTGAAAGTCAAACGTGAAAAGGTGCAGAAGAAATTCGGCCCCGAGATCGAACGCGCCTACGCCGCCGGCGCGCCGGATTGACACCTGCAAACCTGTCAGGGCAAGAGCCTGGCAAACCTCGCTCGGATCTTGACGGTGCGCGCGAGTCCGTCCATCGCTTCGAGGAGCTGGAGCTTGAGGTCGGGCTCGAGCTCCGGCTGTTTTGCGAAGCTCTCCACCTGTTCAAGAGCGGCGGCGTCCACTTGTCCTCCTATGAAGGCGGCGAGCCAGTTGTTGACGAAAAAGATCTTGCGCGTGCGCTTGAATTCGGGCAAGGCGGCGAGCGCGAGATCGAGGTAGGGCTGGGTCAGCTCGGCGTGCTCGATCGCGTTGAACGGGCTGAGCGCCGCATCGATCCAGCTTTCGGGCAGGCCCTGTTCGTTGAAGAAGCGCTCGAAATAGGCGCGCTTCGCCTCGGCGCTGCGCTCGGCCGCGGCGGCGGCGAAGGCGTAGCGGCGGCCGTCGTCTCCGGAATCCGCGGCGATCTGCGCGGAGAGCAGCCCCTTCGCCTCCGGGTCGTCGAGCGCGAGCAGCCGCGCGATTACGCGGAAGCGGTCGCGCGAGCTGAGCTTCACCCCGGGGATCTCCAGCGCGTTTGCGAGGAGCGATTTGAGCCGGGAGCGGCCGCTCTCCGACCAGGCACTCGCCGTGAACGTCCTGAGGAAAGTGATGCGACGTCCCGGCGTATCCGCGTGCAGCATGCCCTCTACGAGAAGTTGCTCGAAAGGCTCCGCCACAGCCTCCCGCTGCGGATCCGATGCATAGTGGAGAAAAGCGACCTGCGCGCGTTGGAGCAGGCCGGCGAGCGTCACCGGGTCCCGCTCGACCGGCGCGACGCGAACCACGAGGTCGAGATAGGCGAGAGGCGCAAGCTCGGCGTCCCGCACCGATTCCCAGAGCGAACCGAAGACGAGCGCGCGCAGCAGATCGCCCTGCACGATTTCCGGGCGTGCGAGCACCGCCTCGCGGCTCATTGGGTCGAGCAGGAAACGGCCGTAGCCGTAGTCTCCGAAATTCGCGAAGGCGAAATCGATCTCCGGCATGCCGTCGATTCCGCGAACGCTCGTACTCCCGCCCCGCAACAAGACATCGGTCGAGCGGGGAAGCCCGCTCTCGGACAAGGCGAACACCCTCAGTTTCATCGGCCAAGTTCCGCCTTCATTGAGCACGTTGTGCTGCTCCAGGACGGTGTTCTTCGGCCGGCCGTCGCGATCGGTGTCCCAGGCGAGGCGCACCTCCGGCATACCGCGCCGCTTGACCCAGGCTTCCGCCCAGCGCTTCAGCTTGCGGCCGGAGGCACGCTCGAGCGCGGCGACGAGATCGTTCCAATCGGCGGCCGCATAGGCGTGTCCTTTCAGGAACTGCCTCACCGCCCGGCGGAAGACCGGCCCGCCGACGTAGAACTCGGCCTGGCGCAACACCGCCGGCGCCTTCCCGTAGACGATGTTGCCGTAGGCGGATTTCGCCCCAGAAAGATTGGAGAGCGGCCGGTAGATCGGCGTCGTCCCCTGCGTGATGTCGGTCCGGTAGGCGGCGGTCTTGAGCGCGTGGAAGGCGCTCCAGACCGAATGCGCCGGGAGCAGCGCCTCGGCCGCCTTGGCAGCCATGAAATTGGCGAACCCTTCCTTCAGCCACAAGTCGTCGAACCAGCGCATGGTCACAGAATCGCCGAACCACTGGTGTGAGGTCTCGTGGAACAGGAGCTGCGCGCGCGCGAGGATGTCCGTTTCGTTGGGCGTGGACGGAAACAGCACTGCTTCCTCGCGCAGAAAGGTCGCCCCGGCATGCTCCATGCCTCCGTAAGCGAACTCCGGGACGAGCACCAGGTCGTACTTGGGAAACGGAAAGCGCGAGTTGAAGTAGCGCTCGAACCAGCGCAGCGACTCGCGATTGAGCCGCAGCACCTCGGGGGCTTCCGTACGGGCGCGCGCAAGCTGCGACTTGCGAACGAACAGCCTGGTCTCGACTGCTTTTTCCCCGGCGGGAGAACCCGCTCGCCCTTTGGCAGTCCGCTGCGGCCGCGCCGTCTTGCGTCCTGCGGGAGAGGATTGAGGCTGGACGGGAACCGGAACCTCCACGAACGGCCCCGCCGCAAAGGCGAAGAGATAGGTGCTGATCGGGCGGGTCTCGGCGAATCGGAACCGGCGCTGGCCGCTCGGCAGGTCCTCCGTTGCCGCGATCGGAGCGTTTCCCACGGCGGTCCATGCGCGCGGCAGAACCAGCTCGAGCCTGAAACGCGCTTTCAGGTCGGGCTGGTCGAAGCAGGGAAAGGCGCTGCTAGCGTCCGAAGGAACGAAAAGCGTATAGACGTACTCAGAGCCGTCCTCGCGGTCCAGGTAGCGCGTCACCGCGCTGCCAGACAGGGCGATCGGCGATTCGAAGGAGAGCGCTATGCGGTTCTTTCCCGCCCGGAGCAGCCGCGCAGGAACGATCAGGTGCTCCCGCTCGAGCTTCGCCTTCGCGGGTTTGCCGTTGACGCGGAGCTGCGCCATGCGCGCTGCGCCCGGCGAGGGGCGCCAGTCGAGCACCAGGTCGGGTACAGCGGGTGGAAGCGTGACCTCGACGGTACCCGTGCCGGTGAGCTTCGTCGCACCGGCGGTCACGCTGATCGTCAAGGTGTATCGAACGTCGCGGTAGTATTTTGCACGCCACTGCGCGAGCTCGCGCGATACGCCGGGCTCGAGTCCGGGGACCGCTAGAGCGGCGTTTGCCGTGAGACCGGCAGTGAGAGCGAGCACCGCGCCGCGCATGTCGGGCGATCCTGTCGCGCCGTGTATCCCGCCGCGAAGGCGTCAGCTCTTCGGCAACTTCGGCGCGGCCCAGACGGGCAGCGGGATGCCCGGCTTGCGCAGCACCCGCATCATGCGCAGCGCCATCTCGCGGCCACGGTAGTAACCCGGGATGTAAGCCGACTCGGTGAATCCGAGGGATTTGTAGAAGCTGCGCGCGGTGTAGTTGGCCGCTCGCAGCTCGAGGTGAACCGTGGCGATTCCGGCGGCGAAAGCCGACTCGGTCAGCCATTCGACCATACGCCGCCCGATGCCCAGTCTCTGGTGGGAAGATCGCACCGCAAGCAAATTGAGATGGGCGTGCTCGTCGCCGAAATACATGATGGCGAAAGCGACGACGCGGTCGCGGTCGCAGGCGAGCAGCGTGAACGTGTCCTTGTTTGCGATCGAGCGCGCGACGCGGTCGGGTCCCCAGGACCACCCGAGGCCGGTCTCGATCAGGTCGCGCGACATCGCGGCGATCTTCGCGGCATCGGTGGGCCGCCCGGGCCTCAATGTGATGTTTTTCGCGTTCATGCCTTGGAAATCGAATGCAACGAGCATGCCAAGATTAGCAGATTGTCGAAAAAGGGGAAATCCGGGGCGTATCGCGTGTGCGGCTAGAACGGCTTTACCACGGCCAGAACGACCGCGACCGCCAGAAAACCTACCGGTATCTCGTTGAACCAGCGGTACCAGAGGTGCGAACGCGTATTTCGGTCGCGCGCAAAATCGGCAAGCAGCCTGCCGCAGTACAGATGATAGGCGATCAGCAGTACGACGACGCCGAGCTTCGCGTAGAGCCAGGCACCCGTGAACCCGTAGCCGAGCCACAGCCAAGTGCCGAAGACGAGGGTCAGCACCGCGCCCGGCGCCATGATGCCCCAGTAGAGCTTGCGCTCCATCACCTTGAAGCGTTCTTTGCCTGCCGCATCCTCGGCCATCGCGTGGTAGACGAACAGGCGCGGCAGGTAGAACAGCCCCGCGAACCAGGTCACCATGAAAATGACGTGCAGCGCCTTGATCCAGAGCATCGCTATTTCAGCAACCGCCTGCGGAAAAGGACCGTCGCAGCATAGAACCCGGCCGCGGCATACGCAAGCAGCACCAGCGCGTGCAACACCGCGTCCGGCGGAATTTGACCGAGCAGAAGCGGACGCGCGATCGCCACTGCGTGCGTGAGGGGAAGAAACGCAGCGATCGCCTGAAAGGTGGCAGGCAGCTGCTCCACCGGAAAGAACACCCCGCACAAGAGGTTCATCGGCGTGATCAGCAGCGTGAAATAGTACATGAAAAAGTCGTAGCTCCGCGCCATCGCCGTGACCGCGAGAGCGAGCGCGCCGAAGGTAAGGCCGATAAGGGGCAAAAGCGCGATCACCCAGAGAGACAGGACCGAGCCCGACAGGCCGAGCAGCCACACGACGGCGAGAATCGCCACGCCCGAGAGCACGCTCTTGCTCGCCGCCCACGCGAGCTCGGCGAGCACGACGTCGTCGAGATCGAGCGGAGCATTCATGATGGCGTCCCAGGTGCGCTGCACGTGCATGCGGGAGAAGGCCGAGTACATCGCTTCGAACGTGGCGCTGTTCATGGTGCTCGAGCACACCATTCCCGCGGCGAGGAATGCGATGTAAGGCACGCCGCCGACCTCGGGCAGCATCGAGCCCAGGCCGTACCCGAGGCCGAGCACGTAGATCAACGGGTCGGCGAGATTGCCGAGGATGGAGGGAATCGCGAGCTTGCGCCACACGAGCAGGTTCCTGCGCCACACGGGAACGAAGCGCAGGCTCATCGAAGGCGGGGCAAAGATGTGCATCAGTCGCGCAGCTCCCTGCCGGTGAGTTTCAGGAACACGTCTTCGAGGTTGGCGGGCCGGTGAAGGTAGCGCAGCTCCCCTTGGTTCGCGAGGCTGGCGAGCAACGGAGCGGGATCGGCCGCGTAACAGAACACGGTGTCGCCGCTTTTCTCCAGGCGCGATGCCAACCTCACGGCGTCCCCATCGGCCCAGTGCGCGACGCCGTCGCCGTGCACTTCTATCACGTGCGGCTCGATATGGCGGAGGATGAGTTCGCGCGGACTTCCCTCGGTGATGAAGCGCCCGCGGTCCATGATGGCGAGCCGAGCGCACAGCCGCTCGGCCTCCTCCATGAAATGCGTGGTGAGCACGATGGTTTTCCCTCCAGCGAGGAGCTGCTTCAACCGCTCCCAGATCAAATGGCGCGCCTGCGGGTCGAGCCCCGTCGTGGGTTCGTCCATGAAGAGCAGGTCGGGATCGTTGATGAGAGCGCGGGCCAGGGTGAGGCGCCGCTTCATTCCGCCTGAGAGCGTCTGGATTCGCGATCTGGCGCGCGCGGTCAGGCCCGCGAACCCGAGCAACTCGGGTATGCGTTCGCGGATGGCGCGCTCGGAGAGGCCGAAGTAACGGCCGTAGACGAGCAGATTTTCGCTGACCGTGAAATCGGGATCGAGGTTGTCCATCTGCGGCACCACTCCCACGCGCGCGCGGGCGGGCCGGGCTTCGCCGGGCACGGGGCGCTGCATCAGCTCGACCGAGCCGCCGTCGGGATCGGTGAGGCCGAGGCACAGCCTCAAGGTCGTGGTCTTGCCGGCGCCGTTGGGGCCAAGCAGCCCGAAACATTCGCCCGACGCGATTCCGAAGTTCACTCCGGCGACCACTTCCTCGCCGCCATAGAATTTCCGCAGGTCGTGCGCTGCTAGTACCGCCATGAACCTTTGACGATGCTCTTGATGAGGTTCAGGCGCAAATGGAAGAAATGGTCCGCGCCGGGAATGACCACGACCGGCAATTCCTGCGGCCGCGCCCATTCGAACACTTTTGAGAGCGGGATGGTTTCGTCCACCTCACCGTGAATCACGATGGAGTCGGACGGCACGGTTTCGGAGGGAAAGCGCCCGATTGCGACACCCACGAGCACGACACGGTGCGGTCTCACGCGCTGCGCGACCTGCGTCTGAACTGCCGCACCGAAAGAGAATCCCGCCAGGACGAGCGGCAGCGGGCCAAAGGTCTTCTTTGCATACTCGACGACGCGGAGCAAGTCTTCGGTCTCTCCTCTGCCCTCGTCGTGCACGCCCTCGGAGGCGCCGACGCCGCGGAAGTTGGGGCGAAAGGCCGCGTAGCCCAGCTCGACGAAGGTTCTCGCAAGAGTCTGCACGACCTTGTTGTCGAGCGTCCCGCCGTAGAGCGGGTGTGGATGGGCGACGAGCGCCGCGCCGCGCGGTACACCTGCGGGACGCTCGATGACGGTCTCGATCCTGCCCGCCGCGCCGTCGATGAAGATGTGCTCGCCCGCCGCGCTCATATGCGCAGGCGCTCGACCACGCGGCCTGCCTTGAGGTGCTCCTCGATGATCTCGTCGATATCGGCGCGGTCGACGTAGGTGTACCAGACCGCATCCGGGTATACCACGACGCAGGGTCCTTCCTCGCAGCGGTCCAGGCACCCCGCCTGATTCACCCGCACCTTCCCGGGACCGGCGAGGCCCAGCTCCTTGACCCGCCTTTTCGCGTAGTCGCGCATGCCGCCCGCCCCTTTGTCGTTGCAGCAGGTCTCGCCGTTCTGGCGCTGGTTGCAGCAGAAAAAAACGTGTTTTTCGTAGTAGCTCATTCCGGATCCGGGTACGAAGGTAGAGCGAGTCGAGCGGCGCGAGTCGAGCGGCGCGCGTCACGCCAATTATACTGCGATGCGCGCGCGTCCCAGGCGCGCTTCCTACTCTTTCATCTGCCCGCGATCGTTGGCTAGCAGCACCAGATAGACCATCGCCGCAAACGGCCACACGGCGGAAACGACGCGCGTCGCACCGTTGAAATTGAGAAAATGCCCCTGCTGCCACAGCGCGAGAGACGCGGTCATGTAGGGATTGGCGGGGGCGAGATTGACGAGGGCCGTCGCCGTCATCAGCGCGAGGCCCATGAGCGCGAGCTGGGCGGTGCGGGGCATCCCTGCCGCGAGCATCAGTAGCAGGATTGCTGCAGCGACGCCGTAGAGGGCCCCCGGGGTCACCCAGGCGAGGACGTCTTGGGAGCTGACGAGCATGCCGAATCCGAAGCTGTGCACGGCCAGCGCTGCGGCCAGAAAGATCACGACCACGCCGCGTGTCGGCTGGTCGCGCGCGGTGAGGCACAGCGCGAGCAATCCCGCCGCCGTGCCGTTCGCGCAGGCGACGCCGGCCTCTACGCGCAGGAATACCTCGGCGGGGTAGAGCTTGCCCGAGGGCGTCTTGAACAAGTCGCGCAGGTCGCCCGTGCCGAAGAGGAGCGTCTCGGGATTGAGCTGCGCGAACAGCCACAACCCGAGCAGCACCAACCCGAGATCGGTCCGGCGCCCCGCGACGAACAGCTTGTTGCGCAGGCCCTGCAGTCCCTCTGCGTCCATCAAGGACCGCGTCGTGGCGAGGGCGACGAGGGCGCCGGCAGCGCCGCCCAGGGTATTGGCGAGCAGGTCGAGGTTGGAAGACGTGCGCATAGGCAGGTAGAGCTGCAGCGACTCGAGCGCGAAACTCAAGGATGCCGAGCAGGCGAGGCCGAAACCCAGAGCGTAACCGCGGCGCAGCCAGGGATACACCGCGAAAACGGCGAGAAAGCCGAGCGGCACGTATCCGATGATGTTCGCGACGACGTCGAATACCGGGATGGGACGGGGGAACGGCGCGGTGAGGAAAGCGAACGGCGGCAGGCCCCGGTCGCGCCAGCCTGAGAACGGGTGCAGGCTCGCGTCGACCACGAGCGGTACGTACGCCGCGAACAGATAGCGCGCCAGTGTCGAAGGCTGCCAGAGGGCCATGACCTGATCATTTTCTCATGGCATCGGTTGCGCGAGCTCCGCTTCGTAGATCGCGAGCGCATCGGAGCCGAAAAGCGCAAACGTTATTCGCTCGATCGCGTCGTGCTCTCGGGCAAACCCGGAGCATTCGCGCACCGCGATCCTGGCAGCGCGTTCCATGGGATACCCGTACACGCCGCAACTGATGGCGGGAAAGGCGATGGTGCGGATGCCGTGCGCGAGAGCGAGCTCGAGGCTGCGCCTGTAGCAGGAGGCGAGCAGCTCCGGTTCACCGTTCGCCCCGCCGTTCCAGACAGGGCCGACGGTGTGGATCACATGCTTCGCCGCCAGCCGATAGCCGCGGGTGATCTTCGCGTCGCCGGTAGCGCAGCCGCCGAGCGTTCGGCACTCGCGCAGCAATTCCGGCCCGGCCGCGCGGTGGATTGCGCCGTCGACCCCGCCGCCGCCGAGCAGGGTGGTGTTCGCCGCGTTAACGATGGCGTCCACCGCGAGCCGCGTGATATCGGCCTCGATGGCGTGCAGCCACACTGGCATTTAGAAATATGCTGTTCCTAGCAGCCAGGCCACGCCGGCGATGAACGCCGAGCCCGGGATGGTGAAGATCCACGCCCAGATGATGTTGCCGGCCACGCCCCAGCGCACCGCGGAGAGATTCTGCGTCGAGCCCACGCCGATGATCGAGCCGGTGATGGTGTGGGTCGTGGACACCGGAATGCCGAGGCTCGTGGCGAGAAACAGCGTCATCGCACCGCTCGCCGAGGCGCAGAAACCGCCGACGGGCTTGAGTTTGGTGATCCGCATGCCCATGGTCTTGACGATGCGCCAGCCGCCGAAGAGCGTCCCCAGGCCCATCGCGGCCTGACAGGCGAGCACCACCCAGAAAGGCAGCGGCTCGTTCGCGGCTGAAAGTCCGGACGCGATGAGCAGCATCCAGATGATGCCCATGGTTTTTTGCGCATCGTTGCCGCCGTGGCCGAGACTGTAGAGCGCGGCCGAGACGAACTGCAGCCGCCGGAACCAGCGGTCCACGCGCCGGGGGGTCGAGCGTGCGAAGATCCAGGACACGGCGATCATCAGGGCGATAGCGAGCGCGAAGCCGAACAGCGGCGATACCACGATCGCGGCGGCGGTCTTGAGAACGCCGCTCGCCACCAGCTTGCTGACCCCGGCCTTCGCGACGCCGGCGCCGATGATGCCGCCGACCAGCGCGTGAGAGGAGCTGGACGGAATGCCGTAGTACCAGGTAATGAGATTCCAGGCGATTGCGCCGCACAGCGCACCGAAAACGACGTAATGATCGACGATGGCCGGATCGACGATACCCTTGCCTATGGTGGTGGCGACCGCGAAGCCGAACACGAGAAACGCGATAAAGTTGAAGAACGCCGCCCAGGCGACTGCCCAGTGCGGGCTCATGGCGCCGGTGGAGACGATCGTGGCGATCGAGTTGGCCGCGTCGTGAAAGCCGTTGAGAAAGTCGAACGCGAGCGCGAGCAGTATCAGGAACACCACGATTTGGAAGCTGATCGACATGCTGACCGGGTCTTGGATCAGGAATTCTCGATGACGATGCCCTCGATGATATTGGCCACGTCCTCGCACTTGTCGGTGACCGTCTCCAGGTGTTCGTAGATCTCCTTCAGCTTGATCAGTTCCCGGGTGTCGGGCTCGTGGCGAAATAGCTTCGCCATGGCCGAGCGCAGCACCTGATCGGCGTCGGTCTCAAGCCGATCGATGTCTGCGCAGATCTTCATGATTTTCTCGGCGTTTCCCATGTTGTTGAGGAGGTCGACCGCGGCCTTGACCTTCTCGGTGCAGGCCACGCAGATATCGGCCAGGCGCTTTGCCTCGTCGGGAATCTTGCGGATGTCGTAGAGGAACACGCTTTGCGATACGTCCTCCATCAGGTCGAGGATGTCGTCCATGCGGGTGATGAGCTGGTGGATCTCGTCCCGGTCGATCGGCGTGATGAAGGTCTTGTGCAGGAGCTGGATCGTCTCGTAGGTGACGGTGTCGGCCCTGGTCTCGATGGCCTTGATGTTGTGGGCCCGGCTCTCGGTCTCGCCCATGTTGTCCATCATCGCCTTCAGCTCGACCGCGCCCTGCAGGATGAGCGCGGCGTGCTCGCTGAAATAGGTGAAGAACCGGCCTTCGTGCGGCATCAGGCGTGCGAACATGGAGACACCTCCAGAGTGGGGGTGAAACAGGGCCGCGCGAATTGTAGCCGAGTCCGGGCGGGAGCGGACTAGCGGGGGGCGCTGTGGCGATGCGCCTGCGGCGCGGCGCTTGGCACGATAGCGCCGAGGACCATGCCCAAGATGGAGAACGCAAGGCCGACCAGGGTCGGCGGCACGGCTGCATCCGCAGCGGTGAAAGCCGCGATCAGCCAGGCGACGAGTCCGAAAACCGCGGACAGAATCGCGCCGGCGTTGTTCGCTCTCTTCCAGAAGATTCCGGCCGCGAGCGGCACCAGAGCGGCCACCAGCGTCACGGCGTAAGCGTTTTGCACCATGTCGTACATCGTCTGCTTCGAGTTCAGAGCGAATACCAGGGCGGCGAATGTGAAGGACATCAGGACGATGCGAAGCGTGAGGAGGAACTGGCGGTCGCTCATGTTCGGATAGAGCGGACGGATGATGTTTTCCGTGCATAGCGAGGTCGGGGCGATGATCGCCCCGCTCGCCGTCGACAGGATCGCCGACAGCAGCGCGCCGAAGAAGAGCACCTGTATCCACATCGGCGTATGGCCCAGGATGAACTCGGGCAGGAGGCGCTGCGTCTCGCGCGCGTCCTGGGCCGACAGCAATGCCCCGAGCGACGGATCGATAAGGAGCCCGGCGCCGACGATGTAGATGGGCACGAACACGAAACTGAAGTAGACGGCTCCACCGAGCAGGCTGCCGGCGACCGCGGTCCTCTCGTTCTTCGCCGAGGTGACGCGCTGGAAGATGTCCTGCTGCGGGATCGAGCCGATCGCCAGCGTGAGGAATGCGGTGACGAAAGCGAGCCATTCCTTGGCGCCGCCCCTGGGCCAAAACTCGAACTTTCCCGCCTCGGCGGCTACGGCGATGATCTTTCCGGGCCCACCCGCCATGTCGCCGACGAACCAGGCGATCACCCCGAGGCCGACGATTATCATGACCGACTGGAAGAGATCGGTCATGGCAACGGACCACATCCCGCCCCAGATGGTGTAGGCGAGTACGATGATACCGCTGATGACGATTCCGGTCTGGAGCGAGACTGCGCTGCCCGTCAGAGTCGAGAAAACGAGGCCGAGTGCGGTCAGCTGCGCCGCGGTCCAGCCGAGATAGGAGATGGCGATGATGACGCTGGTACCGAGCTCCATGGCGCGACCATAGCGCTTGCGGTAGAAGTCGCCGATCGTCAGCAGGTCCATGCGGTAGAACGCGCGCGCGAAGAGAAGTGCGACGATGACCAGGCAGACGGAGGACCCGAAGGGATCGGCGATAATGCCGCCCAGCCCGCTCTTTGAGAACTCGATCGATACGGAGAGCACGCTTTCGGCGCCGAACCAGGTGGCGAAGACCGTCGCCGTGTTCATGTAGAGAGGCAGGCTGCGGCCGGCGACGACGTAGTCCCTTGAGTTTTTCACCCGCATCGCCGCCCACAGGCCGATAGCGATTGTGACGAGCAGATAAACCGCGACGGATGCGATCAGCATGGCGCGGATTATAGACCGGAGCTCGCCAAGTTCCGGCTACGCGAGGCCGATGGCCGCAGCCAGAGTCAGCGCCAGCGCAAGCAGCGCGATCGCAACGCCGATCATCCGGTTGCGGCGCCGTTCCAGCACGAGCAGCTCGCCCAGCATTCGCTCGATCCCTTCCACGCGATCGCCGGCGAGGGCGCGGTGCACCAGCCGCGGCAGCTCCGGCAACATCGTCGCCCAGCGCGGCGCCTCGTTGCGGAGGGCGCGCAAGAGGCCCTTCAATCCGATCTGCTCGCGCATCCAGTTCTCGAGGAACGGCTTGGCGGTGGTCCACAGGTCGAGGTCGGGGTCGAGCTGGCGCCCGAGTCCCTCGATGTTGAGGAGCGTCTTCTGCAGCATGATGAGCTGCGGCTGGATCTGGACGTTGAAGCGGCGCGAGGTCTGAAACAGGCGCACGAGCGCCCGTCCGAATGAGATTTCTTTCAGCGGCCGGTCGAAGAACGGTTCGCACACGGCGCGAATCGCGCCCTCGAACTCGTCCATTCGCGTGTCGGACGGCACCCAGCCCGCCTCGAGATGCGCTCGCGCCACGCGGGCGTAATCGCGCCGGAAAAAACCGAGGAAGTTCTGCGCGAGATACTGCTTGTCCACCTCGCTGAGGGTCCCCATGATGCCGAAGTCGAGCGCGACGTAGCGGCCCTCGGGCGTCACCAGGATGTTTCCCGGATGCATGTCCGCATGAAAGAAGCCGTCTCGGAACACCTGAGTGAAAAAGATCTCTACGCCCGTGCGCGCGAGCTTCGGAATGTCCACGCCCTGCCGGCGCAGCTCGTCCACCCGGCTCACCGGGGTGCCGTGCATCCTCTGCATCGTCATGACGGTGCCCGTGCAGAAGTCCCAGTACACCTCCGGCACGGCGAGCAGCGGCGAGTCGGGGAAATTGCGGCGCAGCTGGCTTGCATGCGCCGCTTCACGCACGAGGTCGAGCTCCTCGGACAAATGGCGCGCGAATTCGGCGACCACTTCGCGCGGCCTCATGCGCTTGCCGTCCGCCCAGAAACGCTCGACGAGGCGCGCACCGGCGTCCATGAGCGCCAGGTCTTTCGCGATCACCGGCATCATTCCGGGCCGCAGGATCTTGACCGCCGCCTCCGTGCCGCCCGGGAGCACGGCGAGATGCACCTGGGCGACCGACGCGCTCGCGACAGGCTGCAGCTCGAATTTCTCGAAAATTTTCGCGAGCGGCTTGCCGAAAGCGCGCTCGACCTCAGCGGCCGCGAGCTCGCCGGGAAAAGGGGGCACCCTGTCCTGGAGCTTCGCCAGCTCGTCGGCGAGGTCGGCGGGCAAGAGGTCGCGGCGTGTCGAGAGCACTTGGCCGAACTTGACGAAGATGGGGCCGAGCGCTTCGAGCGCCAGACGCAGGCGCGCGCCGCGCGGCTCTGAGAGCGCGCGAAAGAAAAGGAGCGCGTTCAGGGTGCGTGCGAGCCGGCTCCCCGAGGCGAGCGCGAACTCGTCCAGCCCGAAGCGCAGGGTTATCCAGAGGATCTTGGCGAGGCGAAACAAGGAAGGGGAACCCGCGGGGCGAAGCGGCCAATTTACCAGAATTGGCGGTCGCGACCCGAAAGGGACGCGCCCCTTCAGCGATCTCTGCGGGGATCCGACAGGCGCTCGATGCGTTTCTCGAGCCGTGCCACGTCGTCGCGCAGCGTGTCGACGTTGCGGCAAAAGCTCTCCACGTCGGTGGGCCGCGCGAGCAGGGGCTGCTCCTCGGTCCAGTATTCTGCAAGACTCTCCGCGAGGCGCAATGTGGCGTCGCGCTGCCACGCTGCGAGGGCCTTGCCGCCGGAGGCGAGGCGGTGGGCGACGATGTCGCCAAACACCCTGGAGAGATCTTCCTCGAAGTCCCAGCTGAGGTGACGGAAAAGATAGTCCACTGCGCCCGCCAGGTCCGCCGAGCCTTCGATTTCAACGTTTTTTCGCGCGGCTTCCTCGCGCGCAAGCAGGAGCGGGAGGTTACCCGGGTTGAGCTTCACGACGAGCGCGCTCGCGGTTTCTGCCTGCGTCCGATCGAGAAGACCGTTGCCGGTGATCCTCAGGCGCAGGTCCGGAAAAGGCGGGCAGCGAAATTCCACGGCCTGGCCCGCAAAGGGTCTCAGGAGCTCGGCCGCCCACGGCTGCTGCTCCAGAAGATGGTTCAGGGCTGCAAGGGCGCTGCGCTCGATCATGGGGTATCCGGGCCGGGCCCCGTGGCGAGCGGATCAGCTGGGCTGTTGTATCCCGGCGAGCAACCAGCCCGAGGAGCCGTTCACCGGCTTGCGCATGTGCCAGATCTCCTCGAATGGCTCGGCCGGTGCGCTCGCCTCTTCGCGAATCGAACCGGAAAATCGCACGCTCGCCCAATGCAGCTCGCCCTCGGTGACGACCTCCAGGAGCGCCGCGTTCAGGGTGACGACGTCGGTCTGTTGCGCGCCCGAATGTCCGGCGGCGTCGTCCTTCAGCGTGTTGAACATGTCCTCCGTGGTGACCTGGCGCAGCCGTGCGAGGTCGCCGCGGTCGTTCGCTTGCTGCAGGCGCTGGAAGTTGCGCCGTGCTTCATTCAAGAAAGCCTCGACGTCGAAGTCCGCCGGAATGTTGGAAACGAACTGGCTGCGATAATTCGGCTGCACACCCGCGTCCCCGGGAAGCTGCGAGGGCGGCGGCGCAGCCACGGTTTCGTTGCCGACGCCGGCGTAATGCATCTGCGCTCGCTGCGGGCGCCGCTTCGACAGGAGACGCATCAAGGCGAACGCTGCGACACCGGCGAGCAAAGCCACGAGAAACGCGCCGATTGCGGCGCCGAAGCCTCCCTGCGCGAAGAGCCAGCCCAAGCCAAGGCCCGCGGCGAGTCCGGCGAGAGGCGCAAACCAGCGCCCCGCCCCGGACGGTTGCGGCGCCGTCGCCGGTTGCTGCTGCTGCGCAGGCGGAGTCGCTTGCTTCGGGGCCGCTGTGACTTGGCGCTGGGCCCCGAGATTTCGGCCGCCACCGAGCCTCGCGGCCTCGACGTCATCTGCGAGGATGCCTGCACCGAAGAACAGGGTGAGCAGGGAAACGATCAGTTTTTTCATGGTCTCTCTCCGCGATTCAGAATTTGTAGCCCCGATGCAGGGCCACGACACCTGCGGTCAGGTTGAAATATTCGACATTCTCCAGCCCCGCCCGTTCCAGTATGCCCTTCAGGCTCTCCTGGTCTGGGTGCATGCGGATCGATTCGGCGAGATAACGGTAGGCGGCCTCGTCGCCTGTCACCGTCTTGCCCAGCCAAGGAAGCACGTTGAACGAGTACCAATCATAGGCCTTTGCGAGCGGCCGCCAGACGCGCGAGAACTCGAGCACGAGCAGCCTCCCGCCGGGCCTCAGCACGCGGCGCATTTCGGCGAGCGCCGCGTCCTTTCGCGTCATGTTGCGCAGACCGAACGCGACGCTGACACAATCGAAGTAGTTCGGAGGAAACGGCAGCCCCTCCGCGTCGCACTGCACCGCCGGGACCGGGCGGCCGCGATCGAGCAGGCGATCGCGCCCCCGCTCAAGCATCGGCCGGTTGATGTCGGTGAGCCACACCTCTCCGCTCGCCCCAGCACGTTTCGCGAAATCGAATGCCAGATCGCCCGATCCGGCAGCCACGTCGAGCACCCTCTCGCCCTCACGCACACCGGCGAGCGCCACCGCGAAAGCCTTCCACAGCCGGTGCACGCCGCCGGACATCAAATCGTTCATCAGATCGTACCGGGACGCCACCGAGGAAAAAACGCCGGCTACGCGCGAAGCCTTTTCGGCCTCGTCGATGCGCTGGTATCCAAAGTGGGTCTGACTCACGCGAGCATGCTAGCACGCCCCCAGACGTGTTTATACCGGAGGCTCAGGGCTCGCGGCGCGCCCCGGCTGCCTCGAGCCGCTCGAGATAGGTCCGCCAGAGTGATTGACGATTCGTGCCCAGATCGTAGAGGTAGTCCCAGGAGTAGATGCCGGTGCCGTGCCCGTCGGAAAAATGCGGCTGTACCGCGTAACTGCCCACCGGCTCCAGCCTCAGGATGTCGACGTCCTTCTTGCCGGTCTGCAGGATTTCCTGTCCCGGTCCGTGGCCGCGCACTTCGGCCGACGGGGAGTACACGCGCAGGAATTCGTAGGGCAGCTCGAAACGACTGCCGTCGGAGAACGAAACCTCGAGCACCCGGGATTTCTGGTGCAGCTTGATTTCGGTGGGTGTCGGTCGGTCCGCGGCCGCCATAAGGCATTTTAGACGACCGGCCGCGCGAAGAACTCCCGCTTGCGCGTGCTTTCTTCGCCGGAGAGACGAGACTAGCGCTTATTCAGGAAGATGAAACGCGGACCCGCTCGTAGTCGAAACCGCGCTCCAGGACCCCGGAGAGCGTGACGCGTCTTATGGCGTTGCCGAGCTCGAGTTCGAGCTCGCCGGCGCGCCGGTACCAACCCGTGGGCAGCACCAGCGCAGGCGACAGGCCCGGGGCGACCGGCAGCATCAACGCATCGGACCGCTGCGGGGCGCTCCGGTCGGACGAGCGCACGGCGCAGGCCTTGGCTTCTCCTTTCAGCGCCCGGGCGACGATGGTAAGGGTTTGATCCGGCCCTTCGAGGAGCCAGTCGACATGGCAAAGGATGAACTGGCGCGCGCCGCTTGGCCGCAGCGCCACGAGCTGTCGGTGGGCGAGACGCATGCCCTGAGTCCCGCGGCGAAGCCTGAATCCGTCGTCCGATTCCCCCAGCGTTTCCCAGGTTTCCAGACCCTGCTCGCGCGCATCGTGTTCCGTGCTTGGCTGGAACGTGTGAAATCGTTCGGCTTCCCCGTAGGAATAGCCCGAAGGACCCGCGCTCTTCGGCACTAGGGTGCCTTCGATTGCATGGTGAATCGCGGCAAAGCCGCTCACCAGCTCCATGGGCGAGGGGCTCGCGCGGCGCGGAAAGTCGCGCGCCGGCGCGGAATCGAACCAGGCGCGCTGCAGCGTCTTGAGCAGATCCTGGGCGGCAAGCCGCGTGCAATCGGAACCGAGTCCGAGCGCGGCAGGCTCGGCGCCCTCTTCGAGGCGCTGGATGCGTGCGCTGACCGAGGCGGCGACGCGGGCGAGATCGAGAAAACGCAAGCTTGCCGAACCGTCTGCCGCCTTCGCCCAGACTGGCCCCGAAGCTCCGGCGAGATCCACGGCGTAGCCGCCCTGAAGGGGCGCGTCGCGGCTGAGAACCACCTTGTGCGCCCAGTGACGGACCCATTTGCGCGCCCAGTCCAGTTCCCGGTGAGACAGGCGTTGCGGTTGGGCGAGGTGCAGCATCAGCGCTTCCACGTAGGCCGCCATCGGCGAGGATTCGACGCTCAGATCGGCGACGGTCTCGCTTCTGATTGCGCGCGCTTCGGCTGCCGCATAGGCCTGGTGCATCAGCTTCCAGTAGTCCGCTCCAAACTCGCGGCGCGCGAGCAGGCAGGTCCCAACCACCTCTCCCGCGCAGGCGAGAGCGCGCTGAAAAAGTCGAGGGAGCGAGGGCTCGAGCTCGGGATGCTTGCCGTGCAACGCTGCGCTCAGGAGACGTCCGTAGGCCCGGAGCATCGCCACCCACAAGCCGTTCGCCTGAACGAAGGCTGCGGCTTCGCCGTGGCCGAGCGGCAGGGGTTTTCCGGCGAAGCCCTTTGTTTGCTCCGCTTCGGCATGCATGACGGGATAGCGCAGGCGCTCGAGGATCTGCAGGTAGGCCGAATGCCTGGGGGGATGAGACTCGATCTCCTCGAGCAGTGTCAGAAGCGCGCTGCAGGCATGCGGCATACCGGCAAGCGCCGCGTGCGCAAGCCAGTCCTCACAGCTTGTCAAATCGGCGAGACGCGGTTGCGAGTCCGGAAGGAAGTCGCTAAGGACCATGGGTTTTTCGGGGTCTATTTCTGCGAACTGCGATCACGCCAATGTACTATGACGTGGTCATAAACGCCGCGCAAACTGCGGCGGAGATGTGAAAAAATTGGCAGAGAACGCGGGAACGGGCCCTGCAGGGCGCGTCAGAGCGCCTCGAACGTGACGCGCTCGAAATCGGCGCCGCGATCGACGAGCGAGGCAAGTCGCAGCTTTCCGGAGCGCTCTGTGAGTACTTCGATCTCCCGATTCGGCTTGAACCATCCCGCCGGGACAACCAGCGTTTCCGGAGCCTGGAGCGCGGCGAGCGCCGGCAAAAGGAAGGCCGGGGTGTATTGCTCGGCTGCGGCGCCGGCCGCCCTGATCGCGGCTCCCTGGGGAATCCCGGGGAGGATGTGGACGCCGGCGCGCAATTCGAAGTCCGCCGAGACCGAGAGCCATTTGACCGCGCAGAGAAGAAAGGCCTTCGCGTCCGCCAGCCGGATACCGAGCAACTGCCCGAGCATCAAACGCGAGCTTGCGGAAGGATCGACTCGCGCAAGGCGCAACCCGGAGGCGCTCTCGTCCCTGATTTGCCAAGTCTCGACCGCGAAATCCGGCGAAGGGGCGGGCTCATCCTCATGGAGCGTCGCGACTCGCCCGAGAGTTGCGATTTGCTCGTGCTGAACCTGGGACATCTTCTGGGGGCCTCCCCGGCCTGAGAACACGCGGCCGGTGACGAAGTAATGCACCGCGGCCATTCCCGAGCAGATCTGTGCCGTGCCGCTTGCGCTGCGGCGCGGATGCGCGCGCGATTGCTTGTCCTCGCCCCACCGTCGATAGAGCATGGTGAGCAGGCTTTCGGCGAGCGGAGCGGTCACGTCCTCGCCCAGGCCGAGCGCCGCAGGACTCTCGCCCTTGCGCAGCAGGCCGACGCGCTTGCGCACGCTGCTCCCGAGTTCTTGGATGTCGAGAACGCGGGTCGTGTCGCCTTCCGGCATGCGGCGCGAGGCACCGGCAGCACCCGAGAGATCGACGACCAGCGGTGCGACGCCCTCGCCGGCGGCAGCGGGGGCGCGCCCGATCGAGACCTTGGGCGTCCAGCGCTCAAGCCAGAGCGAAATGAGTTCGATCTGCCGTGGTGTCAGTTTTCCGGGGTTGGCTAGATCGACCAGCAGCACCTGCGCGTAGGTTTCCGTGCAGGTCGTCTGTCTGCCTTTATGGGTCGGGTGGGCGACTTCGCCTCCGGCCACGCCCCTGTCCTCGACGAACGCGTAGACGCTGTGCAGCAGCTTCCACTCGCGCTCGCCCACGTCCTGGTAGGCTTGATAGCAGGCAAGCATCTTCTGCCCGGTGCACCACAAGACGCGCTCGCCGACCAAGGCTGCGTTCGTGGCGGAGGCGCCGCCTGCAAGCGCTTTCAGACAATGCTGATAACCGTATGAGAGTGCATCCCAGAGCGCGTGCACGCTCTCGAGGATCTCTCGCTCCGGTTTGGCGAGCGGGGCGGGGCGGCTGGAAAATTTCTTGGAATGCTCCTTTTGCACGAAGCTCACCGGCCCGCGCAAGAGCTCCAGGATCTTGAGCCGCTCGGCAGGCGCGATGCTGTAGGCATTCAGCTCGTCGAGCTGCGCGAGGAGACGAACGTGGGATGGGCCGATATTGATGAGCGGCAGGGACTGCAACCACTTCGCGCAGCCGGAGGAATCCGTGAAATCAGGAGCAGCGTTCGGCTTGACGCTCGGGGGATCGAAGCTCGGCATGGATCAGTCCAGTCTGCGCTTGAGCGCGGCTGAAAGCGCGTCGCGGTCGGGAGCCGGGCGCTGCGGGGCGTCCGCGCGCGTGGGCTCGGCCCAGATCGGGCGGGGAAAATGGCGATCGCGCTGATGGCGGGGAATCACGTGCCAGTGCAGGTGAGCCGTGACGTTGCCGAGGCTCGCGAGGTTGACTTTGTCCGGATCGAGAAGCGCGCGGAGCACCGCCTCTGTTGCGAAGACCGCCTTCATGAGCCGTGTGCGCTCGGCAGGCTCAAGGTCGGTCATCTCCTTTACGTGCCGGCCGAGGACCACCCTGCAAAAGCCGGGATAATCCGGATCGTCGACCAGCACAACGCGGCAGAACCCGTCACGCCAGAGCAAGTCCCCGCCGGGGGAATCGCATAGCTCGCAGGGTTTGTCGATCAAAATTTTTACTCCCCGCCCGGGCGCGCCGTATCGGCGAATCGTCTGCGCTCGGCGAAGGATAACAGAATCAGCGGTGGCTACGGGCCCTCCCGGCTCGACGGCGGCTCAGGCGGGACTGCGTTCTCCGGAAAGATGTCCCGATAACTCGCGTAAAAGCTGGCGAACACGGTGGGCAGCGAAACCAGGATGAGAATCAGCGCAAAGGAGCGCAACACCTGGACCTCTCCCGGCATCCAGAAGGCCGCGACGGCAACCGCTACCACGAGGAGCGCCCCGGTCAGCGCGAGCACGGCCCCATACACGACGAACGCCCGCCAATTCCGCAACACCGCGAAAAAGCTGTAGAAGAGCGATTGAGCGGCGCCGATGCGGTTCCATGCGGCGAGCACGGGCGCAAACCAGAAAGCCATCAGCACCGGGGTGGCGGCCAAGGTCGCGACCAGCATCGCGCGCGAGACGCTGCCGTCTCGAAAAGCCTCGATGGAGGGCTCTTGGCCGGACAGGACCCACTGCATCAGCGCGCCCGCGTCCTCAAACGAGGCGACGCCGAGCACCATGACGATCGAGAGAAGGTACAGAACGCCCAGCGCGATCAGGGTCGCCGGTCCGCTTCGAAAACCCGCGAAGAGCAGTGCCGGATGCAGCATGCCTCCACGCTCGATCACCGCACACATGACCATGAAGCTGACTGAAAACGTCGGCAACAACACCGTAGAGGCGGCAGGGCCCAGGTAACGGATCTGGCCAAGGATCGCAGCGGCGATCCAGTACGTGAACACCAGAAACAGCCACATCGGTGGGCTCTTGCGGAAAAGGGCAAAGCCGCCCACGAGCCAGGACCAGCCGTTTTTCGCAGGAACGACACGCATCGCTAGATCTGGATTCCGCTCGTGCTCATCTGCGCCAGTGTGGTCCAGCCGCCGGTTTCAAACAAGTGGGAAGGGACGGGTGCGACGTGCCTCGAGCACGCGGCGAAAATGCTCCGGGTCATGCGCGTGGGTGAGCTCGCCCGCGCGGGGCAGGTAGAAATCGTACAAACGCGAAAGCCAGAACCGCAGGGCTGCGGCGCGCAGCATCACCGGCCAGGCTTCCAGTTCGATCCGGGTGAATTCGCGGGCCCGGCGGTACGCCCCGACAAGCGCGGTCGCACGCCCGGAGTCGATTTCGCCTCCCGGGTCCACGCACCAGTCGTTGACTGTCACTGCGAGGTCGAACAGCAGCGCGTCGATCCCGGCGAAATAAAAATCGATCACTCCGCCGATATGATCGCCCTCGAACAGCACGTTGTCGCGGAACAGATCGGCGTGGACGGGGCCGCGCGGCAAATCGAGCGTGCGGTGGCGAGCTTGGAATTCGAGCTCGGAGGCAAGCAGCCCGCGGCGCCCTTCGTCGAGGAAGGGAGTCACTTCGCGCGCCGCCTCGCGCCACCACTTCGGCCCGCGTGGATTTTCCAGCTTCCCGCTGTAGCCTTTTCCGGCAAGGTGCATGTCGGCAAGGGTGGCGCCGACCTGCTCGCAGTGGCGTGGCCGCGGCGAGCTCACCGGAGCGCCGGGGAGGCAGGTGACGAAACAGGCGGGCTTGGCGTTCAAGGTTCCGAGGTACTTGTCGCTGCGGTCGGCGATCGGCGCGGGGCACGGTATGCCGTGACGCGCAAGGTGCGCCATGAGGTTCAGGTAGAAGGGCAGCTCCCCTGCGCTGAGCCGCTCGAAAAGCGTGAGCACGAAGCGGCCGTGCGAAGTGGTGACGAAGTAGTTCGTGTTCTCGATCCCCGCGGCGACGCCTTGCAGATCGACCAGCGTGCCGATGGCGTAGCGTTTCAGCCAGGCCGAAAGTTCCTCGGCGGTGACGCGCGTGAAGACAGACATGATGCCCGAGCGGTCGCCGCCGTCGGCGCCAGCGTCAGAACCGGCGGATCACCCAAAGGGGCACCCGCACGCCGCGATCGAGGCTTTCGTTTCTCAAACCCGGACCGTCGCCCAGGTCCTCGACCAGGTAGTACTCCTGGCCCAAAGGCGTGGTCACGCGCACCACGCGCCGACCGTCGATGAGCTGCTCCTCGACCTGGTCGCCCCCGCCGGGCTGGATGCGCACCGTCGGCTCGCCAGGCTGCTCCGAAGCAACGCCGGGTGGCGGCGGCGGAATCTCGGGCAGGGGCTCGAGCTTGGGCGGCTGCTGTGCAGCCAGAGGCAGTGAGAGAAGCAACAGCGCAGGAGCCAGAATTCGGCGCAGCATCAGGCGGAAATCCATTTTCAGGCGAGTCTATCAGAAACCGCTCGCGCATTCGTGATTCTAGAGATTGAGCAGGATTTCGCGCTCGGAGGCGCGTGGCTGGAAGCTCCGGTGTTCGTAGTGCTTGAAGATCGCCTCAACGACGCTTTCGGGCTGATCGATGACCTGGACCAGCTCCATGTCCAGAGGGTTGATCATCTTCTCCCCGACCAGGCGCTCGCGCATCCACTGGAGCATTTCGCGCCAGAACGGCTCATGCATGAGTATGCACGGCACGCGCGCGCTCTTTCCGGTCTGCATGAGCACGAGCACCTCCGAAAATTCATCGAGCGTCCCGAAGCCGCCCGGCAGGAACACGTAGGCGCTCGCGCACCTGACGAACATCGCCTTGCGCGCAAAGAAGTGCCGGAACAGCAGGGAGATGTCTTGGTATGTGTTGCCGAACTGCTCGCGCGGCAGCTCGATGTTGAGACCCACTGCGGGGGAGCGACCGAAGTGGGCGCCGCGATTGGAAGCCTCCATGATTCCAGGGCCGCCGCCCGAAACCACGGAGAATCCGGCGTCCGAAAGCAGCCGGGACGTCTTCTCGGCAAGCGCGTAATACGGATGGCCGGCCGGAACGCGCGCGCTGCCGAACACGCTCACCGCGGGACGGACCTCGTCCATTCGCTCGGTCGCCTCGACGAATTCTGACATAATGCGGAACAGACGCCACGCTTCGCCTGCTGCGTTCGCCTCCCGCGAGGCGGCGTCCAAAGACTTCGGAATCTTGTCGCTCATAAGTTCCCTTGGAAAAAACGCTGCTGCTGGTTGACGGGTCGTCGTACCTGTACCGCGCCTTCCATGCGTTGCCCGACCTGCGCAACGCGGCGGGCGAGCCCACCGGCGCGATCTACGGCGTGCTCAACATGCTACGGCGCCTCCTTGCCGACTACAAGGCCGACTATCTCGCATGCGTCTTCGATGCGCGGGGCAAGACCTTCCGCGACGAGATGTACGACCAATACAAGGCGAACCGGGCGCCCATGCCCGACGATCTCGGCGCGCAAGTCGGGCCGCTCCTCGACGCAATACGGGCCTCGGGCTGGCCTTTGCTGCAGATCGACGGCGTGGAGGCGGACGACGTGATCGGCACGCTCGCACGCGAGGCCGAGAAGCGTGGAGTGCGCTGCGTGATTTCCACCGGCGACAAGGACCTCGCGCAACTCGTCTCCGATCGCGTGACCCTCGTCAACACGATGTCGAACGAGCGCCTCGACCCCGCGGGGGTGCAGGCGAAGTTCGGGGTGCGCCCTGAGCGCATGCTCGACTACCTGACGCTCATCGGCGACGCCGTGGACAACGTGCCGGGCGTCGACAAGGTCGGTCCGAAGACCGCGGCGAAGTGGCTCGAGCAGTACGGCTCGCTCGAGGAGGTCGTGCGGCATGCCGATGAGATCGGCGGCACGGTCGGCGAAAATCTGCGAAAGGCGCTCGACTGGCTCCCCAAGGCCCGGGCGTTGCTCACGGTGAAATGCGATCTGAAGTTGCCGGTGAAGCTGGAAGAGCTGAAGCTCGGCCTGCGGGACGAAAAGCGCCTCGCCGAATTGATTACCCGTTTCGGATTCAAGTCCTGGCCGAAGGACGCGGCGGGCGATACGAAGCAACCCCCGCCTCAGGAGACTCCCCCGGCGCCGGTCCGCGCCGACCGCGAGGAGCGGCGCTACGAGACGCTCGTCGAGGAAGCCGATCTCGCGCGCTGGCTGAAGGTGCTCGAAGCGGCGGAGATCGTCGCCTTGGACACCGAGACGACGAGCCTCGATCCGATGCAGGCGCGGCTCGTGGGCATCTCCTTCAGCGTGCTCGCGGGCCGCGCCGCCTACTTGCCGCTCGCGCACAACTACGCCGGTGCGCCGAGCCAGCTGGGCGTCGAGCGGGCGCTTGCGATGCTGAAACCCTGGCTCGAGAACGAAGCCCGCAAGAAGCTCGGCCAGAACATCAAATACGACCAGCACGTGCTCGCCAACCACGGCGTCGCCTTGAGAGGCATTGCGCACGACACGCTGCTCGAGTCCTATGTGCTGGAGAGCCACGCGCGCCACGACATGGACAGCCTCGCTACCCGCCATCTCGGGCTGAAAACGCTCACGTACGACGAGGTGACAGGAACGGGCGTCGGGCGCATCCCTTTCGAGCAGGTCGATGTCGCGCGGGCCGCGGCCTACGCCGCCGAGGACGCCGATCTCACGCTCCGGATCCACCATGCGCTCTATGCGAAGCTGGAGGCCGCGGAAAAGCTCCTCTACGTGTACCGCTCGATCGAGCTTCCCGCGCGCGAAGTCCTTTTTAGGATGGAGAGGGACGGGGTCCTGATCGATGCGGCGCAGCTCGAGGCGATGAGCCACGAGCTGGGGCAGAAGATGCTCGAGCTCGAAAGCAAGGCTCACGAGGAAGCCGGGCAGCCCTTCAACCTCGGTTCGCCGAAGCAGATCGCCGAGATTTTCTTCGAAAAAAAAGGAATGCCCGTCATCAAGAAGACGCCGTCCGGCGCGCCTTCGACCGACGAGGACGTGCTGGAGAAACTCGCGCTCGATCACCCGCTCGCGAAAATCCTTCTCGACTACCGGGAAATCTCCAAGCTCAAGTCCACTTACACGGACAAATTGCCGAAGATGGTGAATCCGCGCACGGGCCGCGTGCACACCAATTACGGGCAAGCGACCGCGGTCACCGGGCGCCTCGCCTCGAACGACCCCAACCTTCAGAACATTCCCGTGAGGACGCCCGAGGGGAGGCGCATCCGCGAGGCCTTCGTCGCTGCGCGCGGCCACGCCATCGTGAGCGCCGATTATTCGCAGGTCGAGCTGCGCATCATGGCGCACATCTCGGGGGACGAGAACCTGCTGCGCGCGTTCGAGGCCGGGGAGGACATCCACCGCGCCACGGCGGCCGAGGTCTTCGGACGCTCACTCCGGGACGTTACACCCGAGGAGCGCCGCTACGCCAAGGTGATCAACTTCGGGCTGATCTACGGGATGTCGGCGTTCGGCCTGGCGCAGCAGCTGGGCCTGGAGCGCGCCACCGCGCAGGCCTACATCGCGAGCTACTTCACCCGCTATCCGGCCGTGGCGAAATACATGGAAGAAACGCGCAAGACCGCGCGCGAGCACGGTTATGTCGAGACCGTCTTCGGTAGGCGCCTGTGGCTGCCCGAGATCAAGAGTTCCAATCCCGCGCGCCGCGGCGGAGCCGAGCGCGCCGCGATCAACGCGCCCATGCAGGGCACGGCCGCCGACCTGATCAAGCTGGCGATGATCGCCGTGCGGGGGTGGCTGGACCGCGAAAGGCTTTCCACCAAACTCATCATGCAGGTGCACGACGAGCTCGTATTGGAGGCGCCCGAAGCGGAGCTCGATCGCGTAAAGGCCGAGCTCCCGGGATTGATGAGCGGCGTGGCGAAACTCAAGGTCCCACTTGTCGTCGACGTGGGATCGGGACAGAATTGGGAAAAGGCGCACTGAAGCGCCTACAAGAAAACCCAATCCGGGTCGTTACAGAGGAGGACGACGTGATCCCGAATTCCACTCAGGAAGAGCATGCCTCACCCGATGTCATCCGGCACCTCGTGCTGCTCGGGGACGCCTTGCAAAACATCGATCTCGGAAAGGGCCAGGCCGAGAGCGCGCTCGTCCCGCGGCCGCGCAATCCCTGGAAGCTCACCGTTCTCCAGCCGCCCGAGGTGCTGCGGCAGGGCCGGGTGCGGGCGATTCCTGCGGGGGTCACTCACATCGGGATCTGCGTCGACGGCGGCTGGGCGATCGAGGCGAGCGGCTTGCTGAAAGGGCGCGCGCAATCGATCCGCGATGCCCTGGATACGCTTGCCACGGCGGCCGACGAATTCGAGAAAATGTTCGCCCGCCTGATCGCCGCCGCCACGGAGGCCGCTGTGCCGACGATCGTCTGCACGCTCGTACCGGCGCGATATGTCGAGCCTTCACAGGAGCGCGTGGCCGCCACGGCGCTCGCGATCTTCAACGACCGCATTCTGCGGCGTACGATTGCCGCGCACCTCTCTATCGTGGAGCTGCGCCTGATTTGCGACGAGGACGGCGACTACGCGAGCGAGACGTTGCTCTCGCACGCGGGCGTGCGCAAGGTGGCGAACGTGGCCCGCTCGGCGCTCTACGACATTTCGCGCAATCCCGGACGCACGCGGGTGTATTTCTAGGGGCCCGAGCGCGCCGCGATCAGCACGGCCATGTAGCGTACGGCCGCGGACCTGATCAAGTTCGCGATGATCGTCGTGCGGGGGTGGGTCTACCGCAGAGGCTTTGCGCCAAGCTCATCTGGAATTGATGATTCTAACGTCCAGTGAGAATGACCTCTTTCGACCCGAAGCGGTCATTCAACGTTTCGTTAACCCGCGCGCCGCTTGCGGCGCGTCGGTGTTGAACGGATGGTTGGGCGGTATTGGCATACAAGCGTCCGATCGTTACAAGGCCCTATTCGGGTTTGATGTTCGCGTCCCGTGCGACCTTTGTCCATCGCGTAAGGTCGGCGCGAAGCGTGGCGGCAAGCTCCTCCGGTCTTCCGGGCGCGGCCTGCATACCAAGTTTGGTGAACTTGTCTTTCACTTCCGGATTCGCGAGTACCCTGTTCAGATCTGCATTGAGTTTGTCCACGACTGCCCTTGGTGTTTTCGCTGGCAGGAAAAGCGCAATCCACCCAGAGTACTCGCATCCGGTTACACCTTGCTCTGCCAGCGTGGGCACATCGGGCAACTCAGGATTCCGCTTCAGGCTCATAATGCCAAGCGCTCGCACCTTGCCTGCTTTGACGTTGGGGGCGGCGGAGTTCAGCGTAGCCATCAACATCTGGATGTGGCCGGCGACTAGGTCCTGGACCGCAGGCCCTGCGCCCTTGTACGGGACATGCGTGAGGAGGGTACCGGTTTGTAACGCAAAGAGTTCTGAGCCCAGATGGTAGGTGCTGCCAATACCCGAGGAGCCGTAGGCAATCTTGCGCGGATTGGCCTTCGCGTAGGCGATAAATTCGCGGACATTGCCGGCCGGAACTGAGGGATGTACCACCAGCACATAGTCGTCGGTTGCAACGACCCCTACTGCGATGAAATCCTTGATGACGTCGTAGGGAAGATTGGGCAAGATGGCAGGGCTTGAGCCCATCGAACTGCTTGTGCCAAACAGGATCGTCGCGCCGTCTGGCGCTGCGCGAGAAACCAACTCCGTTCCGATGACACCGGTAGCGCCCGGTTTGTTTTCCACTATCACCGTGCGCTTTGTGAGCTCGGTAAGATAGGGCGCGATCACACGCGCGCCGATATCAGTGGCGCCGCCCGTTGCAAAAGGCACTATGAGTCGCACGGGTGAGGCGACTTGAGCCATAGCGGTCGCGGCACTCAACGCTCCGAGAAGAACGAGGCACAAGCTGCCAGTCATGCGGGCGTCGATGCTACTTGACGTCCCAATGCGTCGCCAGTTGACGCACCTAAGCAGTGATTTCATATGCCGCCCAACGTTTGACATGAGGGGCGGCCGCAAGCAAGCGAAGCTTGCTTGTGGACGTCCCCTCGATGGAAGGGTTAGGCCTCGGGCGAGTGGAAGCGCAGGATCGGTTGGTCTAAGGTGCTCGCCGGTCTTCGCGTCAAATTCCCTCGGGTCCGAGCTCCCTGATTTTTCGATGCCGGATTTTCCTGACGTTTAAGGTCTGGTTTACCCGACAGAGAGCCGAGCAGACCGCGCCCGCGTAGCCGCCGAGCTGAGTGTCCGCTTTTGGCCGATTGCGGTCCTCGGTGGCCGGGTTGAAGCTCAGGGCCGCGACGGCGGTCCAGGCTGAATCGGCCGCTGGCGGTGCGAGCCATCGCGGATCGCTTCCTGGCGGCTGCGCTCCTGTAGAAGCCATTCCTTCAGCCGTTCGGGCGTGTCGCAATCGACCCCATGGTTCTGCATGCAGCGCGCTTTGACGCGGTCGACCCGCTGTTGCTTGGTCGCTGCTCGGTCACTCGGAGAAGTCTGCGTCTGCGCCGTAACGGGCGCTGATACTAGAGCCATCAGGGCAATCGCGAGCACCTGGGGAGCCTTCACTGATCACTCCGTCTTCCCGCCTGGGGCCGTGGTCGGACTACATCTATGGCTATTCCTGCCTGATGTCCGCGGCGTTCACCGCGTCGCGCCAGAGCGGCGCTTCGCTGCGGATCCGCGCGGCAAACTCGGCTGGCGTGTTGCCGAGCGCATCGATGCCCATCTTGTTCAGCCGTTCTATGATGTCCGGGTCGCGCGCCGCTCTCGCCGCCTCCTGCGCGATGCGATCGATGATCGCCTTCGGCGTCAAGTAGGGCGCGAGCAGACCGTTCCAGACGATGGTGCGAAAGCCTGGATAAAACTCCGCGATCGCCGGCAGATCGGGTAATTGCGGCATGCGCTTCTCGCCGGTTACGGCGAGCATCTTGATCTTTCCGCTTTTTGAGTGCTGGATCATGTCGGAGGTGTTTCCGAAGGACACCTGGACCTGACCGCCGACGAGATCGGTCACCGCCTGCGCCCCCTTGTAAGGAATGTGAGTCATCTTCAATCCGGCGCGCGAGGCGAACAGCGCCGCCGACAGGTGCGGCGTGCTGCCGGTG
>VBCH01000146.1 GCA_005884455.1 Betaproteobacteria bacterium
GGTTGGTGCTTCCCGTGCTGGCGGCGCTTTCGCTCTGGAGCTTGGCCATCGCCTCGTTTTCCTCGGCGAATTCCTTCTGCTTGACCGAAAGATTGATGGTGCGGTTCTTGCGGTCGACGTTGATGATCATCGCCGTGACGCTGTCGCCTTCCTTGAGGTGGTTGCGGGCGTCCTCGACGCGGTCGCGGGAGATCTCGGAAGCGCGCAGGTAGCCCTCGAGGTCGCCGCCCATCGCGATGACCGCCCCCTTGGCGTCCACGGATTTCACCGTACCCGAGATAAGCTTGCCCTTCTCATGGCTCGCAACGAAGTTGTTGAAGGGATCGCCTTCGAGCTGCTTGATCCCGAGCGAGATCCGCTCGCGCTCGACATCGATCGAGAGCACCTGGGCCTCGGTCTCCTCGCCCTTCTTGAAATTGCGCACCGCCTCCTCGCCGGGAAGCGTCCAGGACAGGTCGGAGAGGTGCACCAGGCCGTCGATTCCGCCCTGAAGCCCGATGAAAATGCCGAAGTCGGTGATCGACTTGATCTGGCCCTTCACCTTGTCGCCCTTCTTGAAATTCATCGAGAACTCTTCCCAGGGATTGGGCAGGCACTGCTTCATCCCGAGGGAGATGCGGCGCCGCTCCTCGTCGATCTCGAGGATCATGACTTCCACTTCGTCGCCGAGCGCGACCACTTTCGACGGGTGCACGTTCTTGTTGGTCCAGTCCATCTCCGAGACGTGCACCAGGCCCTCGATGCCCTGCTCCACCTCGACGAATGCGCCGTAGTCGGTGAGGTTGGTCACCTTGCCGAAGAGGCGCGTTCCGGTCGGATAGCGCCGCGAGAGGCCGACCCAGGGATCCTCCCCCAGTTGCTTCAAGCCGAGGGAGACGCGGTTCTTCTCGGTGTCGAACTTCAGCACCTTCGCCGTGACCTCGTCGCCCACGTTGAGCACTTCCGACGGATGCTTGACGCGCCGCCAGGCGAGATCGGTGATATGCAGCAGGCCGTCGATTCCGCCCAGGTCGACGAACGCGCCGTAATCGGTGATGTTCTTGACGATGCCCTTGACGACCGCGCCCTCCTGGAGGTTCGCGAGCAGCGCCTGGCGCTCGGCGCCCTGCGAGGCTTCCAGCACCGCGCGCCGTGAAACCACCACGTTGTTTCTTTTCCGGTCGAGCTTGATGACCTTGAACTCCATCTCCTTGCCCTCGTAGGGCAGGGTGTCCTTGACGGGGCGGATGTCGACGAGCGACCCGGGGAGGAAAGCCCGGATTCCGTTGGTCATGACGGTGAGGCCGCCCTTCACCTTGCCGGAGATGATCCCCTTCACGAGCGTGCCGGCTTCGAGCGCCTTCTCCAGGTCGAGCCAGGCCGCAAGGCGCTTCGCCTTGTCACGCGACAGGCGCGTCTCGCCGTAGCCGTCCTCGAGCGCTTCGATCGCGACGCTCACGAAGTCGCCGGGCTTGACCTCGACCTCGCCCTTGTCATTCTTGAATTCCTCGATGGCGATAAAGGATTCGGACTTGAGGCCGGCGTTGACGACGACGTAGTTCATGTCGACGCGGACGACTTCGGCGGTGATCACCTCGCCCGTGCGCATTTCCTTGCGCGTCAGGCTTTCCTCGAAAAGTGCGGCGAAGGTCTCCGGAGAATCAGAAGCTACTGCGGGGGCGGCATTCGACATAGACACCTAGCATCTGCCCGTCCCGGGGGACGGGGTTCGTTGATCCACAACAAAAAGCCAAGCCATTGCGGTGCTTGGCTTTGTGTCACCTGTTCGCCCCGCGGTACCAGTCCACGACAAGGGCCGCCGCTTGCCCGGCGCTCATCGATGTCGTGTCGAGCAGCCGCGCTCCGGCGCTTTGCTTGAGAGGCGCCACGCTGCGCGCCGCATCGCGTGCGTCGCGCTCGCGCAAATCCTGCAAAAGGGCGGCCAGTGTAGCAGCGATTCCTTTTTCTTTCAACTGTTTATACCGACGTTCCGCGCGGGCCTCCAGGCTCGCGGTGAGGAATACCTTGAGCGCGGCGTCGGGGAACACGATCGAGCCCATGTCGCGCCCCTCGGCCACCAGCCCCGGGGGCTTGCGGAAGGACCGCTGCCTGTCCAGGAGGGCCCGGCGCACCGCGGGCAGGGCGGCCACCCGCGAGGCCGCGAAGGAGTTTTCCTCGGTGCGGATGGCGTCGGTCACGCGCTCGGCTTCGAGAAAGATGTCCTCGCCTTCGAAGCGGGCCGGGAGCCGGGCCGCGATCGCGGCGAGCTTCGCTTCGTCGCCGGCGTCGATTCCCTCGCGCGCGGCGGCGAGCGCCACGAGGCGATACAGCGCGCCGCTGTCGAGGTAATGGAATCCCAGGGTCCTCGCGACTTGCTCCGCGACGGTGCCCTTGCCCGCGGCCGAAGGGCCGTCGATCGCGATGACGGGCACCGAGCTCACGCCGGAACCCGCCGCGAGATGCCCGCGAGCGCCTCGAAGTATTCCGGGAAGGTCTTTGCGACGCAGTCCGGGTCTTCAATGCGCACCCTGATTCCCCCGAGCGCCGCGAGCGAAAAGGACATCGCCATGCGGTGATCGCCGTAGGTGGCTATGGTCGCGGGCCTGAGGGCAGTCGGGGGCGTCACGCGCAGGGCGTCGGCCCCCTCCTCGACCGCCGCACCGAGCTTGCGCAATTCGGCCGCCATCGCGGCGAGGCGGTCGGTTTCCTTGACGCGCCAGCTGGCGATGTTGCGGATCGTGCTGCTGCCGTCGGCGAAGAGCGCCGCCACGGCCGCCGTCATCGCCGCGTCGGGGATGTGGTTCAAGTCCGCGTCGATGGCTTTGAGTTTTCCCCGGGCCGGTGGGCGGGACTCGATCCAGTCCTCGCCCATCGAGATCTTCGCCCCCATCTTCTCCAGTACCTCGGTGAAGCGGACATCGCCCTGGATGCTGGAGCGCCCCACGCCTTCCACGCGCACCGGGCCGCCGCCGATCGCGCCGGCGGCAAGAAAGTAGGACGCCGAGGAGGCGTCCCCCTCGACGCGGATCTTCCCGGGGCTCGAGTAGCGCTTGCCCGGAACCCTGAACGAGCTCCAGCCCTCGCGCTGCACCTCGACGCCGAAGCGTCGCATGATGTCGACGGTGATCTCGACGTAGGGTTTCGAGATCAGCTCCCCCTCGACTTCGATCCGCGTTTCCGATTCCGCGAGCGGCGCCGCCATCAGCAGCGCCGAGAGATACTGCGAGGACACATCCCCGCGCACGCGAAGCGACGCGCCCCGCCGGATCGTGCCGGGGTGCAAGGCAAGCGGGGGAAAGCCTTCCTTGCCGAGATAGTCGATGCGCGCACCGAGGGCTCGCAGGGCGTCGACCAGATCGCCGATCGGGCGTTCGTGCATGCGCGGTGAGCCCGATAGCCGGTACTCGCCCCCGGCAAGCGCGAGGACGGCGGTCAGCGGCCGGAACGCCGTGCCGGCGTTGCCGAGGTGAAGGTCGGCGGACTTGTTCGGGAACGGCCCGCCGCGCACCGTGGCCGGATCGCGCTCGATGCGGACGCCCAGAAGCTCGAGGGCGTTCAGCATCGCGCGGGTGTCGTCGGAATCCAGCAGATTCTCGACGCGCGTCTCGCCCTCCGCCAGCGCGGCGAGCAGGAGCACGCGGTTGGAGATGCTCTTCGATCCGGGCATTTTCACCGTGCCCTGGGCCCGCGCGATCGGATCGAGATCGAGGAATTTCACGTGTCCTTCAGCCAGCGCTCGCGCGCACCGCGCGCCCCGGCGGTCTTTTTCCCCTCCTTGGACAAGGAGGGGTGGCGCGCGCAGCGCGACGGGTGGTCGACGATCCTTCTCGCGGCGACTCCACCCCGCCGCCTCCGGCGGCACCCCTCCTCGAAAGAGGAGGGGAAAATCCAAGCGCTGCCCTCATTGCGCATCCTTCAGCCAGCGCTCGCGCGCGCCGCGCGCGCCCGAGAAGAGCGCCTCGAGCGCCTTGCCGTCGCCGCGCGCCAGCATCTTCTTCACGCGCTCGAGCTCCACGCCGTAGCGTTTGAGCTCGACGAGCAGCGCTTTGCGGTTGGCAAGGCAGATATCGCGCCACATCTCCGGGTGGCTCCCGGCGATGCGGGTGAAATCGCGGAACCCCCCCGCCGCGAACGAAAAGAGCTGCTTCGCGTTCCTCGCGCGCGCGACCTGATCCACGAGTGCGTAGGCGAGCACGTGCGGCAGATGGCTCACGGCCGCCAGCACCTGGTCGTGCTCCTTCGGCTGCAGCTCGGAGACGCTCGCCCCGCAGCTCTGCCACGCGGAGCGGACGAGGGCGAGCGCGCCCGGCTCGGTTCCCTTCAGGGGCGTCAGCACCACCCTGCGCCGGCGGTAGAGCCCGGCGAAGGCCGCGTCGGCGCCGCTCTTCTCGGTGCCCGCGATCGGATGCCCGGGAACGAAACGGGAGAGCGCGCCCTTCAGCTCGCGACGCGCGAGCGCGACCACGTCCTCCTTGGTGCTGCCCGCGTCGGTGACGACGGTCCTTGCGCCGAGGAGCGGCGCGATGGCGCGCATGACGGCGCGCATCTGCCCGACGGGCACGGCGAGCAGCGCGAGATCGGCGTCGGCGAGCGTCGCGCGGTCGAATGCGCCGGCGGCGTCGATGATCTTCAGATCGAACGCGCGCCGGATATTGCGGCCGCCGCGGCCGACGCCGACCACGCGGCCGACCGCGCCCGCCTCTTTCAGCGCGAGAGCGAACGAGCCGCCGATCAGGCCGACGCCCACGACCACCAGCTTCCCGATGCGCGCCATCAATCGTCGGACCTATTCGTCAAGCGCGGCTCTCAGCGCCTTGAGGAATTTCTCGTTCTCTTTCGGCGTGCCGACGGTGACTCGCAAGTGATCGGGCATATCGTAATTCGCCAGCGGCCTGACGATGACGCCGAGGCGCAGCAGCTTCTCGTACACCGCCCTCGCCCGCGATACGCTGAAGGTGAGGAAATTCGCGCGCGAGGGGATGAACTCGAGCCCGAGCGCCTTCAGGCCGCGTTCGAGGCTCCTCATGCCCTGGCGGTTCATCTTGCAGCTTTTCACCACGAATTTCCTGTCCTCGAGCGCGGCGGCCGCGGCGGCGAGCGCGAGGCTGTTGACGTTGAAAGGCTGGCGCACCCGGTTGAGCAGGTCCGCGACGTCCGGGTGCATCAGGGCGTATCCGACGCGCAGCCCCGCCAGGCCGTAGACCTTGGAGAAGGTGCGCGTGACGATGAAGTTCGGGTATTTCCCGAGCAGGGCCACGCTGTCGTAGCGCAGGTTCGGCGGCAGGTATTCGGAGTAGGCCTCGTCCACCACCACGGCCACGTCGCGCCGCAGGTTCGCGATGAAATTCTCCAGCTCCGCGCCCGTCGCGAATGTCCCGGTGGGGTTGTTGGGATTGGCGATAAACACCAGGCGAGTCTCCGGCGTGATCGCGGCGAGCATGGCCTCGAGGTCGTGGGCGTAGTTTTTCGCCGGCACGACGATGCCCGCCGCGCCGCGCGCCTGCGTGGCAAGGGGGTAGACCGCAAAGGCGTGCTGCGAGTACACCGCCGCGCGGCCCGGGGCTAAAAAAGCGCCGGCTGCCAGCTCGAGCAGGTCGTTCGAGCCGTTGCCGACGACGATGCACTCCTGCGGCACGCCGTAGCGGCGCGAAAGCGCGGCTTTCAGCGCGAACGCGTTGCCGTCGGGGTAGCGCGCGAGCCCCGCGAGCTCTCTCTTGATCGCGGCCTTCGCCTTGGGCGAGATGCCGAACGGGTTCTCGTTCGAGGCGAGCTTGACGATCTTTCTCTCGTCGAGCCCCATCTCGCGGGCGAGCTCCGAGATCGGCTTGCCCGGCTGGTAGGGCGCGATGGCGCGGATGTACGACGGCGACTGCTCGCACAAGTCCATGGAGCGCGCCTAGAGAACCGCAGCCGGATAGCTGCCGAATATCTTCACGAACGGCGCCTTGTCGTGCAGCTCGGCGAGCGCCTTGGCCGCCTTCGGATCCTGCTGGTGGCCTTCGATGTCAACGTAGAAGTAGTACTCCCACTGGCCGGTGCGCGCGGGCCGCGATTCCAGGCGCGTCATGTTGACGCCGTGCGTCGCGAAGGACGCGATCAGCTCGTGCAGGGAGCCGGGCTTGTTGTGCGTGGTCATGACGAGCGAGGTGCGGTCCTTGCCCGAGGGCCCCGCGTCGTGGGACCCCAGCACGAGGAAGCGCGTGCGGTTCCTGGGATCGTCCTCGATGGCGCGCGCGAGCACCTTGAGCCTGTAGCGCTCGGCTGCGATCTCGGGGCCTATCGCGGCGGCGCTCTTCTCCTTGCCCGCCATGCGCGCCGCCTCCGCGTTGCTCGCCTGCGGCACGCGCTGGGCGCCCGGAAGGTGCTGCGAGAGCCAGTTGTGGCACTGCGCGAGCGACTGGGGGTGCGAATACACCTTGCGTATCGCCTTCATCGAGGCGCCCTTGGCCATCAGGTTCTGCTGCACGCGCAGCACCACCTCGGCGCAGATCTTGAGCGGGGTTGCGAGCAAGAGGTCGAGCGTGCGGCCGATTGCGCCGTCGGTGGAATTTTCCACCGGCACGACCGCGTACTGCGCGGCGCCGGTCTCGGCGGCGCGGAACACCTCGTCGATCGAGCCGCAGGGCTGCGCTTCCACGCTCGCGCCGAACTGCTTGGCCAGCGCCATTTCGCTGAAGGTCCCTTGAGGCCCGAGGTAGGCGACGGAAAGCGGTTCTTCGAGTGAGCGGCAGGCCGACATGATCTCGGTGAAGAGGTGCGCGAGCGCCTCGTTCGCGAGCGGCCCGCGGTTGGCTCCCGCGACGCGGCGCTGCACCTCGGCCTCGCGCTCGGGGCGGTAGGCGCCGCCGTTCGCCTTCAGCTTTCCGATGGCGGCGGCGCGGTTTGCGCGTTCGTTCAGCAGCGCGACGATTTTTTCGTCGAGCGCGTCGATCTCGGCGCGGTGCCTGGAGATATCGTCGGCCATGCGTTCAGGATGTCGGCAAATAGCGCACCGCGAGCACGCCCTTGATGCGCGCGAGGCCTTCGACGAGCCCCTTGTTCACCGCGCTGTCCACGTCGACCAGCGTGTAGGCCATCTCGCCTTTGGAGCGGTTTACCATGTTGTGGATGTTCAGGCCCGCCTTGGCCATGGCGCTCGAGATCTGGCCAACCATGTTGGGGACGTTGGCGTTGGCGATCGCGACGCGGTACGGCGACTCGCGCCCCATCACGACGTCGGGAAAGTTGACTGCGTTCTGGATATTGCCGTTCTCGAGGTAGTCGCGCACCTGGTCCACGACCATGACGGCGCTGTTGTCCTCGGCCTCGCGGGTGGAAGCGCCGAGGTGCGGCAGCGCGATCACGGAGGGATTTTCGCACAGCGGCTGCGCCGGGAAGTCGGTCACGTAGTATTTGAGCTTCTTGGAGGCGAGCGCCGCCGCGACCGCTTTGGCGTCGACGATCTCCTCGCGCGAGAAGTTGAGCAGGATGCTGCCTGCGTGCATCAGCTCCAGGTTCTTTGCGCTGATCAGGTGCCGCGTCACCGGGAGCAGCGGCACGTGCAGCGTGACGAACTGGCTGCCTTTCAGGATCTCCGCGATCGAATGCGCCTTCTTCACCTGCGAGGGCAGGCTCCACGCGGCGTCGACCGTGATCTCGGGGTCGTAGCCGAGCACGTTCATCCCGAGCTTGATCGCCGCGTCGGCGACCAGGCTGCCGATCTTGCCGAGGCCGATCACCCCCAGCGTCTGCTGCGGCAGCTCGATCCCGGCGAACTGCTTCTTCTCCGCCTCGACGCGCCTGGAGAGAGTCTCGTCGTCGCAGTTGAGCGAGCCCACGAAGCGGACCGCGGGAACCAGATTGCGGGCCGCCATCAGCATCCCGGCGAGCACCAGCTCCTTCACCGCGTTCGCGTTCGCGCCCGGGGCGTTGAACACCGGAACGCCGCGCCCGCTCATCTCCTTCACCGGAATGTTGTTCGTGCCGGCGCCGGCGCGGCCGATCGCGCGCACGCTCTCGGGAATCGTCATCGCGTTCATCTCGTGCGAACGCACCAGGATCGCGTCCGGGTGCGCGCCGTCCTTCGCGATTCGGTACGCCTCGGCGGGAAAGCGCTTCAGACCTGCCTGCGAGATCGAGTTGAGCACCAGGATTTCGAATTTTTTTGCCGACATTGCGAAATCATAAACTACCGACGCCTCTCGCGCGATTCTCGTTGCGCGGCGCGTCCCGCTTGACCTGGCGCGCCCCGCGACTGCATGATTCGCCGCAACCGCCCGCAAGAGCTAATCCGCAGGAGGAGGGAACCATGCGACCCACCATGACAGCGATGACCATCGTGATTTCACTCGGGCTTGGCGGCACCGCGCTTCACGCCCAAACGTGGCAGATGCCGCCGGACAGCCAACGTTGTCCGTCCAAATGGGGCGCGGGGGACCAGCGCGGCTCCGGCAACATGATGAAGCCCGAAACGGTCCTGCGCGCGGCGAAGCTGATCAGGACGGGCGAAGTGTTCGAGCTCGGCGCCGTGCTGTCCCCCGATCCCAAGGAGGCCTTCATCAACGCCGGCCGCGTCTTCAACATCTACACCAAGCCTTCCCCTCCGATACCGAATGCCCGGCAGGTCAACGAGGAGCTCGTCGTCACCGAGCTCGGCCAGATCGGGACGCAATTCGACGCCTTCGCGCACCAGATGTGGGGCGACAGCTTCTACAATTGCTTCAAGCTCGGCGACATCGGCACGCGCGCGGGATTCAGGAAGCTCGGGGTCGAGCATGTCGGGGGCCTGGTCACCCGCGGCGTACTGATCGACGTCGCCGGGTCGAAGGGCCTCGACATGCTTCCGACTTCCTACAACATCACGCCGGAGGATCTCCAGCAGGCGCTGGCGAAAGCCAGCCAGAGGCTTGAGCCCGGCGACGCGGTTCTCATCCGCACCGGCTGGTCGAAGCTCATGGGCAAGGAGAACGATCGCTACGGGACGCTCAATCCCGGCATCGGCA
>VBCH01000225.1 GCA_005884455.1 Betaproteobacteria bacterium
TCGAGGAGAAACTGGAGCGCCAGGCCTTCAGCGGCGAGGACCGCGCGTTCATCGAAGGGAGGGCGCTGTTTTTCCTCGCCACTGCCGACGGAGACGGGCGGCCCGACTGCTCGTACAAGGGCGGGGCGCCCGGCTTCGTACGCGTGACCGGCGAAGCGGAGCTCGCGTTCCCGAGCTACGACGGCAACGGCATGTTCCGCAGCCTCGGCAATCTGCTCGTCAACCCGGCGGTGGCGCTGCTGTTCATCGACTTCGAGCGGCCGAACCGCCTGCGCGTCAACGGCAGCGCGTCGGTCGCCGGCGACGATCCGCTGCTCGCGAGCTTCGCCGGCGCGCAACTCGTCGTGCGGGTGCGCGCCGAGCGCATCTTCCCCAACTGCCCGCGCTACATCCACCGCATGACGACAGTCGAGCCCTCGCCTTACGTGCCGCGCGAGGGCTACGCTCCGCTGGTGCCGAAGTGGAAACGCTTCGCCGAGTTCGCCGACGTGCTGCCGCGAGACGACCCGGCGCGCCGTGAGCGGTGATTAGAGCCTCTCGTACACGCCGGAGCAAGATAGTCCGAGTCGCGTGGGTACTGATGACGAGGTTGCCCCGAAGGAGCCGCCTTGCGGGACTACCTAAAGCACTCACTGTCCGCGTTCGACCCGAAGCGGCCCATTCGCGACGGATCAAGACGAGCACTTGGTGGACAACCCAATTGCGAGAACGACGAGGCCGCATCGCTGCAGCCCCTCGTTCCCGGAATGGGCGACTACTTTGCGGCGGCCGGAAAAGCCGGCAGCTTGCCGATGTCGCGCAGGTCGTGCTGGATGATCACGGTCGCGTTGAGGTTCGCGGCGATCTTCTTCATCCGCTCGATCGACGCGACCGTCTGCGCGCGGTCGTAATTGAAGGCCGGCACGCCGTTCGATTCGTAGTTCTCGTGGAAGTGCGCGGCGTCGCCGCTCAGCAGGAAATTCTTTCCCGACTTGAGGCGCACCAGCAGGCTGCTGTGCCCAGGCGTGTGGCCAGGCGTGCGGATCACCATCGCCGTGCCGTCGCCCCAAACGTCCTTGTCGAGCGTCAGGGCCTCGACCTTGCGAGCATTCGCGCCCATCCAGTCCTTGAAGCCTGCCGCGTTCGCGCCCTGCATCGGCGGGTTTGCCGTGACGCCATCCCAGTCGCCCTTGCCGATGAGCAGCGTCGCGCTGGCGAACGGCGAGAGCTGGCCGGTGTGGTCGCCGTGGAAGTGGCTGATGCCGACGTATTTCACCTGCTCCGGCTTCACCTTCACCTCGGCGAGGCGCTCGACGATGCCGACTTTCGGTGCGCTTGGGTTCGAGCCCGGCGCGAAACCGGTGTCCCAGACCATGTACTCGTCGCCGTGCTTGATCAGGTAGCAGCTGAACGTGAACGTGAGGTTCAGGTCCTTGTAGGCGAAGGTGTCGGTGAAGCGCTCGGCGACGTTGGTGGGCTTCGCGCCGGTGCCGCATTCGATACGGGTCAGCGTGACTTCGGGTCCCGTCTGCGCCACCGCGGACACCGAGAACAGCGCGCCGGTGCCGACCGCCAGCCAGATTCCGGTCTTCATCGTTTAACTCCTCCTTGTAATTGGCCAATGATAGCCGCCTCGCGCTCGACCATCCCGTCAATTAGCCGGCGGGCCCAGAGCGAGCGGGCGGGATAACGGATAGTAGAATCAATTCGCCGCTGAAGCCAGCGTGGCTCGCCGGTGCGTGAGGACCGCCTCGGTCGCTTGTAGCCGAGTCATCGTCGCCCTTCGGTGTATTCAAGACTGCGCGCGCTTCGGCTATCCTAGCGTCAGTCGAAAAAACATCGGAGTCTCGAATGAAGACGCTGCGCAGTTATCTCGGCCACCGCTGGGTTGAAGGCTCCGGCGCGCCGCAGACACTCGTCAACCCCGCCACCGAAGAGCCGCTTGCACGAGCTTCGAGTGACGGCTTCGACCTCGCCGCGGCGCTGGATCACGCTCGCCGCAAAGGCGGGCCTTCGCTGCGCGCCTTGAGCTTCGCCGAGCGCGGGAATCTCCTCAAGGAGATGGCGAAGGCGATCCAGGTGCACAGGGACGAATTGCTCGATCTCGCGGTGGCGAACGGCGGCAACACGCGCTCGGACGCCAAATTCGACGTCGACGGCGCGATCTTCACGCTCCAGACCTACGCCGAGCTGGGGGCTTCGCTCGGGACTGCGAAATTCCTCATCGACGGCGAAGGCGTGCAGCTCGGACGCTCGCCGCGCTTTCACGGCCAGCACATCAAAGTGCCGCGCCACGGCGTCGCGGTGCAGATCAACGCGTTCAATTTTCCGGCATGGGGACTCGCGGAGAAAGCAGCCTCGGCGCTTCTCGCGGGAATGCCCGTGCTCTCCAAGCCCGCGACCAGCTCCGCGATGGTCGCGCACCGCGTGATGGAGATCCTCGTCGAGAACAAGGTCCTGCCCGATGGAGCGCTGTCGCTCCTCGTGGGCGCCGCGCGCGACCTGCCGGCCTTGCTCGGCGCCCAGGACGTGCTCGCGTTCACCGGATCCGGAGATACGGGCATGCATATTCGCGCGCTTCCCAACGTCATCCGCGAATCGGTGCGCGTGAACGTCGAGGCGGACAGCCTGAACGCCGCGGTCCTCGGTCCCGACGGCGCGCCGGGCGGGGACATGTACGAAACCTTCCTGAAAGACGTGTTGCGCGACATGACGCAGAAGGCGGGCCAGAAGTGCACCGCGATCCGGCGCGTGCTCGTGCCGCAGGCGCACGCCGCCACGGTGCGCGACGACCTCGCCGAGGGCCTGAAGGCCGTGCGCGTGGGCAATCCCATGCTTGAGGAAACGCGCATGGGGCCGCTTGCCTCGGGCAGCCAGCTCGCCGACGTGCGCGAAGGCGTCGCCAGGCTCGGCGCCGAAGGCAAGCCCGCGTTCGGCAGCGCGGCGCCGCTCGCGGGCAAGGGATTCTTCGTCTCCCCCGTTCTGATGGAATTCGCGCAGGACGCGCTCGCAGCCGCGGTGCATGCGCGCGAAGTGTTCGGCCCGGTGGCGTCCCTGCTGCCCTACTCGGGCAAAGGCGCCGATGCCGCCGCGATCGTCGCCCGCGGCAACGGCGGCCTGGTCTCGTCGGTGTACTCGGAGGACGCCGCGTTCCTGGAAGAGGTCGTTTCGGGCATCGCGACTTATCACGGACGGATTTTCCTCGGCCATCCGAAGATCGAGATGTCGCCGGGGCCGGGGACGGTGCTGCCCCAGCTCGTGCACGGCGGCCCGGGGCGCGCCGGCGGCGGCGAGGAGCTGGGCGGCGTCCGCGGGCTCGCGTTCTACATGCAGCGTGTCGCGCTCGAAGGCTCGCGGCCGGTGATACAGAAGCTGATCGGAGCGCAGCCGTCCTAGAGCGCGTGCCGCGCGATGCGAACGCGCGTCTCGCGCATCTCGTCGCCGCGGATCTCGCGCAGCGCGTAGCCCACGAATTCCGCCACCACCGCTTTTCTCCAGTAGAGATCCAAGTCGGTGTTGTCCATCGGCTTCGCCGCCGATGCGACCTTGGCACCGGCTTCTGCAATGGCGTCGTCGCCGAGCTTGTTGCCGATGAGAAGCTCGCCGCCCTTCGTGAGAAAAGGCCGCGAGGACACCGCGCCGAGCGCGATACGGGCGTCTTCGACCGTTCCGTCGCGCGCGGTCCTGACCGCCGCAGCGACGCCCAACACCGGAAAGTCGAAAGCGCCGCGGCGCCGCAGCTTCCAGTAGCTGCTCCTCCAGCCTTCGGCCGCGGGCAGCTTCACCTCGGTCAGAATTTCGTCCGCGCGGCGCGTCAAGTAATCGATGCCGTCGTTCTTGTAGAGATCGGCGAGCGCTACATCGCGCTCGCCTTGCACGGAGACCAGGCGCACGCTCGCGCCGAGCGCGATCAGCGCGGGCGCCGTGTCGGTCGAGGAAGCCGCGACGCAGCGCTTGCTCGCGGTAGCGACCCAGCAGATTTCGCCGTCTTTCTTCAGGCAGAAGTCGATCGCCTTGCGCCACTCGTAGTTCTGGTTGTAGTAATTGCAGCGCGTGTCCAGGCACAGGTTTCCGCCGAGCGTGCCCATGTTGCGCAGGTGCACGGTCGCGACTTGAGCTGCCGCCTGCCACAGTCCGGCGTACCGCTCGCGTACCGCGGCGTTTGCGACGATTTCATTCAGCGTGAGGGCGGCGCCCAAAGTGACGCCCGACCCGTTGGCGACTTTCTTCAAGGCTTCGATCTGCCGCAGCGATACAAGCGTCGCCGGAGTCTGGTGACGCCGCTTCATGTTGGGCAGGAGATCCGTCCCGCCCGCGATCAACATCGCCTGCGGACCCTCGGCGGCGAGGATCTTCGCCGCGTCGACGATGGACCTCGGCGAACGAAATCCGAACCAGGGCAGCCGCATCATGCCAAGGCTTCCTTCTTCACCGGTCTGCGTCTCGGCGTGTTGACGGAATTGCCGTCGCCGCCTTCCCAAGGCGGCGGCACGAGCATGGGCTCGGGGTAGGGCACATCGGGAAAACTCTCCGGCCCCACGCGCGGCGTCTCGCCCTTGGCTTTCTTTTCAAGCGCCGCAAGCACCTTGTCCGGGGTGATCGGCAGCTCGTCGATGCGTACCCCGATCGCGTCGTATACGGCGTTCGCGACCGCCGGCATCACGGGGAGCAGGGGCCCCTGCCCCACTTCCTTCGCGCCGAACGGACAGTTGGGGTCCGGGTCCTCGACAAGCTCGGTAAAGACTTCGGGCATATCGAGCGAGGTCAGGCTCTTGTATTCGAGAAGCGAAGGAATCTTGTGCACAAGAGCGTTGGAAAGCTTGGGCGGCAGGCGCCGGAACACCTGCTCTTCCATCAGGGCTTCGCCCAGGCCCATGTAGACGCTGCCTTCGACCTGACCGCGCGCGCTCACCGGGTTGACGGCGCGGCCGATGTCGTGCGCGATCCACACCTTCGGCACCGTGATCCAGCCCGTGTTGCGGTCCACTTCGGCTTCGACCACGCACGCCGTATAGGAGTAGGCGGGCGACGGCCCCACGCCCGCCCCTTTGTAGCGCCCGGGAGCGCGCGGCGGGGAATACGAGCCCACCGAGCCGAGCGTCCCGAATTTTTCCTCGGCCAGCACGATCGCCTCGCGGAAGCTCATCGGCTTGCCGGGATCGTCCGCCCGGAACACCCGGCCCTGCGCGAAGCCTACGTTCTCGGGCAGCGTTTCCATATGCTCGGCAGCCGCTCGCGCGATCAGCTCGCGCAGGCGCTCGGCCGCCTGGATCGCAGCGTTGCCCATCATCACGGTGACGCGGCTGGAATACGACCCGAGGTCCACGGGCGTCAAGCCGGTGTCGCCGGTGACACAGCGCACGTCGTAGGCGTCGATGCCGAGCACCTCGGCGACGATCGCCGCGAGCACGTCGTCCGACCCCTGCCCGATCTCAGTCGCGCCGCAGAACACCGTGACCTGCCCGCTCCTGTCGATGAGGAGCTGCACACCCGACTGCGGCATCTTGTTCCAGTAGATCGGCAACCCCGCGCCGCACAAGTACGCGCCGCAGGCGAGCCCGACGCCGCGGCCTTCGGGGAGTTTCCTGAATTTGTTTTTCCAGTCCGAGCTCGCCACTACCTTGCGGATGCACTCGGCAAGTCCGATCGTGCCTATCTTCAGCCAGTTCGCGGTGAGCGTGTTGGGTTTAGCGACGATGGAGAGGCGCAGCTCGGCCGGGTCGATTTCGAGTTTCTCCGCGATCCTGTCGAGCTGCACTTCCTGGCCGAAGCGCGGCTGCGGCGTGCCGTGTCCGCGCTTGGGGCCGCAGGGCGGCTTGTTGGTAAAGGTGCGACAGGCGTCGAACTTGTAGCGCGGGATCTCATAGGTCACCGTCTGCAGCACGCCCGTGTAAAAAGTGCTCGCCGCGCCGTAGCCGCCGTAGGCGCCGCCGTCGAGCAGCGTCTGCGTGTGCATGCCCGTGATCTTTCCGTCCTTCGTCACTCCGGTACGCATCCTCATCAACACCGGATGGCGGCCGCGGTGCATGTAGAAGACTTCCTCGCGCGTGAGGCAGATCTTCACCGGGCGGCCGAGCAGAATCGCCGCCTTAGAGACCACGATCTCGTGATTGTGCAGGTCGCATTTTCCCCCGAAGCCGCCGCCGTTCGGACAGGCGATCACGCGCACGTGCGCGGGCGGAATCTGCAGCGCATTGGCGAGGGCGCGATGGATGTAATGAGGCACCTGCGTGGACGACCAGAGCGTGAGCTTGCCTTCGCCGTCGACCGCAGCGACCGAGGCGTGCTGCTCGATCGGCAGGTGCGTATTGCCCTCGTAGAAGAACAAATCCTCGAACACGTGGTCGGCGCGGGCGAGCGCCTCGTTCACGTCGCCGAACTCCAAGGCCTGCAGGCGGTGGATGTTTCCCTGCTCGCCGTAGCTGTGAATGCGCGGCTCAGGCGTCGCGAGCGCCTCCTTGGGATCGGAGATGGTCTTGAGCGGCCGGTACTGGACGTCGATGAGATCGAGCGCCTCGAACGCGGTCTGCTCGTCGCGGGCGATGATTGCGGCGACCGGCTCGCCCACGTAACGTACGCGCTCGGGGGCGAGCGGGTACTCATCCTGGGTCACCGGCAGGATACCGAAGGTGACCGGGAAATCCTTGCCGGTGAGCACGAGGTGCACGCCCGGGCGCGCTTGCGCGCGCGAAACGTCGATCGACTCGATGGTCGCATGCGGATGCGCAGAGCGCAGCAGCTTGCAATGCAGCATGCGCGGCAGCATCACGTCATCGGCAAAGCGCGTGAGTCCCGTCACCTTAGCGCGGCCGTCCACGCGGCGGCGAGGCTTGCCGATCACGTCGAAACGTTTCGTCATCGCTTGGATCCCTGCTGAATTGTTCTTGCCGCTTCCTCGATCGATTCGTAGATCTGCTGGTAACCGGTGCAGCGGCACAGGTTCCCCGAGATGGCTTCCTTGATGCGTTCGCGGCTCGGGTTGGGCTCGCGCTCGAGCAGCGCCTTCGCCGTCATCAAGATCCCGGGGGTGCAATAGCCGCACTGCGCGCCACCGAGATCGGCGAAGGCCGCCTGCAGTGGATGTAGCTTGCCGCCGCTCGCCAGACCTTCGACGGTCTCGATCGCCCGCCCCTCGCAATCGAGGGCAAGCGCGAGACAGGAGAGCACGGGCACGCCCTCCACCAGCACTGCGCAGGCGCCGCATTCGCCGAGCTCGCAGCCGTGCTTGGTGCCGGTGAGGTTCATGTCCTCGCGCAGCACTTCGAGCAGCGTCTTGTACGGGGCGAAGGAGACCTGCTGTTCCTCGCCGTTCACGCGCAACACGAGGTGGACGTTGGTCGGGGCGGCCGTCTTCATTTTGTCGGGACGAGGCCTCGGACGAGGTAATCGGAGAGCGAATCGGCGATCTCGGCGACCGATTGCGGGCCATCGGGCCGGTACCAGCGCGCGGTCCAGTTGACCGCTCCGAGCATCGCGCGCGTGACGAGCGCTGGATCGGTCCGGGCGAACTCGCCGCGCCTCATCCCTTCGTCGACGAGCCCGCGCACGGCGCGCTCGTAGGTATCGCGCTTCTCGATGACCCCCTTGCGCATCGCCTCGGGCAGCACTTCCACCTCGAGGTGGGCGGTCGCGCCTTCGAGCTCGTCGAGCATGCAGTGAACGTGCTCGCTCATCACCGAGCGCAGGCGTTCTGCATAGGCGCCGGGCGCGGCGCTCGCCTCCCTCACCGCGGCGAGAAGGCGCTCGAGCGTGCGCTCCTGGCAAAAGAGCAGGATCTCGTCCTTGCCGCTGAAGTAGTAATACAGGTTGCCAGGCGAGAGATCGGCTTCCTCGGCGATCTCGCGCATGCCGGTTGCCGAGAGGCCGAGTCGGCGGAATACGCGCGCGGCGGCGCGCAGGATCTCCAGGCGCCGCGCGTCGTTCTTGCGCTGCACGCGCTCCGACAAGGGGGCGACGTTCGAACTGCGATTCAAAACTTGAACCATTGTTCAAATTCTAAGCCGCCGAGGAGCCGAAGGCAACTACCCGCGAAGCTTGAAACGCTGGATCTTCCCGGTCGCCGTCTTGGGCAACTCGCTCACGAACTCGATCCAGCGAGGGTACTTGTAAGGCGCGAGCCTGCCCTTGATGTGCTGCTGCATGGTAGCTTTGAGAGATTCGCTCGGCGACTGACCCTGCTTGAGCACGACGAAGGCCTTCGGCTTGATCAGGCGGTTGTCGTCCTCGTGGCCGACCACCGCCGCTTCGAGTACTGCCTCGTGGCTGACGAGGGCGGCCTCGACCTCCGCGGGCGAAACGTAGAAGCCCGAGACTCTCAGCATGTCGTCGGAACGGCCGGCGTATACGAAGTAACCGTCCTCGTCCTGCTTGAACTTGTCGCCGCTCCTGAACCACGGGCCGACGAAGGTCGAGCGGGTTTTCTCGCGGTTATTCCAGTAATAGGCCGCACTCGTCGGTCCGCTCACCTGGAGCTCTCCGATCTCGCCCCGCTCTACGGGAACCCCGCCCTCGTCCACCAAGCGCAGCTCGTAACCGGGCACGGGCTTGCCGGTCGCGCCGTAACGCACGTCTCCCGGCCGGGCGCTGATGAACATGTGCAGCATCTCGGTCGAACCGATGCCCTCCAGGATATCGACGCCGGTCCTCTCTTTCCAGCGCCTGCCCAGGTCGGCCGGCAAGGCCTCGCCCGCCGATACGCAAAGGCGCAGCGCGCGGAATTCCTCTTTGGGAAACTCGGGGCTGGCGAGCATCGCCCCGTACAGCGTCGGGACGGCGTAGAAGATCGAGGGCTTTGTTTCGGCGAGGCGCTTGAATACCGACGCGGGCGTCGCACGCTCGGCCATCAGCACGGCGGTCGCGCCGGTCGCGAGAGCGAAAGTCTGCGCGTTGCCGAGGCCGTATGCAAAGGCCAGCTTTGCCGCGGAAAAGAGCACGTCTTTCTCGGTGACGCCCAAAACACCCTTCCCGTAGAGGTCCGCGGTGACAGCCATGCTCGATTGCAGGTGCACGGCGGCCTTCGGCGCGCCGGTCGAGCCGGAGGAATAAAGCCAGAAGCAGGGATCGTCGCAGGTCGTCGGCGCGGGGGCGAGCTCGGGGGAGCCTTTCGCGAGGACCTCCTCCAACGCTTCGCGGCCGGATGCCTTTGCGCCGGAAACGATCACGTGTTTCAGGAACGGATGATTCGGCAGGAGCGGCGCAAACTGAGCAAGGAGCTGCTCCGAGACGATGAGCGCCCTGGCGCGGCTGTCGAAGAGCATGTATTCGTAGTCTCTCGACGTGAGCAGCGTGTTCACCGCGACCGGAATGATCCCCGCCTTGATCGCGCCGAGGAAGGCGGTCGGAAAATCGATCGTGTCGGTGAGCGCGAGCAGCACGCGGTGCTCCATCGCTAGGCCCATGGCCTGGAGGCCGGATCCGAAGCGGTTTACGCGCTCGGCGAGCTCGCCGAAGGTATATCGACCTCTGTCTTCCAGGAACGCAACCTTGCTCGCGCGGCCTGCAGAGAGGTTGCGCTCGATCAAATCGTAGGCGGCGTTGTAGTCGCGGGGAATATGGATTTTAGGCGGGCTGACCGAGTGGTCGGCGGCGCTGAGCGACGGCACGATCTTCTCACTCCCTCTTCGATCAACTCATGCGGTGAGTCGGGCTTCCTTGCGACACAGGGAGATCCAGCCGGCGACCCACGTCACCGCGACTTCTTCGGGCATGGTGCCCGCGCTGGCATCGTGCAGCATGATCTCGCCGATACGCCGCGCTCCCAACGCGGAGAGAATCGCGTCGAAACGCTTGCCGCCGTTGCAGAAGGTTTCGGCGTAGGTCCGGTCACCGAGCGCGATCACTCCGTACTGCACGTTGGAGAGGTCAGGACGCGCCGTCTGAAGCGACTCGTACAGGTTCTTCGCGTTGTCGGGCACGTCGCCCTGGCCGTAAGTGGACGAGCAGATCAGGAACAAGCCGCCGACGGAAAACACGCCTGCGTCGAGGCCGTCCATCATCACGGTCCGCACGCGTACTTCGCCATCGTCGAGGGTGAGCTCGAGCTCCTGCGCGACCAGCTGCGCGGTGCCGGTCATCGTCCCCACGAGGATGGTCAGGTCGAGCGCCATCGGCTTTTTTTCGTTCCCGCTTGCGTTTCGGTATCGACTGCATCATACTGCATGCAACGCGTATAGCAAGCATTATATTGCATCGATGAGAACAACGAGCATTCACATTAATAAACATTCACAACAGTCTGTCCCGCCGAAGGAAAACGATGCAAGCGGCGAGCGTGACTACCTCGCTGTTCTGGGTGACCGGGTGCGAGAAGCCCGCGCAAAACGAGGCATGTCACGCAAGCTGCTTGCCGGTGATTCGGGCGTGTCGGAGCGCTACCTCGCCCAGCTCGAAGGCGGACACGGGAACGTTTCGATCCTTCTGCTGCGGCAGATTGCAGCAGCTCTCAATATCCCGGCCGCCGAGTTGCTTGCGGAGGACCCCGACGAGGTCGTAGAGCTCACTCTCACGACCCAATTCCTGAAGCGTCTGCCGCGACAGACACTGGCCGCGGTGCGTTCGCAGCTCGTCCGCGATTACGGCAGCGCGCACGACGAGCGCATGAAGCGGATCGCGCTCGTCGGGCTGCGCGGCGCAGGCAAATCCACGCTCGGTGGCAAGCTCGCCCGCGCGCTGGGCGCGTGCTTTGTCGAGCTCGACCGCGAGATCGAGCGCGAGGCAGGCACCAGTCTCTCGGAGATTTTTCTGCTCTACGGGCAAGCCGGCTACCGGCGGTACGAGCGCCGCTGCCTCGAGAGGGTGCTCGAAAAAAACGAGCGCGCCGTGATCGCCACCGGCGGAAGCATCGTTTCCGAACCCGGAACGTACGAACTCCTGCTCTCCGCCTGCTTCACGGTGTGGCTCAAGGCCGAGCCCGAAGAGCATATGGCGCGCGTGATCGCACAGGGTGACACCCGTCCCATGGCCGGGAACGATCAGGCGATGGAGGATCTGCGGCGTATACTCGACGGGCGGGCCGCGCTCTATGGACAGGCCGACGTCACTGTGGACACGGCCCGAAAGACGCCGGAGCAGAGTCTCTCGGCGCTGCGCAAGGCAGTTGCCACCTAGCACCAGGAGCCACCCCATGAGTGCCGTGCCTGAAGCCAAAGCCTCCCCTCCCCTTGTCACTTACGACACGCACCCGGACCGCTATCTTCACTGGCGGCTCTCCTTCGACGGGCCCGTTGCGACGCTCGCGATGGACGTAAACGAGGACAAGGGCCTGAAGCCGGGCTACAAGCTGAAGCTCAATTCCTACGACCTCGGCGTGGATATCGAGCTTGCGGATGCGTTGAACCGCATCCGCTTCGAACACCCCGAGGTGAAGTGTGTAGTGATCACCAGCGCGCGCGAGCGCATGTTCTGTTCGGGCGCCAACATCTACATGCTCGGGCAGTCCACCCACGCCTGGAAGGTGAATTTCTGCAAGTTCACCAACGAAACGCGCAACGGCATCGAGGACTCGAGCCGCTACGAGGGCTTGAAATCCCTCGCCGCGGTCAACGGCACGGTCGCGGGCGGCGGCTACGAGCTCGCGCTCGCCTGCGACGAGATCCTGATGATCGACGATCGCTCCTCGACGGTGAGCCTACCCGAGCTCCCGCTGCTGGGCGTCCTCCCCGGAACGGGTGGCCTCACGCGCGTTACCGACAAGCGCAAGGTCCGGCGCGACCTCGCCGACGTGTTCTGCACGACGAGCGAAGGCGTGCGCGCTGACCGCGCAAGGCAATGGAAGCTGGTGGACCACACCGCGAAGCCGCAGGCGTTCAAGGATGCGGCGAGAGAACGGACCGCGGCGCTCAGTGCACTCAGTACGCGCGCGAGCGGCAAAGGCGTCACCCTCAATCCTCTCAAGCGCGCGATCGACGCCGGTGGCTACCATTACGACAACGTCGACGCGGTGATCGACCGGAAAGCACGCACCGCGACCATCACGGTATTCGCGCCGCGAAAGGAGATTCCCTCCACTGTCGACGCGATCCACGCTGCAGGCGACACCTGGTGGCCCCTCGCGATGGCGCGCGAGCTCGACGATGCCGTCCTGATGCTGCGCACGAATGACCTCGAGATCGGTACGTGGATCTTCAACACGCGCGGAGAAATGGACAAGGTCCTGGCGGCCGACGCCGCCCTCGAGGCCAACGAGAACGACTGGTTCGTGCGCCAGGTCATCGGTCTTCTGCGCCGCACGCTGGCGAGGCTGGACGTCTCCTCGCGCACCCTGTTCGCAATCATCGACAAGGGGTCCTGCTTCGCGGGTACGCTGTTCGAGCTCGTGCTGGCCGCCGACCGCAGCTACATGCTCCAGTTGCCCGCCGACGAGGCCGGAGCGCCGGCAGTCGCCGTGTCGGGGCTGAATTTCGGCGCCTATCCGATGGTCAGCCAGGAAGCGCGCGTCAGCGCGCATTTCTGTGGCGAGTTGAAACCGATCGAGGCGGCGCGCGCGCGCATCGACCAGAAGCTCGACGCCAAGCTCGCGTCCGAGCTCGGCTTGGTCACCTTCACGCCCGACGATCTCGATTGGGACGAGGAGGTGCGCATCGCGATCGAGGAGCGCACGAGCCTGTCACCCGACGCGCTTACAGGCATGGAGGCGAATCTCCGCTTCTCGGGCAAGGAAAGCATGGAGACGCGCATCTTCGGCAGGCTGTCCGCTTGGCAGAACTGGATTTTCACCCGCCCCAACGCGGTGGGCGAGTACGGCGCGCTGAAGGTGTACGGCAGCGGAGCGAAGGCCAAATTCAACTGGGAGCGGGTCTAGGAGCCGGACCCCGGAGCGGGAGCGCGCATGAGCGGCATCGACTATTCCGAGAAGATCCCCAACAACGTTAACCTCGCCAACGATCGCACGCTGCAGCGCGCGCTCGAACACTGGCAGCCGCGCTTTCTCGAATGGTGGCGCGAACTGGGACCCAGCGATTTCGCCTCGGCCGACGTCTATTTGCGCACCGCAGTCGGGGTGGACGCTCAAGGCTGGGCACATTACGGCACGGTGAAGATGCCCGACTACCGCTGGGGCATCTTCCTCGCCGATCCCATCGCCGATCGCACCATCGGCTTCGGGGACTCCTTCGGCCAACCGGTGTGGCAGCAGGTGCCCGGCGAATTCCGCTCGCAATTCCGTCGCCTCATCGTCACCCAGGGTGACACCGAGCCCGCTTCTGTCGAGCAGCAGCATCGGCTCGGTCACACCTGCCCCTCCCTCTACGACCTGCGCAATCTCTTCCAGATCAACGTCGAGGAGGGACGCCATCTCTGGGCGATGGTGTACATATTGCACGCTTACTTCGGCCGCGACGGCCGCGAGGAAGCCGAAGAGCTTCTCGCGCGCCACTCGGGCGACGTCGACAAGCCGCGCATCCTCGGCACCTTCAACGAGCCGATCGAGGACTGGCTGTCGTTCTTCTGCTTCTGCTATTTCACCGACCGCGACGGAAAGTTCCAGCTGAAGAGCCTCGCTGAGTCCTCGTTCGACCCGCTCGCCCGCACCTGCCGCTTCATGCTGACGGAGGAAGCTCACCACATGTTCGTCGGCGAGACCGGCCTCGGCCGGATCGTGCGGCGCACCCTCGAAGTGATGAAGGAGATCGGCAGCGACGACCCGGAGGCGATCCGCCGTCAGGGCGCCGTCGATCTGCCGCTCTTGCAGCGCTATCTCAATTTCTGGTTCAGCTCCTCCCTCGATCTCTTCGGGTCGGAGGTCTCCTCGAACGCCGCAACGACTTTCGCAAACGGCATCAAGGGACGTCCCGACGAGACGACTCAGTACCAGGACCACGTCTGCGCCGATTCGACCTTCGAGATCGAGGTTCCCGACGGCAAAGGCGGGGTCACGAAGGACACATCTCCGATGCGCAATGCCATGAACGAGGTGCTGCGCGACGCCTACACCAGGGACTGCGAGATCGGACTGAAGCGCTGGAACATGCAGATCAAGCGCGGCGGGTTCCAGTTCGAGCTGAAGCTGCCGAGCGGCCGCTTCCGGCGCGCCATCGGGGCATGGGCGAACATACCCACGGATCTCGATGGACGGCCCATTGATCGCGAGGAGCTCGACCGACGCATGCCCGGCTGGCTGCCGGGTGCATCGGACAAAGCCTTCGTCAGGAGCCTGATGCAGCGCGTGGTCGAGCCCGGAAAAATGGCCGCCTGGATCGCGCCGCCCGACCGGGGTATCAACAACCTGCCTGTGGATTACGAGTACGTGCGGCTGAACTGACTATTTTCCAGCCGCCCTTACGAGCGTAGGATCGCTGAAGAGCAGCCGTGCTCTCAGCTCCGGAGTGACGTGGACGATGCCCTCGGAATCGACGAGCATTGCTTGAGAAATCCCCATCCGCAATGCCGCGTTCCTCCAGCCCGCGAGTCCTTCAATGAAAATCGGCTTGGAGGCTGCATCGGATAACGCGCCCGCCCCCGGCTGCTTGGCCACCAACACGGTCACCGATTGAACCCCAGGGACCGGATAACCGGTGCGCGGATCGATGATGTGCGAGTAGCGCTTGCCGTCGATCTCGTAATAGCGCCGGTAATCGCCAGAAGTGCCGATAGCCTCACCGTCTTTCAGGTCGAGCGTAGCCAGGAAGCCGCCGCCGCGAGGGGAATCGAGGCCGATAAACCAGGGACGTCCAGCGTGATCGCCCAACGCCATGATATTGCCGCCGACGTTGACGAGGGCATCCTTGATGCCGTTTTCCCGAAGACGGTCCGCCGCGCAATCGAGAGCATAGCCTTTCGCGTAGCCGCCGAAGTCGAGCTGCACCGACGGATTCGTACTCGTCACGGCATCCCCTTGCACGCTCAGATCGCTCATGCGCGGGTTGGCGTGAACGATTCGGGCGATTTCTTCAGGGTCCGGCAGAGGTCCTCCTGGTTTGTCCCGGTGAAAACTCCACAATCCGACCAATTTGCCAATGGCAGGATTGAACAAGCCCTCAGACCGCGCGGCAAGGCGCTGCGTTTCGCGAATCAGCGCCGCGATCTCCTTCGTCGTCCGAATATTTTCCTTGCCGCTGGCGATCGCCTGATTGAGAACGACGAGCTCGCCGGCTTTCCACGCATGCAGCTCGCGGTGCATGCGGTCGAATTCGCGAAAAACCTGTCCGACTGCCTTCCGTGCAAGCGTGGCATCCCCATCGGCGATGGTAATCTCGACCAGCGTGCCGAACACGTAGGAGCTCGCGCGGTGGTCCGCTGCGGTCGCCCGCACGCACGCCAGCGCCGCAAGCGCCGAGAACAGCAGCGCCAGAAGGCGCCGATGATCGCAGCCGCGCCAATGTTTCAATGCCTCCCCCGGTGCATCCGAGGCACAAGAAAGAGCCACGCGCCGGTGAGAGAGAGGATCGCGAGCAGCAAAGCCAGCAAATCCACGACCAGCGGGCCGTAGCGACCCGCGAACCTGCCGCTATGCAGATCGAGAAGCAGCTGCTCGAGTGAAATCCCGGGCGCAAGCGCTTCCTCGCAAGCCTGCTGTTCGGAGATCGAAAGGTCTGCGGGCGCCGACCAACGCACGCTTCGTTCCGACCCCGGGCGCCAGGACACGGCGTCGGCGCTCGCAAAAATTCCCGATGCCGTGCGAAGCACGATGCGGCGCGCGCTCGAGCCGATCGCGCGCACCGGAGAGCCTGGAAGCGCGCCCAGCCCCAATTTCTCGATCAGCTCGCCGTTCTGACGGTATACGTACAGCGCGGTATCGCTCGCGACCACGAAGATGCTGGCTAGCTCGACCAGGCCGACCGGCTGCGGCAATCTCTCTCCGGAAATCTTTCCGTCGAGCAGCCAGCGGCCGTTCGCCGCTGTCAGGACGTGGTGCCCGGAGCGGAACGCGTGGCGCGGCGCCTCGGACTTGATGCCGTACCAGCGCGCGAGCCACTCGGCGTGGACGAACCGGCCGTCGAGGCTCAGGTCAGGACCGTGGTTCAGCGCGAGGCCGGTTGCCGCGAGAACCAGGAAGAACAGCATGGCGGCAAAACCGATACGCGCGTGCCAGCGGCGCAGCAACCGCAGCAGGAGTAGCTTCGGCGACATCTACTGGCGGCTAATCCGGTCGAAAAAAAGCGCGAGCCGGGCCATGCGCTCCATCGCCGCGACGGAGAGCGTGGCGCCGGCAATGCCGTCGATTTCGCGGTCCAGGCGCTCGCCCGGAGCGAGCTTCGCCTCTTTGAATTGCCTCAGGAACGAGGGGTAGCGGACTTCCTGCCCCCGGCTTTCGCGATAGACGAGCACGCGCACATGATCGATACGCCCGTCGACGACGACAAAGCCCGCGGTGATCAACTCCTCCTTGCCGATTTCCTCCAGGATCCACGCGCTCCTGTGGGAGTCGCTCCAGTAACGCTGGCGCAATTGCGCCGGAAGATGGCCCAGAATCGCGGCGGCTTGCGTCTGTATGCCCTGGGTCAGCCAGAGCACCTTGGGTGCCGGCTTTGAGCCGAACACTTCGGCGACGAAAGCATCCGGCTCCTGATAGACCTCGCCGCGAACAAATCCCGCGGCGACCGCGCCAAGCGCAAGCGTCAGCAATGCAAGCGAGCGGCGCGGTCTCCAATTCATCAGAACATGAATCCCAGGCCGAGACTGAACCGGTCCTGGGATTTGTCGGTCGTGTAACGCTGGATGTCCGCTTTCAGCACCACCTGGGGATGGACCCAGAAATTGACTCCGAAGGTCCTGATGCGTTCGATATTGTTCGGATCCTGGAGCAGGCCGTTGGCAGGATCTTCCTGCTGCTTGATATCGATGCGCTCGTAGCGAACGAAAGGCGCGACGTCGAAATTGCTCCGTTTGTAGGCGTGATACGCAGCCTGGACGTAGCCTCCCCTGATCGTTTTCGGTGCGGCAAAGGGCGTAGTCCCGTTCGCGGTCGCATTCGCCAGGATCGCGGCGTTGAGCCTATCGGAGTCCCCGAGCGTGCCCGCCGCATACAGCGCCTGCAGATCCAGTCCGGCGACGCGGTACTGCGCATGTACGTCCCACAGCGTCAGGCGCGCTGAGACTCCCTGTAACTCAGGGTTGGATGCGCCGTCTTGTCCGGTATTGCCGGTAAAGACACCGCCGCCCACGAGCAGACGCGGGCGCCGGTAGTTGAGCGCGCCGTAGACGGCGAGATTGCGGGCGTTGGCGAGTTGCCCTTCCTGGTGCCCGCTGCGGATACCCGTGGTGGGATCGTCGAGCTTCCCCGAGTCGAAATTCGTCGTGATGCCTGCGTCGTACCTGAGGCCTTCGCCGACGACGCCGTGAACGCCCGTACCCAGCTCCCGCCAAGTCGTAGGAATTACGCGGGTTTCAACCTGGTTGCGCTGCACGCCGTAGTAGGTCGGCGGCTCGTGGGTTTCGTTGAGGATGCCGAGAGGGATCAGGAACAGCCCACCTTTGACGTTGACCGCATCGCTGACCTTGTAGTTGAGCCAGGCCTGTTCGATCGCGGCTTCGCCTTTGTCTCCGGAGCTGACGACGGCGTGCTCGATCTCGATCTCCGAATGAAAGGTGAGCCGCTCATCGAACCGGTGGTTGAAACCGAAGACGAAGCGCTGCAGATCGGCCGTTGCGTCGCCGCTCCGGCGGAACTTGCTGTAACCCATCTCGCCGTAACCGGTGATATTTGTCCCGCCGCTGCCTAGGCTCAGACTTCGGCCGAGCGGTGAGCTGTAATCCTGCGAGTACGGCGCCACGGATTGCTGCGTCGGTGGAGCTGCTCTTCGGGCTTGAGCCTTGAGATCGTCTATTTCCTGCTGCAGGATTTGAAGCTTCTGATCTACCGTTGCTTGTCCAAATGCATTGGCCGCCGCGAACGCGCCAGCCAATGCCAGCGCCAAATTGGATTTCCTCATTACGTCTCCCACTGAGTTGACTAGCGATGCGGAACAAGGCTGGCTAACTCAGCTGCGACGCTGAATGGCTGGCTCCCTACTCTCTGGCGGGAGGCCCAATACCCCCCGGTTACCGATTTCTAGCGTTGAAAGACCCTGAGCGCGGATTCTCAGGACTTCGCGGATACGGCCGGTCCTGTTTTATGTTTTGCGCCAAACATTGACCAAGCGATCCACAACCCCGGCAACAATACCAGGGCGTAGGACAGCATCGCGCCGTACTCGCCCTCGGGACCGTATGGTTCCGTAGCGATGTGCCAGTACTGATTGTTGATCGGCAGCACGTTCGCCTCAGTGGCCTCGTGGAATGAGTACACGAGCAGTTGCAGCGCAAACAAGACGAGGAAGATCGATGTCACTTGGAAAAAAAGCCCGAGATTGACGCGGTGCCCAAAGCGCGACCAGCCCCAGGCGAGCAGTCCCGCGAGCCCGATGCCGATGAGCGCGCCCCAGAACATATGCACGGATTCCTCCTGGCGCGCGAGCGTCGCGGTGATGAACGCCATCTCCATGCCCTCGCGGGTAATCATCAACAGCACCAGCAGGAACACGCCGATCCATGGACCTGCCCCAGGCGCTTGAGCCGCGGTTTCGATGCGTCCGCCGATCTCGCCGCGCATCTTCTTTGCATGCCTCAGCATGTACACCACCATCGAGATCACGAGTACGGCCGCCACGGCGGCGAGCACCGCCTCCCAGATCGGCAGCACCGCGAACTCGGCAAGGAACACGCCGAGCACGATCGAGAGCGTCACTGCGATGCCCGTGCCCCACCAGGCTGCGGGCACTAGCCCGTCGCGCCCCGTCTTGCGCAGATAGGCGACGGCGATGGCGACGATGAGAAATGCCTCGATCCCCTCTCGCAGCGTTACCACCAGCATTTGGACCATTTGGACTTTCCTCGCTTGAGGTCTAAGCGGATCGGGATCTACGCGGTGAGAATCAGCTTGCCGCTCTGGGTGCGGCGCAAGCGGTACTCTCGGCCGTGGTGCTCGATGATCAGCTCGCCGCGTTCACCGAGCAGCTGGCTGCTCATGATTCGTTCCCCCTGAAACCGTATGTCGTTCTTAAGGTACTGATTCAACGTGTATTTTTTCATAGAACTCGATTGCATAGACAAATGATAACCATTCTCATTTCTACTGTCAATGCGAGGATACCGGGCCACACACGTACAATCGGTAACTGCCGATGAACCGGATCCGATTCGTCTTCGCGCTCGCCGCACTGCTGCTTTGGGCGCCCGCAGAGTCCCAGACGGCTGAACCGCAGCGCAGTTCGCTTCCATCGCGCGAGCTCGCGCCCGCGCAGTTGCTGGCAGAGCTGCGCAAAGGCGGCTACATCCTCTACTTCCGTCATGTGGCGACCGACTTCAACCAGAACGACGAGAGGATGAAGAGCTTCGAGGATTGCACCAATCAGCGCAATCTCATCGACCGCGGCCGGGCCGATGCGCGGGCAGCCGCTGCGACAATCCGGCATCTGGGAATTCCCGTGGAGCGCGTCCTCGCGAGTCCGTTCTGCCGTACCGTGGAAACGGCGCAGCTCCTCTTCGGGCGCGCGGAGAAAATGCAGGAGGTGCGGGGCGGCCCGAGCGCTCCGGCGGACGCGGAGCGCTACGCGGCCCTGCGGCGGATCTTGGCCACGCCGATATCCTCAGGCGCCAACCTCGCGGTCGTCAGCCACGGCAATCCGTTCTACAGCGTCGCTGGTCCGCCCTTTCTCGCCGAAGGCGAAGCGGCCGTGATCCGACCGCTGGGCGCGGACTTTCAGGTCATCGCGAGAATTCCGGTCGATCGCTGGGACGCGCTCGCGAGCGCGGCGCGAAACTGAAGAACTAGAACGCGCCGGACTGCGCGTAATTCTCGAAGCGGGTGTATTCCCCCAGGAAGGTCAGCTTGACTGTCCCGATGGGGCCGTTGCGCTGCTTGAGAATGATGATTTCTGCGACGCCCTTCTCAGGCGTGTCGGGCGTGTAGACCTCTTCGCGATAGATCGCGAGGATGAGGTCGGCGTCCTGCTCGATCGCGCCGGACTCGCGCAGGTCCGACATGATCGGGCGCTTCGGGCCGGTGCGCTGCTCGACCGCGCGCGAAAGCTGCGAGAGCGCCACCACGGGAACCTTGAGCTCTTTGGCGAGCGACTTGAGCGAGCGCGAGATCTCGGAGATCTCGGTCGCGCGGTTCTCGCCTTCGCTGGTCGCCTGCATTAGCTGAAGGTAATCGACCACGATCAGCCCGAGTGCGCCGTACTGCCGGTGCAGCCGCCGCGCCCGCGCGCGCAGCTCGAGCGCGTTCAGCGCGCCCGATTCGTCGACGAGGATGGGCGCGTCGTGCAGCTTCCCGACGGCGTTGGTGAGCCGGTTCCAGTCGTCGTCCGAGAGTCTCCCCGTCCGCAGCTTGTGCTGATCCAGCCGCCCGATCGATCCCAGCATGCGCATCGCAAGCTGGCTGCCCGACATTTCCATGCTGAACACCGCGACCGGAAGCTTGTTCTCCACCGCGACGTGCTCGGCCATGTTGAGCGCGAGGGCGGTCTTTCCCATCGAAGGGCGCCCGGCGATGATGATCAGGTCACCTGGCTGCAATCCCGAGGTTTCGCGATCGAGGTCGCGGTAGCCGGTCGGAATACCGGTGATGTCCGAAGGGTTGTCCTTGTGATACAGGAGGTCGATGCGTTCCATGACCTGAGTGAGCAGTGGCTGGATCTCCATGAATCCCTGGCGCGTCCTCGCCCCGGCTTCGGCGATCTGGAAGACCTTGGACTCGGCCTCGTCGAGCAGCTGCCCGACGTCCTTGCCCATGCGGTTCAAGGCGCTGTCGGCGATCTCGGTGGAGACCTCGATCAGCTTCCGCAGGACCGCGCACTCGCGCACGATCTCGGCGTAGCGCCTCACGTTGTGCGCCGAAGGCGTGTTGCCGGCAAGAGCCGCGAGGTAGGTGATGCCGCCTGTCTTGTCCTTGTCCTCGCTCGCCTTGATCGCCTCGTCCACCGTGACCACGTCGGCCGGCTTGCCACGCTCGATCAGCCGGGAAACGTGGCGGAAGATGCGGCGGTGATCGTCCCGGTAGAAATCGCCATCGGTGACGACGTCGCCGATCTTGTCGAAGGCGCCGTTGTCGATCAGGAGGCCTCCCAGCACCGACTGCTCAGCGTCGATCGAGTGCGGCGGAACCTTGAGATTCAGCAGCTGGGAATCGGAGCTGGTTTGCGGTATGGGCTGGGCCATGAAAGCACTTGAAAACCCGTGGCGGAGACTTTACCGCGTCCGGCGAGGAAACGCACAAACAAAAAGAGCCGCCAAGACGCGGCCCTTCCGTATCAACGGCTTGCGCCCGCGTTACTGCTGCGGGGTTTCTCCCAGCACCGATATCTTGATGTGGACAACGACGTCGGTGTGCAGCGCGACCGCGATGGAGTGATCTCCTACCGTTTTCAACGGACCCTGAGGCAGGCGGATCATCGAGCGCTCGACCTCGAACCCTTGCCCCTTGAGCGCTTCGACGATGTCGAAATTCGTGACCGAGCCGAACAAGTGTCCATCGACGCCTGCCTTCTGGGTGATCTGGACCATGAGACCTTCGAGCTTTACGCCTTTTTCCTGTGCCGCCGCGAGGGTTTCCGATTGAGCTTTTTCGAGCTCAACGCGTTTTTTCTCGAACTCGGCGAGGCTTTCGGGCGTCGCCCGCTTTGCCTTGCCTTGCGGCAGAAGATAGTTGCGGGCGTATCCGTCCTTCACCTTGACCACGTCGCCCAAGCCGCCGAGGTTGACGACTTTTTCCAGAAGAATGACTTGCATGGCGGTTCCTTCAGTGCAGGTCGGTGTACGGCATCAGCGCGAGGTAGCGCGCGCGCTTGACCGCTGCCGAGAGCTGGCGCTGGTAGTGAGTGCGCGTTCCGGTGATCCGCGCCGGGATAATCTTGCCGTTCTCACCGATGAAGTCCTTCAGAAGATCGACGTCCTTGTAGTCGATCCACTCGATCTTCTCGGCGGTGAAGCGGCAGAACTTGCGGCGCTTGAAGAGCTGTTTCGAGCCCTTCTGTTCGCGCTTGCCGTCGCGGCCCTTGCCTTTCCCTTTGCCTTTTCCGAAGCCGCCTCGACCTCTGGGTGGGGGCATGTCTAGTCTCCTTCTGCGAATTCGATCTGTGTCGCGTGCAGCAAAGGCGTCCGGCTGGAGCGGCTCCTTGCTGCAAGAAACCCGTTTACTTTCACCCTGCTTCCCAACTTCGCGGCAGCGAGGAGCTTCGCCTCGCGCTCGAACGCTACTGCAGCGATCTCAAAGCTCACCTTACGCTCGCCGCCCGCTTCCGTTTGCACAGAATCGTGCTGGAGCCTGAATTTCAGCATCGGGACGCCCGCTGGCGTATGCCGCAGCGCATCCAGCTCGATCAGGCGGCCCGCGACCGTGACCCGGTTCGCTTGCGCCAATGCTCAGGCGCTCGCCGGCTCCGCGGGCTTGGCCGCCTCACTGCGCGGTGCTTCGCCGCGCGGCGCCTCGCCCGGGCCGAGGACCGACTTCGCCTTTTCTTCCTTCATCATCGGCGAAGGCGTCGTCCACGCGCGTTCCATTCTTATGATCAGGTGCCGCAGCACCGCGTCGTTGAACTTGAACGAGTGCTCCAGCTCACCGAGCGTCTCGGCGTCGCACTCGATATTCATGAGCACGTAGTGCGCCTTGTGCACTTTGGAGAGCGGAAAAGCGAGTTGACGGCGGCCCCAGTCCTCGAGGCGGTGAATTTTGCCGTTCTTCGAGGTCACCGTGGCGCGGTAGCGCTCGATCATCGCCGGCACCTGCTCACTTTGGTCAGGATGGACGATGAAACACAATTCGTAATGTCGCATGCAAACTCCCTATGGATGAAGCCGCCCGCTCGGTCCACCGTTGCGACGCGGTAGAAACGGGTGCGGCAGGGTTGGCGGTCCAAAACAAACGACCGCCGAAGCGGTCGTCGAAGTGATTGAATTCTAACCGAATCGAGGGCCGTGGAGCAAGAGCCGCGCGCGCCATCATCGCCCTGAGAGATACAGCAGGCATTCCCGCTTCGCGATATGCGAACGAAGCTATGATATCCGGCTGTTTTGCTGACTATTTCAGGAAGGACAGGTCATGCGCTCGAGGATATTCACCGGTGCACTCGGCGGGTTGATCGTGGTGCTCTGCCCACCCGCGCTCTGCCAGGGCATTCCGGCCGACGATCCTGTCAGGGTCCTGGTCGGGCGGCTCGATCTGGAGAGGTACAAGGCCACGATAAAAGGCTTGACCGAGTTCGGTGATCGGCGACAAGGGACGGATCGCAATCGCGCGGCGACCGACTGGATCGAACGCCAGCTGAAGAGCTTCGGCTGCAACACCGCTCGCATCAAGTACGACTACAACGCGCCGGAGCCGCAATTTCGACTGAAGAGCCGCGCGCCGATTCCCGTGGCCGGCGGGGAAATCCGCGCCGGCTCCGGAGGCTCGCGAATCCGCGGCATTGCGGTGCCCACGGGCGTGAACGACGATCCTGAAGCGCAACCCGATGCGAAGCTGCGCGAGCTCAACTCGCAGCCGGCCGCTCCCGGCGCGCGCGAACAGGTGGTTTGCACGAAAATCGGCTCGACCCGGCCCGGCGAAATGTACATCGTCGGCGCCCACATCGACGGAATAGGCTGGGGCGAGGCCGCCGACGACAACGCTTCGGGGACGGCGTTGGTCATGGAAGTGGCTCGAGTCTTGAACAGTCCGGATGTGCGGACGGAGCGATCGATCCGGTTCGCGCTCTGGAACAACGAGGAGACGGGCCTTCACGGCGCGCGCGCCTACGTTGCGCAGCGGGCGGCGCTCCAGGGGATGGAGGATCCCCCGGGATCAGGCCGCTACCCCGAACCGAGGTGGCTTGGCATGGTCCAGCATGACATGGTGCTGTTCGACCACGGCATGCCCCGGGCCGACGGCACGCTCAGCCCGGAGCAGCGGCCCGAAGCGGACGTCAACATCGAATACCAGTCCACCGCGAAGTTCGCGGATCAGGCGATGAAGCTGGCGTTCTTTTTCCGCGACGCCAACGAGAAATACGCGACCGATTATCCCGCCGCGGTGGGGCACCACATGACCAATACCGACTCCACGCCTTTCATGGATCTCGCTCCGGCGATCAGCGTTCGCGAAAACGAACGGGGAATGCAGATAGGAGCCGGGTGGAATCCCCATTGGCACCAGCCGACGGACCGCTACTCCACCTATTCGGACAAGGATTTTCGGCTCGGGCTGAACGCGGCGCAGACCACGCTGGCGGCGATCGCCCAGTTGGCGGGTGCGGCGCTGAAGAAGTGACGGTTGGAGCTGATGATTTCGCGCGCCAGATTCATGATCCGGTCGGCCGACAAGCATCTCAGAGCTCTTTCGCATCTGCGCAAGAATGAATGGAACGAGGCCCACGCGATCGTCATGGGCATGCGCGACAGGCTCGCCTTTCATATCCATGGGCTCTTGCACCGCATCGAAGGCGACCTGGCCAACGCACGATACTGGTACGGCAGAGCCGCCGTGCCGTTCAGAAAATCGAAGAGCGCCGCGTCGGAAATCGAGGAAATCGCTGCGGCACTGGAACGCCCCGCCACCGTCACGCGGCGGCGCGCCTCCTCCGCGACTCGAACAGGCACAGACCGCTCGCGACGGAGACGTTCAGGCTCTCGACGCTCCCGCGCATAGGGATGCGTACAAGGAGGTCGCAGCGCTCGCGCGTGAGCCGGCGCATGCCCTCGCCTTCTGCGCCCAGCACCCAGGCGGTCCCGGCGGGCAGATCCGACTCGTAGAGCGTCTTTTCGGCGCGCTCGTCCGCACCGACGATCCAGACGTTGCGCTCCTTCAGTTCGTCGAGCGTGCGGGCGAGGTTCGTCACCATGTAGTAAGGCACGGATTCGGCCGCGCCGCTCGCCACCCTCGACACGGTCGTGCTGATCCCGGCGGCGCGGTCCTTCGGTGCGATCACCGCGTGGACGCCGGCGGCGTCCGCGACCCGCAAACAGGCCCCGAGATTATGCGGATCGGTCACGCCGTCCAGAACCAGCAGAAGGGGCGCTTCCTTCACTGAATCGAGCAGGTCCTCGAGGCTTTCCCGCGCCGGCTTTTCGAACGCCATCGCCACCACGCCCTGGTGGCGGCCGCCGCCGTAGAAACCGTCCAGGCGCTTGGTCGGAACGCGAATGAGGGAAACGCCGGCCTTTTCTGCGGCGACCACGAGGTCTTTCGCCCGCGCGTCCTTGCGGTCTTCGTCGAGATAGATCTCCGTCACCGACCCCGCATCGGCACGCAGCCGAGCGAGTACCGCGTGGAATCCGAAAATGGCGCGAGTCGGCTTCATACTGTGTTGTCCTAAGATCTTGCGCGCCGGCGAAGGGATCGGACGTGACGCTGGCCGCCCACGGATTCTCCCGCCGGCACAAAATCAATGCGGCTCGTCTCGAGATCCGCTCGGACGATCCTGACCTTCACCCTGTCGGCCAGACGGAACCGCTTCCGGGTGCGGTCGCCGATCAGTTGATGACGGGCGGCGTCGAATTGGAAATAGTCCTGCCCGAGCTCGGAGATGTGCACCAGTCCCTCCACGTAGAATTCATCGAGCGCCACGAAGATGCCGAAACTCGTCACCGCCGAGACCGAGCCCTCGAACTCCTCACCAACGCGGTCGCGCATGTAGTAGCACTTGAGCCAGGCGGCGACCTCGCGCGTGGCCTCGTCCGCGCGGCGCTCGGTCTGCGAGCAGTGGCTCCCCAGCTCCGCCCAGTTGCCGGGGTTGTAGCGCCCGCCGGCGAGAACCGCCTTGATGGCGCGATGGATGAGGAGGTCCGGGTAGCGCCGGATCGGAGAAGTGAAGTGCGTGTAGTGCTCGTAGGCGAGCCCGAAGTGGCCGACGTTCTCCGGACTGTACTGCGCCTGCTGCAGCGAGCGCAGCAGCACCGTCTGGAGCAGCTGCACGTCCGGACGCTTGCGCACGGTCTCGAGTAGCTTCGCGTAGTGTTTGGCGGTGGGCTTCTCCCCGCCGTCGAGCGCGAGGCCGAATCCCTTGAGAAACTCGCGCAGGCTCTCCAGCTTCTCCGGAGTCGGGCCTTCGTGGACGCGGTACAGGGCCGGGTGCTTGTGCTTGGAGAGAATATCCGAGGCGCAGACGTTCGCGGCGAGCATGCACTCCTCGATGATGCGGTGGGCGTCGTTGCGCTCCACCTTCTCGATGCGCGCAAGGCGCCCCTCGCCGTCGAAGACGAACTGGGTTTCGATCGTCTCGAAATCGATCGCGCCGCGCTCCTCCCGCGCCTTGAGGAGCGCTCCGAACAGAGCCTTCAACAACTGCAAACGCGGCAGCAATCCCTTCAGCTTCTGCGCCGCCTCGCTCCGCGAGTCGGCAAGCGCCGCGGCCACCGAGGTATACGTGAGCCTCGCGCGTGAGCGCATGACCGCGGGATAGAAGCGATACGCGCCGATCTTGCCCTTCGCGCCGATCGCCATGTCACAGGCCATGCACAAGCGGTCGACTTCGGCGTTGAGCGAGCACAGGCCGTTGGAGAGCTGCTCAGGCAGCATCGGGATGACCCGGCGGGGAAAGTAAACCGAGTTGCCGCGCTCGCGCGCCGACGCGTCGAGCGCGTCGCCGTCGCGCACGTAGTGGCTCACGTCCGCGATGGCGACGACGAGCCGAAACCCTTCGCTAGTCTTTTCGCAGTATACGGCGTCGTCGAAATCCCGCGCAGTTTCGCCGTCGATGGTCACGAGCTCGAGCGATCGCAAATCCTCCCGGCCGGCGAGGTCGCCGGGGCGCGGCACGGATGGAAACTTCGCAGCGAGCGCCTCGGCCTGCGCCGAGAACTTGAACGGCAATTCGTGTTTCCTGAGCGCGATCTCGATCTCGATCCCGGGGTCGGCGGCCTCTCCCAGCACCTCGACAACGCGGCCGATCGGCTGGGTGCGGCCGTCGGGCTGCACGGTCAATTCGGCGACGACGACCTGACCCACCCGCGCATTGCCCGCATCTTCCGGCGCGATAAGGATGGTCTGGCTGATGCGCCGTTCCGCGGGCTGAACGAAGAGGAAGCCGCGCTCACCGTGCAGGCGTCCCACCACTCGGGCGTTGACGCGTTCGATGACCTCGACGATCGTCCCTTCCTTGCGCCCGCGCCTGTCCACGCCCGACTCGCGCACCATCACGCGATCGCCGTGGAGGACCTTTCGCATCTCGTGCGGGCTGAGGTACAGATCCGCGCCTTCTTCGGCGATCACGAAGCCGTAGCCATCGGGATGGCCCTCGACGCGTCCGGTGACGACATCGAGCTTGGAGGCGACCAGGATTGCGCCCTTGCGATTGCGCAGGATCTGGCCCTCGCGTTCCATCGCGCCCAGACGCTTCGCGAACGCGTCGCGCTCCTTCGGCTTGATCGCGAGGCGCTGCGCGAGCTCCTCGTCAGTGAGCGGCACGCCGCTTTCCGCGAGCGTTCGCAGAATGAACTCGCGGCTCGGGATCGGATGTTCGTAGCGCGACGCTTCGCGTTCGCGATGAGGGTCGGTTGCGCGTGCGATGTCGCGCTTTTTCATTGACAAATCGGTGCTTTCCTATAGAATCCGCGCTCGGGCTGAAGACCGGAACTGGCGCGGCCCTTTCGCCGAGGTGGCGGAATTGGTAGACGCACTAGGTTCAGGTCCTAGCGGTGGCAACACTGTGGGGGTTCGAGTCCCTTCCTCGGCACCAGCTTCGCTCCAACAAGATTCTAACCGGTTTTCCAAAGCCCGAACCTCAAATCCGCTCGACGTGCAATCCGTTTTTCGGATCTGTAAGGGCCTTCTATTGTTGTGCCTGGGGGCGAGCTTCGCACACGCGGATCAGCTCCCCTTGTGGGAGGCCGGCGCAGGATTCGGGGTTGCGACTCTTCCTCACTATCGCGGCTCGGATCAATCCAAGACCTGGGCGCTCCCGGTGCCTTATGTGGTCTACCGGGGAGCGTCCCTCAAAGTCGACGACGACCGCAGGCTGCGCGGCCTGTTCGGCGACAGGGTCGAAGTCGAGCTCAGCCTGAGCGGCTCCCCACCCGCCAAAGACAACGACGCGCGGCGCGGAATGCCCGATCTCGACGCCACGCTGGAATTGGGTCCCTCGCTCAACATCACCCTATTTCGATCCGAGAGCAGAAATGAAAAACTGGAATTGCGACTGCCGGTGCGCACCGTCTTCTCCTCCGATTTCTCCCACGTGAAGCAAACCGGCTGGGTTTTTCAGCCGAACCTGAGCCTGGATTTCAAGAACGTCCTGGGAAACCGCGGATGGAAGCTAGGCCTGCAGGGGAGCGTGATCTACACGGACCGGCGCTACAACCAGTATTTCTACGCAGTCGATCCGGTGTTCGTCACCGCGGACCGGCCCGCCTTCAGCCCGAGCGGCGGCTACGGTGGACTGAACTTCCTCGCGGCGGTCAGCAAGCGCTCCCCCGGTTTCTGGGTCGGCGGCTTTGCGAAATGGGACAGCGTCAGCGGCGCGGTATTCGCCGACAGCCCGCTGGTGAGGGCGAGAAGTAATTTCAGCGGAGGCTTTGCCGTCGCCTGGATTTTTCATGCTTCGACCGCCAAAGTCGAGGCGGAGAACTAGCTGCAGGCGGATTCAGATCATCGCGCCGTTGATCGAGATGATCTGCCCGGAAATATACGCGGCGCGTTCGGAAGCGAGAAACCCGATCAGCTCGGCGACCTCCTCCGGAGTCCCGGCGCGCTTCATCGGCACGAACTTCTCGATGGCGTCTCGGGAAAAAACGCTCTCCGTCATTGCGGATTCGATGATCCCGGGTGCGACCGCATTGACCGTGATGCCGCGGCTCGCCAGTTCCAAGGCGAGCGCCTTGGTCGCGCCGTGCAGGCCCGCCTTGGCGGCAGCGTAGTTGGTCTGGCCGCGGTTGCCCGCAAGCGCGGCCACGGAAGAAACGCTGACTATCCTTCCCCAGCGCGTCCCTATCATCGGCATGAGCAGAGGCTGCGTGACGTTGAAGAATCCGTTGAGGGAGACATCGATCACCCGGGACCATTGCTCCGGCCGCATGCCCGGCATCACCGCGTCGTCGTGAACTCCGGCATTGTTGACCACGATCTGGATGGGGCCGTCGTCGAGCAATTTTTGCAGCGCCGCGCCGGTGGCGTCGCGGTCGGCGATATCGAAGGACACGGCTTGGGCGGACCCCCCGCTCGCAGTGATCTCGGTCGCAAGCTTCTCGGCCCGCGCCAAGCGGCTGTTCGCGTGGACGTAAACATGCCGGCCGTCGGCCGCGAGGCGCCTGCATGCAGCGGCCCCAATGCTGCCGCTGCCGCCGGTGACGAGCGCCCGTATCACGGCCCCGCCCGGCCCGCTTCCAGGACCACTGCGGCCCTACCGCGCAGGACCTCGACATCGCCCACCCGCACGTCGAAGCTGTAGATCACGTGGCTTTCCTCGCCCATCAGCCGCTCGGCTTCGACGATGAGGTCGCCCTCGAGATCATCGAGTCGGGTTCTGCTGCAATGTACTTCCCTCAGGCTAGCAAGGTATCCCAGGCGCGGCCGCTTCCCGACCCTGCCGGCCAGTACTCCGTGTACCGCCATCGCCTGGGCGGCGTATTCGACGCCGCACAGGGCCGGGAGTCTTTCATCCACCCGTAGGGGATTGTGTCGATCCCGGTGGGTGCGGCTCAGGCACCGGATGCTGCCCGCATCCCAGGCGAGCACGCCGTCGAGCAGGCACATCGATCCCGCGTGGGGAATCATCGCGGCGATAGCTTCCCGGGAAATCAGCACCGGCTCACGGTGACGCGCAGCTGCAATTCGGTCAGGAAATCGAGCACGACCTCGCCCTGCGTCTTTCGCGCGAGCGCTTCCAGCAGGGGAAGCGCTCTAGCCGCCGGTATGCCCAGCCGCAATTCCTCGAGCCTGGAATCGGACATGCCGGTGGGTTTTTCATCGCCCGGCAGGACCGCCAATTCGAACGTCGCGGATGCTCCGCGGGTTGCGTCCGGCGCCAGGACCAGCGCAGCGCCGAAACTCGCAAGGAGGGGACGCGCCGAATGAAGCGGCTCCGGATAGGGCTGGTCGTAGGCGATCAGGGCGACCGGCTTGCCCCACGAGACAACCTGCGTCGCCGCCTCGACGAGCCCCGCCGGGAAGCTCGCGTCGTAGGCACAAAGGCTCGTCGAGGCTTCCTGCGACCGGGTCGCGATGCCCCAGTAACCCGCAGCGGCGTTGTGCACCGAGTTGTGGAACCGCGTCGGCGACACTTCCCTTTCGGCCGAGGCAAGGACCTCGCACATTTGATGAAGCGCTTCGCCTTCGCCGGAAGAGGACGCGAACACGGTCGCCGTGGCCGCAGCGTCGCGGCCGGCGTTCTGAAGCGCTTCCTGCCCGACGGCGAGCGCAAGCTTGACCGGTACGGGGGTGCGGCGCCGCTCGGCAGCAGGCAGCAGATCGCTTGCACCGATGAGCGTGGAGGCCGGACGAAAGGGCTCCTCGCCCGCGAGGACGCGGCGAGCCGCCTCCCAGCCCTGCAGGCCCGGGCCGAGCAGACCTACACCTTCGACAAAGACCCGCGTCACTGGGCGACCCCCAGGACCAGGCTGCAATTGCTCCCGCCGAACCCGAACGAGTTGCTCAGGACGCGGGTGACTTTCGCCTGCCTGTTTTCGAGCAGGTAGTTGCTCCTCATCGCGGGGTCGACGCTGCGTGTATTCGCGCTGCCGGGCATCAGGCCGCCCTCGATCGCGAGAATGCAGACGATCGCTTCGGTGATCCCTGCCGCGCCGAGAAGGTGCCCGGTCGCCCCCTTGGTCGAACTGCACGGGGTCTCGGGTCCGAAGATATCGAACACGGCCTTGTCTTCGCTGGCGTCGTTGGTCTTCGTCGCGGTGCCGTGGAGGTTGATGTAGTCGATGTCGGCGGGCCGAAGACCCGCGGAGTCCAGCGCCTGCTGCATGGCAAGCCTTGCGCCCAGACCCTCGGGATGGGGCGTAGACATATGGTAGGCGTCCGAGCTCTCTCCCACGCCCAGGAGCAGGACCGCCCCGGGCCGTGCACGATCTCCTTTCTCGACCAGCGCGAAGCCCGCCCCCTCGCCGATCGAGATCCCGTCACGATCCACGTCAAAGGGACGGCACGGTCCGCGCGAGGTCAGGCCGAGCGAATGAAATCCGTAGAGCGTCATGAGACACAGGCTGTCGGCACCGCCGACCACGGCGGCATCGCAGATTCCCGCGGCGATCATGCGCGCGGCGTTGCCGAAGGCCTTCGCGGTCGACGAGCACGCGGACGAGACCACGAAGCCCGGCCCGGCCAATCCGAGATAGCGTCGCACGAATTCACCCAGCGAGTAGGCGTTCTGCGTCTCGGCGTAGCGGTAGTCCGCGGGCAACGCGCCGGTCTTCGGGTCGCGACGCCGATACGCGAGTTCCGTCGCGTGCAGTCCCGAGGTGCTCGTACCGAGATAAAAGCCGATCCGCCCGGCACCGTGACGATCGCGTGCCGCCGCGACTCGCCCGGCGAATCCATCCTGCTCGAGGCACAACTGCGCAAGGCGGTTGTTGCGGCAATCGTAATCGAGGAGGTCGGGCCTCACGCGAACATCGTCAAGCACCGGCACCGTTCCCACGTAGGTATCGATGCGGGCCGTCTCGAAATCGCAGGGCGTCAGTCCGGAGCGCCTCTCGCGCAAGGCGCGACGCATCGCCTCCACTCCCGAGCCGAGGCTGTTTACCACCGAAACTTGGCTGATGAGGAGAGGCTGCACTCGTCGCCCCGCGGATTTCTATTCTCCGGGCTCGCTCGCGCAGGCCGAAACGAGGGAAACCGCTTTGAGGCCCCGCGCGGACAATTGCTCCAGCAATGCGGGCAACACGGCGAGCACCACCGAAGCGCTGTCGTGCATCAGCAGCACGTCACCGGCGGCGAGCCCTTTGGTCAGGCGCTTCAGAATGCGTCGCGGATCGGTGCTCACCGCGTCGAAGCCGCGCCGCGTCCAGGACACGTAACGCAATCCGCGCGGCGCCAGCACGGAATCGAGGAATGGGCTGCGGAACCCGGCGGGTGCGCGAAAGAAAACTGGCGTGCGGCCAGTGATCGAGGCAACCGTGGACTGCGCTGCATCCACTTCGCGTCTCAGTCTCGTGATTCCGAAAAACGCAAACGTATGGCGATGATGGTAGCTGTGGTTCTCGACGCTGTGGCCGCGACGCGCGATTTCCCTCACGAGCTCGGGCTGAGCGGCCGCGTTTTCGCCGATGCAGAAGAAGCTCGCCTTCGCCTGGTAGCGATCGAGCAGGTCCAGAACGCGGGGCGTCACTTCCGGGTCGGGGCCGTCGTCGAAAGTGAGCGAAATCTCCTTGCGACGCGCGGCCGATTCGGGCAGGCGCACCAGGTTCGGACCCAACAGGCGTCCTCGCGGACAAAGCGCGGCGCAAACCAGCGCCAGATGATTCGCTCCGATCACGCCCAGCGCCCATGGCCACGCCGCCGGGTGTGCGGCGACCCAGATGGCAGCTGCAGCGTGCAGAAACACCGAGACATGAATCGCCGGCGCCGGACGCCAGCGCCGGCTGTTTTCGCCGCTGATTGCGGTGCTGGTATTCAGGATCGTGTCTCCGCGCGGTCTGGCTCGTAAACGACCTCCCCCGCAAGCACGGGGGTTAGCCCTACCTTGCAGCTGAAGCTTATTCTCTTTTCGTCGCGCCTGGAAAAGTCGATGGACACGCGCTCGCCCGGGCGCACCGGATGAACGAATTTGGCCGATCGGATCTGATACGGGCAGAGGTCTTTCCCCAGACTCGCTTCGATCGCGCGCAGCGCCTCGCTCAACAGGAGCGCCCCGGGGATGATTGGATTTCCCGGGAAATGCCCTTGTGCGGCGGCGTGATCCGCAGGGAAGGTCCGCTCGACCGTCGCCAACACTACCCCGCTTTGGCCGCGAGCCGGGCCACCAGATCGTCGAGCGCCATTCGCGGCAGCTTGCCGGTCTCGTTGCGGGGCAGGGACTCGACGAAACAAAGGGGTCGAGGAAGGAATGCCGCGTCGATACGCTGGCGCAGGGCGGTCATGATGGTTTCGCTCGCGACCCCGGGAGCGACGACGAAAGCCGTCAGCCGGGTCACCGTCCCGTCGTCTTCCTCGGGCATGACGAACGTCCCGTCGCGCACGCCTTCGATGGAATTCAGGTGAAAGTTGAGATGCGCGAGCGAAGTCCGCTTGCCGGCGATGTTTATGAGATCCGCAGTCCGTCCATGTAGAAGGAATTCGTTTCGACCGCACAATTCGATGACGTCGCCGAGCAACACCTCCTTCTCGATGTGCCCGCCTTTCACCCATGTTCCCTCTTCGTTCTCGAAAAAAGCCACCCCGGGCAGAGGCCGCCACTGATGAGACTCCGCCGGACGGCGCGTCGCGACCTGTCCGGCTTCGGTGCAGCCGTAGATTTCGTAAAGCGGTGCTCCGAAGCCCGTTTCCGCCTCGGCCGCGAGCTGCGGGGAAAGCGGAGCCGTTGCGCAAAGAAGGAAGTCTGCTTTAGGGGGATCGTTTGCCTCGGCAAGCAGCATTCGCAGGTGAACGGGCGTGGTTACGAGACCGCGCGGTCGAGGCAGGGCTTCCAGTTCGGAGCAGATGTCCGCGGAGAAAAAGGGCCGCCCGCAATGCATTCTGAGGCCGCCCTGCATTACCATCAGGATGGTTGCCTCCAGTCCGTACATGTGTTGGTGAGGTATCGTGCCAAGCACGCTCATGTTCCGATACGCGCCCAGACAAAGCCGCTCGCACCCCGCCTGTCCGCTTCTCGCCAATGCCCCCCATGATTTGGGGTGAGGTCTCGGCCGCCCCGTCGAGCCCGAGGTGAAGCTGATGGCTGCGACCTGTTCTTCCGGAATGTGCGGAGGGGAGGCGGTGGACGCGGCTTCGCCCGTCGGCTGCGGATAGCGGAAGGTCTCGAGCTGCGATGTCTGAGCGGCTCCGTCGCCCAGACAGTAAGCACCCGGATAATCGAGACTCAAGCGGTTCAGAAAATCGTCAGTGCTATTGGGCGGCAACAAGCTGACTTGGCGGCGCAACAGCGCTGCAACGAGGCCGGCGGCAAATCGATAGCGGTCCGAGCACAGATTCACCACGTATTGCCGATCCGGAATCAGACCGGCTAGCCAGCGGGCTTCGGCGAGGAACTCTTCGACGCGGATAGGCCGCCTGTCCCGAAAAGCGAAAACCGCTCCGGCGTCGAAATCGCGAATCAGCGGAATATCGGCCATGACGCACCCGCCGGCTGGAAGCTGCCGCTCTATTTAGCCCGATGTTGCTGAATGTGCTCGTTCAGGCTGCGCAGCGAATTGAAGATTTTGCGATTGAGGTCGTCGTCGGAGCGCAGCTTGACGCCGTAGGCTTTCGAGACCGCCAAGGCGACCTCCAGAATGTCGATCGAGTCCAGCCCCATGCCCTCCCCGTACAGCGGGGCGGTCGGATCGATTTCCGCGGCTTGCGTCTCCAGATTGAGCGCGGAGACGATCAATTGGGCCAGCTTGAGCTCTTCAGCGGTGAGTGCCTTGTTCGACAGAATCTCTTTCATCGCGGGCTCGTTCATATTCCCTGTTTCCTCCCGTCAAGCGATCGCTATTATAGCTCCTGGGTTCGGGCGGCCGTCAGCTCAGGTCGAGCTGGAAAATCCGCCGTCGATCACGATCACCTCGCCAGTAACGAAGCGGTTCGACTGGACGAGCGACATCATGGTTTCGGCCACGTCCTCCGCCGTAACGCAGCGCCTCAAGGGGGTGAGCTTGGCGCGTCGCCCCATCAGCTCCTCGTATTTGTCTTTCAGCATCCGCTGCATCCAATCGCCTTCCATCCACCCCGGCGCGACTGCGTTCACGCGGATTTCCGGGCCGAGGTTGTAAGCGAGCGTCTTGGTGAGGTTGACTACCGCCGCCTTGCTCGCCGCATAAGGCAGCGGTTGCGGCCCCGGTCGAAGGCCGACGATGCTCGCCGTATTGACGATGCAGCCTTTGGAGACGCGCAGGAGCGGCACCGCGGCGCGCGTCACCTGGAACAGGCCGCGCACGTTCACCGCGAAAACGCGGTCCCAGTCCTCGAGCGAGAGGCTCTCCAGGTCCTTGGGCTTCCATGCTGCAGTGGTTCCCGCGTTGTTGATGAGCACGTCGAGGCGGCCGAACTGGTCCCCGACCGTCTCCAGCATCGCGCGCACGAGCGCCTCGTCGGCGACATCGCAGCGGCAAAGCAGCGTGCGCACGCCGCTCCGGCCGGCTTCCTCTGCGACCGCCTTGGCTTCCTTCTCGCTGCGGCTGAAGTTGACCGCGACGTCGTACCCGGCGCGCGCGAGCGCCAGCGCCGCCGCCCGGCCGATGCCGCTCGCCGCTCCGGTCACCAGCGCTGCGCGTCTTGTCGAGGGTGCAGGCATTTGTCTGGCTTCCTACAGTCCGAGAATGCGCTCGGCGTTCGCGTGGAAGATCTTTTCCATCACGGCTTCGGGGTAGCCGAGCTCGCGCCACTCGCTGAGGATGCGCGCGTAAGGCAGGCTGGGATAGTCGCTGCCGAACATGATCTTGTCCTGAAGGCGCGCACGCATGTCCACCTTGAGCTGGGCCGGGAAATGCTTCGGGGCCCAGCCGGACATCTCCCAGTAGACGTTTCCCTTGTGCAGCGCGACCGCCGTAGTTTCCTCGACCCAAGGCCAGCCGGGGTGGGCCATAACGATCCTGAGGTTGGGAAAATCCGCAGCCAGGTCGTCGATCGACGAAGGGTGCGCGTGCCGGATTCTCGCGCCCATGCCTCCGGGAAGCCCGGCACCCATGCCGGTGGTTCCGACGTCGATCATCACCGCGGCTTTCAGCTCGTCGATCACCTCGAACAGCGGATAGTGGCGGCGATCGTTGACCGCGAAGTGTTGCATGATCGGATGGAAGTGAAAACCGATCAAGCCGAGCTCGCGCACCGCCTTTTTCGCCTGGGCGATCGCCACTTCGCCTTTCGCCGGTTCCAGCGCGCCCCAGGCCTGGATGATCCGCTTCGGATGGCGCTTCCACATCGCGTGCACGTATTCGTTGGTGACGGGCGGCGTCTTGATCGTCGTTTCCAGATCGAGCGCCACCAGCAGCGCCTCGACGCCGGCATCGCTGAAGTCTTTCAACACCTCCTCTTCGGTCTTCGCAGTCCAGCCGCGGCTCCAGTATCTCGCCAGCGCGTCGACGTAGGGACCCTGGCATTGGATCCATTCCCGGGTTCCCGGATAGCAGTGAAGATCGATGATCCGCATGACCGCTAGGGGCTTACACGCTCCTGGTCCAGTTTCTTCGTCACCATTTCGACCAGCGCCTTCTTCGATACCTTGCCGAAAGTCGACAGAGGGAATTCGAGCAGGATCTCAAGTCGCTCCGGCAGCTTGAATTTGGCGATCTCCTTTTCCGACAGGAAACGCGTCAGCTCCTCCAACGCGAGCGAGCGTCCCGGGCGCAGGATCACGCAGGCGCAGGTCTTCTCGCCCAGGTCCGGATCGGGCATGGCCACGCAGGCGATATTCTGCACCGCAGGATGCGACAGGATCAGGTTCTCGATCTCCTCGGCGCTGATTTTCTCGCCGCCGCGGTTGATCAAGTCCTTCTTGCGCCCCTCGACCACATAGTTCCCTGACGGATGCAGGCGCATCAGGTCGCCCGAGCGGTAGAAACCGTCGGGCGTGAACTGCCTGGCGTTGTATTCCGGAACGCCGAGATAGCCGCGCAGCGTATACGGCCCGCGGCAGGTGAGTTCACCCACTTCGCCCGGCGGCACCTCTTTTCCCTCGTCGTCGACCAGCCTGACTTCGTCGTCCGGGCTCAAAGGCCGCCCGCAGGTTTCGAGGCGCACATCCTCGGGGTCGTCCAGCCTGACGAAAAACAGCATGCCTTCGGACATGCCGAAATTCTCCTGCACGGTAGCGCTCGGAATGAGCCGCTTGGTGCGTATCCGCACTTCGGGCTGCATGCGCTGGCCTCCGCTCTGTATCACGCGCAGCGACGACAGGTCGTATTTCACGATATCCGGATCGTTGATCAGGCGGATGAGCAGCGCCGGCACCACCTTCAGGTGGGTAATGCCGTGCTCCTCGATCAGGCGGAAAAGGTCACCCGGCCGCGTGCTGGTGGAAAGCACCACCTTGCCGCCGTTGTAAAAATAGCCTTGCAGCCCGGGGCATGCGAGCGGCAGGTTGTGCGCGATGGGCAGGGCGAGCAGCAGCACCGAGTCGCCGGTGACACCGCATACCTTGGCGGCGATTCTCGAATTGTAGGCGTAGTCGTTGTGGGTGCGCGGAATGAGTTTGGGCACCCCGGTGGTGCCGCCGGAGAGCTGGAATACCGCCGGCTCGGTCGGATCGATCCGGAGCTTGCGCAGCTCCCCGGGCGATCTCTTCGGTTGCCTCGACATCAGCTCCGTGAGCGAAAGGAAGCCGCGGGGCGCGTCGCCGAGCACGATGCCGAGCTTCACCGACGCAGCGTCGCCGCGCACGCGATCCACCATCTCCGTGAAGTCGAAGTCGCTGTACCGATCCGGCGTCACGCAGGCGCTCGCCCCCGAGAGCTTCGCGAACTGGCTGATCTCAAGATAGCGGTGCGTCGCCAAGGCCGCGATCGGGATGCAGCCGATTTTCTGCAGCGCCAGATACAGATAGACGAACTCGACGACGTTGGGAAGCTGCACCACTACGCGGTCCAGAGGCTTGAGCCCGGCGTCGAGCAGGTTCGAGGCCAGCCGCTCCGCAGTGCGATCGAGCTCCGCGTAGGTAAAACTCCTGCCGCGGTCGACAAGGGCGACCCGGTCGGCGAATCGCGCGAACGCGCCGCCGAATTCCTCGGTGAGGGACTTGTCCCGCCAGTAGTCCTTCTCGCGGTAGCGCCGCGCGAACTCGGGAGGGAACGGGACGACGCCTGCCAGCATGCCGATCAATGAAACGGGTGGCGCAGGACGATCGTCTCGTTTCGATCGGCCCCGGTCGAGATCATGTCCAGCGGCACGCCGCACACCGACTGCAGGCGCTCGAGGTAGGCGCGCGCCCGCGCAGGCAGCTTGTCGTAGGCGCTCAGCCCGACGGTGCTTTCCTGCCACCCAGGCAGCTCTTCGTATACAGGCTCGCAGCGCGCAGCGTCTTCTGCCGCGAGCGGCAGCAGCTCGTGCGGGACCCCGTCGATCCGGTACCCGGTGCACAGCCGCACCTTCTCCATGCCGTCGAGCACGTCCAACTTGGTGATGCAAAGGCCGGACACCCCGTTGATCTGGATCGAGCGCCTGAGCGCCGCGGCGTCGAACCAGCCACAGCGCCGCGCCCGCCCGGTGGTGGCACCGAATTCCTGTCCGCGAGTCCGCAGCAGCTCGCCCGTGCTGTCGTCGAGCTCGGTGGGAAAGGGACCCGATCCGACGCGCGTGCTGTACGCCTTGGTGATGCCGAGCACGTAGTGCAGCATCTGCGGTCCGATACCCGCGCCCGCCGCAGCCGCCCCGGCAACGCAGTTGCTCGAAGTTACGTACGGGTAGGTGCCGTGGTCGACGTCGAGCAGCGCACCCTGCGCTCCTTCGAACAGCAGGTTCTTTCCCGCGCGATTCGCGTCGTAGAGAGCGCGCGAGACGTCCGCGACCAGGGGCTTGAGCCGCGGCGCGAGCGCAAGCGCCTCGTCCCGCGTCTTCGCAAAATCGACCGCCTTCGCGCCGAGGTATTTCGTCAGCACAAAATTGTGGAAATCCAGGAGCGGCTCGAGCTTGGCGGAGAAGCGCTCGGGCACCAGAAGGTCCCGGATGCGAATCGCGCGGCGCGCGACCTTGTCTTCGTACGCGGGCCCGATGCCGCGGCCTGTGGTGCCGATCTTTGCGGCACCCTTCACCGATTCGCGCGCGATGTCGATCGCCGCGTGGTACGGGAGGATGAGAGGGCAGGCTTCGGAGATCCGCAGGCGCGCCGCGACGTCAGCACCCGCGCGAACGAGCTCGTCGATCTCCTCGATCAGCGCCTGCGGCGAGAGGACGACGCCGTTGCCGATATAGCAGGTCACGCCCTTCCTGAGAATGCCCGAGGGAACGAGGTGCAGCACGGTCTTCTTGCCGCCAATCACCAGCGTATGCCCGGCGTTGTGCCCGCCTTGGAAGCGCACCACCCCTTGCGCGTGGTCGGTGAGCCAGTCGACGACCTTCCCCTTGCCTTCGTCGCCCCACTGGGTTCCGATGACTACGACGTTCTTGGCCACCGTCTCAGCTCTTGCCCAGTTTGCGCACGGTCCACTCGCCGCCGCGCTTAACGAGCTCCCGGTCGCAGTCGGGCTGAACGCCTTCCACGGCGTGTCCTGGAAGCCCGACCACGACGATCTCCCCGGCGGTTCGCAGCTTGCGGATCGCCGTGGCGAGCCCCGCGTCGTTCGAGTACGGCGCCCGAATCGCCGCCGCTTCCGCCTCGTGCGGGGCAGTGCGCGCGAGATCGCGCAGATCCATGCTGAATCCGGTTGCCGGGCGCGCGCGCCCGAATGCCTTGCCGACCTCGTCGTATCGTCCGCCGAGCGCGACCGCGTTGGCCACGCCCGGCGCATAGGCCGCAAACACCACTCCGCTGTGGTAGTGATATCCGCGAAGGTCCGCCAGATCCACTGACACGGGGATACTGCCGCTTCGGGAGAGAACCTTGAGGTCCTTGAGCGCCGCGTCGATTTCGGGATACTTGGGCAGGGCACGCCGGGCGCGCTCGAGCACCGCGCCGTCTCCATAGAGCTCCGGAAGGACGAGCAAGGCATTGCGTGTCGCTTTCGGCGTAGATCGAGTCACCGCGCGCAGCGCCGGCAGATCCTTGCCCTCCAGCGCTTCGTACAGTTCCGATTCGAGCTCGGCACCGACGCCGCCGTGTCGGCAAATCGAGCGGAACACGGCGACGTGGCCGAGATCGAGGCGCACCCCGGAAATCCCGCACGCCGCCAGCGACTCGACGAGGAGCTGCTGGATCTCGAGATCGCTCTCGATTCCGGGGTGGCCGTAGATTTCCGCGCCGATCTGCAGGGGCTCCCGGGTCGAGTCGAGGCCCCGCGGCCGGGTGAGCAACACGCTCCCCGCGTAGCATAGCCGCGTAACGCCTTTCCTGTTCAGAAGGTGCGCATCGATCCGCGCGACCTGGGGCGCGATGTCGGCGCGCACGCCCATCATCCTCCCGGAGAGCTGGTCGACCAGCTTGAATGTGCGAAGATCCAGATCGTGCCCGGTGCCCGTCAGCAGCGATTCGAGGTACTCGAGCATGGGGGGAATCACCAGCTGGTACCCGTGCACGCGAAACAGCTCGAGGAGCTTCGCCCGCATCCGCTCGATGCGCTGCGCCTGCGGCGGAAGGATGTCCTCGAATTTTTCCGGAAGGAGCCAGTTGCGCATCAGGTTCCTTCGAGGCGAGCGCGTCTAGCGGATGAAAAACAGGATCAGCAGGCCGACCAGCATCGAGGAGAGCCCGAAAAAACGGATCTGCCCGTCAGTGAACTCCGTGATGCGGCGGAAAGTATTGCGCCACAGCGTCGGCAGAAGGAACGGCAGTAAGCCCTCGATGACCAGCATGAGGGCAAATGCCATGAGAAACGTCGTGCCCATTCACTTGCCGCCCTTTCCAGAGTTTCTGAAATACTTGAAGAACTCGGAATTGGGGTCGAGCACGATCACGTCGCTCTTGTTCTTGAAGCTCGCCCGGTAAGCGTCGAGGCTGCGGTAGAAGGCGTAGAACTCGGGGTTTTCGTTGAAGGCGCGCGCGTAGATGGCGGCCGCCTTGGCGTCGCCTTCGCCCTTGACGCGCTGAGCGTCGCGGTAGGCCCCGGCAACGATGACCTCGCGTTCGCGGTCTGCCTCGGCGCGGATCTTTTCGGCCTGCGAAAAACCCTGCGAGCGGCGCTCAGCAGCAACGGTCTTCCGTTCCGCTTCCATGCGCCGGTATACCGAATCGCGCACGGCATCGGGCAACTCGACGCGCTTGACGCGTACATCGACGATCTCGATGCCGTAGCCGCTCGCGTCGCTTCCTGCGCGCACCTTCACAATTCCCATGATCTTCTCGCGCTCACCCGCCACGACATCGTGCACCGTGCGCTTGGTGAACTCGTCCTGGAGCGTCGATTTCACCGTTTGTTGCAACTGCGCCACGGCGGTCGCCTCATCACCCTGAACACGTTGATAATATTGCCGCAGGTCCTTGATCCGCCATTTGACGAAAAAATCGACTAGAACATTGTTCTTCTCTGAAGTGATGAAGCTCTCCGTTTCGAGGGCGTCCAGGGTCAGTATGCGGTTGTCGAAGTAGCGTACGTTCTGGATAAGCGGCCATTTGAAATGCAGTCCAGGCTCCTCGATGATCTCCTTGATCTTTCCGAATTCAAACACAATTACTTTTTGCCGCTGGTCGACGGTGAATGCCGTAAGGCTGGCCAGCACGAGCACGCCGGCCATGATCGCGAGAGCGAGCCCGAGCCGGTTTTTCATGGCCGTTCCCCGCGCTCGCGTCCGCGCAGCGCTTCCCGGGAGCGAGCACCTGTGTCGGGCGGCGGGGGCGGCTCAGTCGCCCGCGTTGACGGCAGCTGCGCTTGCCCCTCGGGGAGCGCCGCTGCAGCCGACATCTGAATGATTTTGTCGAGCGGGAGGTAGAGCAGATTGCTGCCCGCTTTTGCGTCGATCAGGATCTTCGAGGTGCTCGCGAGAATTTGCTGAATCATGTCCAGATAGAGGCGCTCCCGCGTCACCTGAGGCGCCTTGTTGTATTCGACCAGGATTTGCCTGAAGCGCGAGGCTTCGCCTTCCGCATTGGCAATCACGCGCGCGCGGTAGCCGTTTGCTTCCTCGAATAGGCGAGACGCGGTGCCTCGCGCCTTGGGAACGACGTCGTTGTAATAGGCCTGCCCTTCGTTCTTCTGCCTCTCCAGATCCTGTTTGGCGCGCACCGCATCGTTGAACGCTTCCTGGACTTGTTCCGGCGGCTGAGCGTTCTGAACGTTGACCTTCGTCACGATGATGCCTGCCTCATACCGGTCCAGAATGTTCTGCATCAGCAGCTCTGAGTCCTTGGCCACCTGACTTCTATCCTCGTAGAGCACGACGTCCACTTTGCTTTTGCCGACGACCTCTCGAAACGCGGTTTCGGCGGCCTGCATGACCGTCTCATCGGTGCGACGGTTGTTGAACAGATACTGGACAGGATCCTTAAGCGTGTACTGGACTGAATACTGGATATCGATGATGTTTTCATCGTCAGTGAGCATCAGGGACTCGCGCAACACCTTGGTCTTGATGGTATTGCGGTAGCCGACCTCAATCGTGCGCGCCCCACTCAAATTCACGATTTCATGGCTCTGAATGGGAAATGGCAGTCTCCAACGCAAGCCGGAATCCGTGATTTCGGAGAATTTGCCGAAGGTGAGCACGACCCCCCGCTGGCCTTCCACGACGATGTAGAAACCGCTCGCGAGCCAGGCGACCAGCACGACCACGACGATCAGGCCCGCTCCGCCGCCGAGCTGCCGAACGCTCGGCGGTTCGCCGGGACCCTCCCCTCCGCCACGGCGCCGGCCGAACAGGCCGTTCAGTTTCTGGTTGAACCTGCGCCACATCTCGTCGAGATCGGGCGGCCCCTCGTTGCCTCCGCCTCGCTTGCCCCATTGCGGGTCGTTCAATGACATGAGAATCCTACGTTGTGGCCGCCTGGCCCAGTTTCCGCGATTCTGTCGATTTCGGCGGGCTCGCCGGAGATGTCCTCGAGGCAGTCGCCTCGACCAGGGCCTGACGCAGGCCATCCACGCCATCGCCCGTTTTTGCGCTTAGACGAACGCGGCAGATTCTATCATATTCGTTCCGGTCGACTCCCGGACGAAGGCCGTTGCGGTCGATCTTGTTCCACACCAGGAGCCGCGGAACGGCGCTCGCTCCGATTTCGGTGAGGACCTTGTCCACTTCCAGGATCTGCGCCTCGCGTGCATCGCTCGCGGCATCGACCACGTGCAGGAGCAGGTCAGCGTGAATAGCTTCTTCGAGCGTCGCCCGGAAGGCCGCGACGAGCGTATGCGGAAGATCGCGGATGAACCCGACCGTGTCGGAGATCGCGACGTTCCCTGCCTGGGGCAGGTACAACCTGCGCGTGGTGGTATCGAGCGTTGCGAAGAGCCGATCCTCGGCAAGCGCCCCCGCGTGAGTCAGTGTGTTGAATAGCGTCGATTTGCCCGCGTTGGTGTAACCCACGAGCGAGACCGAAAAAGCCCTGCCGCGCTCCCTAGCGCGCCGCTGGACCTCGCGCCGGCGGCCGAGCTTGCCGAGCTTGTCCTTGAGGATCTTGACCCGGTTCGCGATCAAGCGCCTGTCGACCTCGAGTTGCGTCTCGCCCATTCCCCCGAGAAAGCCCTTGCCGCCGCGTTGCCGCTCCAGGTGCGTCCAGCCGCGCACCAGCCGCGTCGCCGCGTGCTGGAGTTGCGCAAGCTCCACCTGGAGCTTTCCTTCGTGACTCTTGGCGCGCTGGGCGAAGATGTTGAGGATCAGCCGAGTGCGGTCGACGACCGGGCAGCCGAGCGCCTTCTCGAGATTGCGTTCCTGCGCGGGCGACAAGTCGTGATTGAAAATCGCGAGCGAGGCGCCCTGCTCTTGCAGGGCTCGCTTGATCTCCTCGACCTTTCCGGAACCCGCGAAATGGGCGGGGTCGGGCCGGTCGCGGCGCCCGCGCACCAGGGCCCGCGCCCGGATTCCGGCGCTGGCAGCAAGTTGGCCGAGCTCTTCGATGCCCTCGTCGTAGCCGCCCGCACCGAAGTCCAAGCCCACGAGCACGGCAGCGTTGCGCCCCGACGAACGCTCAGCCATCGCGCCAGGTCGGAGTCGATAACGCGTCCGTATCAGCTCTCGGGAGAGGAATGGTCGACCGACAGATTGACCGCACGCGAAGGCACGACGGTGGAGATGGCGTGCTTGTACACCATTTGCGTCACGGTGTTCTTGAGGAGCACGACGTACTGGTCGAAGGACTCGATCTGGCCCTGGAGCTTGATCCCGTTGACAAGATAGATCGATACCGGCACGTGCTCCTTGCGCAGGGTATTCAGGAACGGATCTTGTAGTAATTGTCCTTTGTTGCTCATGGCTTACCCCAAAGTCGTATTATTTGAAGGTCTACTGTAAAGGGTTTTTCGGAAAATGCCAATGTACTGCCGCCACTCAGACACGCCTATCGACATAAGGGTTCCTGCCGCTGCGAAATTCGATCCGGAGCGGCGTTCCTTCCAGCCGAAACACCCTGCGGAAGTCGGCCTCGAGATAACGGCGGTAGCTCTCGGATACGGCGTTGAGCGCAGTTCCGTGGACCACGACGACGGGAGGGTTGCTTCCGCCTTGATGCGCATAGCGGAGCTTGGGACGCGAGAGCCCCGCGCGCGGCGGGGCCTGTTTCGCCACGGCGGCGATGAGGGTGCGGGTGAGTCTCGGGGTGGGTAGCTTGGCCATGGCGGCCTTGTAGGCCGCGTCCACGGAATCGACGAGCTTCGCGAGGCCGCGGCCTTCGCGCGCTGAGATGTAGTGGATGCGCGCAAACGACAGAAACTTCAGTTTGCGGGCGATGGCGCGCTTGGTCATGTCGCGCGCGTAGCTGTCCACGCCGTCCCATTTGTTCACCGCCACGACCACGGCCCGCCCGCGCTCGAGGATGAACCCGGCGATGTGCGCGTCCTGGTCCGAGATCCCGCCTTGGGCATCGAGGACGAGGACCGCGACGTTGGCCCGATCGATGGCCTGCAAGGTCTTCACAACCGAAAACTTCTCGACGCTTTCGAATACCTTCCCGCGGCGTCTCAATCCGGCGGTGTCGACGAGGACATAGCGTCGGCCGTGCACCGCGAGCTCGACGTCGATCGCATCGCGCGTAGTGCCCGGCTCTTCGAACGTCACCACGCGCTCCTCCCCGACCAGCGCGTTGACGAGCGTGGATTTCCCGGCGTTGGGGCGACCCACGATGGCGATCCGGACCGCGCTGTCGGGCTCGCCGCTCTCCTCTTCAACGGGGAAATCGGCAAGCGCGGCTTCGACCAGGTCGTGCACCCCTGCCCCATGCTCGGCGGAAATCGCGTACGGCGCACCGAGCCCCATTTCGTGGAATTCGAGCGTCGCGAGCTCCGTATTCATGCCTTCGGCTTTGTTGACTGCGACGAACACGCGCCGGCCGAGCCGCCGCAGCTCCTCTCCAATCGCGCGGTCCCGCGCCGTAAGGCCCTCGCGGGCGTCGGTCACGAGGACGATGATGTCCGCTTCGGCGATTGCGGTTCTCACCTGTCTGGCCATCTCGACGAACACACCCGTCGCTTCCGGTTCCAGCCCGCCGGTATCGACCGCGAGGTACGGCCGATCGCCCAAGCGTCCGACTCCATAGTGGCGGTCTCGCGTCAGACCCGGGACATCGGCGACCAGCGCATCCCGGGTGCGCGTGAGCCGGTTGAACAGGGTGGACTTGCCGACGTTGGGCCTGCCGACGATGGCGAGCGTGGGCTTCATGACGAGAGGACCGTGGCTGAGTCCAATCCCGGCTACTCCGTGCTCAGGGCGAACAGATTCCCGTCCTGAGTCTGTACCAGGAACCCGTGGTCGAGCCGCACGAGCAACGACCTGATCGGGCTGCCGTCGGTGGCGACGCGGCCGACGAAGGCGCCGCTTTCACGCGAAAGCAAATGTACGTAACCTTCGACATCGCCAACGGCGACCTCTCGCCCCAGGGACAGAGGCGCGGTAAGGAGCCTCAGGAACAGGCGATCCTGCTTCCAGACGGTCGCGCCGCCGGCACGGTCCAAAGCGTGCACCGCGCCCTTGTCGTCGCTGACAAAGACGTAGCGCGCGTCGAGCGCCAGTCCTGTGGTGCTCGAGAGCTCGCGCGACCAGAGCGCGTTGCCGCTGGCGAGGTCGAAGCAGCCGATCCGCCCCTGGTAGGCCACGGCGCACACTTCGCGCTCGGCGGCGGCAGGCAGCCCGACCACGTCGGTGACGCGTTCCAGCTCCGTGGCTCCGCGAGGCAGGGAGACGGTCGTCTCCCAGCGCACGGCGCCGTTGGCGAGCGCAATCGACACGAGCTTCCCTCCGGCAAACCCGGTCAGGAGATAACCGCGGTCGGCGACCATGCCGACGGGGGACCGGACCGAGAGAGGGGGGCTCGACCGCTGGTACAGCCAGCGGCGCTTGCCGTCCTTCGCGTCGAGCGCGAACAGGCGACCGTCGGCGCTGCGGACGATCACCAGATCCCCCGTCACGACGGGTGCCGATAGCACCTCGCTCGATACGCGCGCGCGCCATAGCGCCTCGCCCGAACGCCCGTCGAGCGCGATGACCTCGCCGTCGAACGTTCCGACCGCTACGAGCGCGCCGTCGGAGCCCACTCCGCCGGAAAGCGTACGGCCCGCATTGACCCGCCACGATTCCCGCCCGGTCGACGCCTCGAAGCGCGCGACGGTACCGTCCTGGGCCGCGGCGTAGACGCCGTCGATCGCCAGCGCGGGAAACAATATGGCGTCTCCCGCGTTGCCGACGCTCGCCTGCCACAGCGTGCGCACCGGCATCCCCGCGGGCAATTCCTGGAGCTCGGCCATCTTCGGTCCGGGCGAGCCTGAACATCCGGCGAGCAGCATCATGCCGGCGAGGAAGAGCCGCTGCATCAGCCTTCCCCGAGCGCCTCGAGCTTCAGTCGCAGCGCCTCGCGCAGCGGTCCCGCTCCGGCCTTCTCCAGCGCAGCCTTGTAGGCGGCTCGCGCTTCGGAGCGTTTCTTCTGCGTAGCGAGAATGTCCCCGCGCTGCGAGGCGTAGAGGGCTTCGAAGCTCGGATGAGGCTTTGCTTCCAGAATTTTCAGCGCAGCGTCGGGCTCGTTGTCGTCGAGCAAGACGCTCGACAGCCTCAGGGCGGCGATCGAGCGTATCTCATCGCTCCTCGCGTGCTCGATGACCCACTGAAGTTGCGCGCGCGCGGTCTTCAGGTCTCCCGCTTGAAAGTGGATCTTGGCCGAAACCAGCGCCGCGAGCGGCGCGTAGGCGCTGCGCGGAAAGCTCTCCAGGATCGCCCCGGCTGTCTCCCGGGTCGTCTTGAGATCATTGGCGCGCGCCGCCTTCTGCAGCGTGTCGTACAGCACGGCGGCCTGCGCGGACTGCGAGCGTTGATACCATGTCCAGCCGTTCCATGCTCCGATCGCCGCGCACACCAGCGTGGCTCCGAGAATGATCGCGCCGCCGTGGTCCTTCCA
>VBCH01000294.1 GCA_005884455.1 Betaproteobacteria bacterium
CCTTGTAGGAAAAGCCGCTCGTACCGGCGAGGAGCTGAGTCATGGACGGATTGTCCAGCACCCGTGCGCGATCCGGCAAGCTAGAATCTCTCGCATGCCCAAAGCCAAGCGCATCGTGCTGGCCGACCCGTCGGCGGCGGCAGTGCTGCTGGACGAATATTCCAAGAAGCGCGCTTTCGACGCGACGCCCGAGCCCGCGCCGGCCCCCGCCCCGGGCGAGGGACTGCTCCTTTTCGTGGTCCAGAAGCACTCGGCGCGCCAGCTGCACTACGACTTCAGGCTGGAGTGCGACGGCGTGCTCAAGTCCTGGGCTGTCCCCCGGGGCCCGTCGCTCAATCCCGCGGACAAGCGGCTCGCGGTCATGACCGAGGACCACCCCTACGACTACGCTTCGTTCGAGGGCGTGATTCCCCCCAAGCAGTACGGCGCGGGCGAGGTGATCGTGTGGGACTGCGGCCCGTATACGCCCGACGAGGACCGCAAGGGCCACTGGTACCACGACCGCGCGCAGGCCGAGCGCCTGGTGAGGGATGGCGTCGCCGCGGGCAAGCTGAGCGTAACGCTGCGCGGCGCCAAGCTCAAAGGCTCCTTCGCGCTGGTCCGCACGGCCAGGAACCCGAAGGACTGGCTGCTGATCAAGCACAAGGACCGCTTCGTCGCCGAAACCGACGTCACCGGGAAGGATCACTCGGTCCTCTCCGGTCTCATGGTCGAGAACCTCAAGGCCATGCCGGTGCGCCGCATGCCCGCTTCGCAGCTCGTGCCTTCCGGCAAGAAGGAAGCGCTGCCGGTGAAGCTCCTCCCCATGCTCGCCGAATCGCGCGACATACCCTTCGCCAGCGCCGGCTGGATGTGGGAGCCCAAGCTCGACGGTTACCGTGTGCTCGCCTCCATCGACGACAAGGAGGTGAAGCTGCGCTCGCGGCGCGGCCTCGACCTAACCGCCTCGTTCCCGAAGCTCGCCGCCGAGCTCGCGCAGCAGGCGGCCAAAGGCCTCGTCCTCGACGGCGAGATCACGGCCTTTGGCGCCGACGGGCGCCCGTCCTTCGCCGCGCTCCAGGAGCGCGTGCAGCTGAAAACTGAGCACGAGATTGCGGCCGCCGACCGGGCGATGCCGACGGTCTTCTTTTGCTTCGATATGCTGCACTTCGCCGGCGTGGACGCGCGCGAAGCGCCCTATGCGGACCGCCGGCGCTGGCTGGAGCAGTGCCTCCTCCCCTCGCCCCACGTTCAGCTCGTCCACGCCGAGGAGAACGGCGAAGCGCTGTACAAGGCGGCTCTCGCGAGCGGGTTCGAAGGCGTCATCGCCAAGCGCAAGGACAGCAAGTACGAAGCGGGCAAGCGCTCGCCGACGTGGCTCAAGATCAAGCCGACCCGCAGCGCCGAGTTCGTGGTCGGCGGCATGACGAGAGGCAAGGGATCGCGCGCCCCGCTCGGCGCCCTGCTTCTCGGCTACTGGGACGAAGGCGAGCTGCGCTACTGCGGGCACGTCGGATCGGGGTTCGACGATCGAACGCTCGCCCAAGTGAAGGCGCGCTGCGAGAAGCTGCGAACCGACGCCTGCCCGTTTGCGGAGAAACCGGAGCTCCACAGCCCGACGACCTGGGTGAGGCCCGAGCTCGTCGCGGAAGTCGAGTTCCAGCAGTGGACCCCGGACGGGATGCTTCGCGCTCCGGTTTTCCTGAGGCTGCGCGACGACGTCGATCCGAAATCGGTGCGCCGCACCGAACCCCGCATCGCGGCGCGCCCGGTCGCGGAGGCAACCTCCTCATCCGGCGACAGCGAGATCGACGCCGTGCTGCGCCAGCTCGACAACAAGAAGACCGCCCTCACCATCGCGGTCGGGCGGCACGCGCTCAAGCTCACCCACCTGGACCGCGTCTACTGGCCCGCCGACGCGGCGCTGAAGCAGCCGGCGATCACCAAGCGCGACCTGCTGCGCTATTTCGCGCAGGTCTCGCCCTTCATGCTCACGCACCTCGCCGACCGGCCGCTCACCATGATCCGCATGCCCGAGGGCATCGCCGGCGAGCGCTTCTACCAGAAGCACTGGGACCCCGAGCTGCCGGCGTTCGCCCGGAAGATCACGATCTTCTCCGAGCACAAGGACGAGCGCCACGACTATCTCGTGTGCGACAACCTCGCGACGCTGCTGTGGCTCGCGCAGTCGGGCACGCTCGAGTTCCACGTGTGGCACTCGCGCGCGAAGCCCGGGCCCGACTCAGGCACGCAGCGCACGGACTCATCGAGCTCGCTCGCTGCGCTCGAAGGGTCGATCCTCAACTATCCGG
>VBCH01000301.1 GCA_005884455.1 Betaproteobacteria bacterium
GTTCATTACGCTGTTGAAGATGAATTTCCCCCAGATCGCGCCGCGCGGGTCGGCGACCACTTTCGTGGGAAGCCCCGACCGCGTCATCAATTCTCCCAGCCACGCGATGGATTCCACTTTTCCCCGCGCGGGCCCGAGCCAGGAGTCCTCGCCGTGCACGAGGTGATGGACGCACCCCGGACCGTCGTAGCGCGCCGCCTCGAACGAGACGCCGTGCGCGACCTCGAGGTCGGTGAGTCCCATGAGCAGCTCCTCGTTGCCCATGCCGTTCTGGAGGGTGACGAGCAACGGACGGCCTTCTAGGCCTGGGCGAATCGATTCGAACGCGGCCCCGGTCGCCTGCGATTTGACCAGGATGATCGCGGCATCGAAGCGGCGCTTGCCCATTTCGGCAGCGCTCGCGAAAGCCGCGAGCTTCGTCGCCGATGCGGTACGGCCCCTGAGTTTCAGGCCGTCTTTCCGGATCGCATCGACGTGCGCCCGGTTCGTGTCGAGCACCGCGACATCGGCGATTTTCGCCAGATACGCCGCGTAAAGGCCGCCTATCGCGCCCGCGCCCACGATGAGAATCCGTCTGCGTTCCGCCACTCGGAAAACCTCGGCGGCATGATAGCCCTTATGGCGGGCGGGACGCGCCGCGTTTGTCATTGGGCCGGCGTCCCGATCTGGCAGGTGGCGTGAATTAATGAGCAAGTCGCGGCGCGCACACGAACCCCGTCTTCCATATCGGTCTAAAATGTTCGCACTAACCAGTGTTCGGACCGAAAACGAACCATGCGCGCAATCGGACAGTATGAACGGCTCACCCGGCAGGCGGTGCTCATCGGCGCTGCCTTGGGGCTGGGGGCGCGCGATCCGCGCTGCAGCCAGGGTCCGCATCAACTGCTTGCCGGTGGGCTGCTGGCGCACCTTTCCGCACAAGGCGCCGATGTGCTCTGGCGCGTCACGCTGCAGCCTCAGCTTCGCCGCCGCAAATCCCGGGATGGCGCGATCGTCGATTTCTGCGCGCGCCTGGCGCGCGAGGTCAGCGCTGCCGTCGGCGCAAGGGAATTTCCGATCGTGCTCGGCGGCGACCACAGCTGCGCGATCGGAACCTGGAGCGGCGCAGCCAAGGCTCTGTCTGCCCGCGGTTCTCTGGGGCTGGTCTGGATCGACGCCCACATGGATAGCCACACGCCGTCGACCAGCCCCAGCGGCATGCGGCACGGAATGCCGCTTGCCGCGCTGCTCGGGCACGGCGGGGATCCGGAGCTCGCCCGAGGCGCCGAAGGGCCGCTCACGCCCCAGCACCTGTGCCTCGTAGGCGTCCGCAGCTATGAGTCCGAGGAGGCCGCTCTCCTCGCCGAGCTCGGCGTGAAGATCTTCCCGATGACGGAGATCGAGGAGCGCGGCATCGACGCGGTGCTCGACGACGCGGTCCGCATCGCGAGCGCGGGCACCGCCGGCTACGGAATCTCGATCGATTTGGACGCGCTCGAGCCGAGCGATGCGCCCGGCGTGGGCACGCCGGTCGCCGGCGGCATCCCCGCGGCCGGCCTCATCGCGGCGCTGCGTAATTTTTCCGCCGACCGCTCCCTGCTCGCGCTCGAGGTCGTCGAATACAACCCGCATCTCGATCGCGGGCGCAAGACCGCAGTGATCGTTGAAGAGATTCTCGCTGCGGTGCTCGGGGCGCCGGCTGCGCCGGCGCGTTCGCCGGAGGAACTGGAGCGCTCGTTCGGCGCGCACAATTACGATTCCCTCCCCGTGGTGCTGGTGCGCGGGCGAGGCGCTCACCTGTGGGACGACCACGGGCGGCGTTATCTCGACTTGATGTCCGCGTATTCCGCGGTGAGCCACGGCCACTGCCATCCGCGGCTGGTCGCCGCGCTCTCGCGCCAGGCTCAGACGCTTGCCGTTACTTCGCGGGCGTACTACAACACGCGCTTGCCGCTGTTTC
>VBCH01000302.1 GCA_005884455.1 Betaproteobacteria bacterium
AAGGAGCGCGTCGGCAGGCCCGCGCCGGCGATCGAAGGGCTGCTGCGCGAGCTCGCCGCGCCGCAGCGCGGCTTCCTGCGCTGGATCAACGCGTCACACGGCCCGGCGGTGCGCGTCATCACGGTGGACGACGTGTGTTATTTCCAGGCCGACAGCAAGTACACGCGCGTGGTCACAGCCGCGGAGGAATCGCTGATCCGCAAGCCCATCAAGGAGCTGTGCGACGAGCTCGACCCTTCAGCCTTCTGGCAGATCCATCGTTCGACCATTGTCAACGTCCATGCCATCGCCGGCGTGGTGCGCGACCTGCGCGGCCACACCCAGGTGCGCCTGAAGCGCCGGGACGAGCTGCTTGCAGTCAGTGACGCCTATGCCCATCGCTTCCGCCAGATGTAAGCGCACTCCTGCGCTGATCGACGGGCTCTCCTGGAGCGCGCTGGCATTGGTATTGGCGTTTTGCGCGCTGACCTCGCTGGAGTCGATGCTCTCCCCTCATATGGGCGTGTTCGGCAGCGGCCGCGAGATGGTGGTGGTCTGGCTGGTGCGCATCCCGATATTCATGGTGATGGGCGTCACGGTGCTGATCACCGCGCTCGTGGTGCTGAACGCGGCAGGGCGCGCCGGCAGGTTGAACCCGGTCCTCGCAGTCGCTGCGGCGGTGGCCGGCTGCCTGGTCGCCTCCGTCACTCGCTATGCGATCGGGGCGACGCCTGCCTCGGACGGACCGGCGTTCATCGTCAGCGCGTTCATCAGCTGGTTCATTCCCGCCGCGGCTCTGGTCGCGGGCTACGTCTTCTATCTGCACACCCGCGCGGTGCGCGAGCAGGTCAACGCCGCCGAGCTGCAGCGCGCGGCGCTCGAGAAGCAGCGGCTCGAGACGCGGCTGTGCCTGCTGCAGGCGCAGATCGAGCCGCATTTCCTGTTCAATACCCTCTCCAATGTACGGCGCCTGTGCCAGAGCGACGCTGGCGCGGGGCGCACCATGCTCGCGCAGCTGGCCCGGTACCTGCGGGCGGCGCTGCCGAGGATGCGCGACCACGACGCTTCTCTCGCCGACGAGATCGAGCTCGTTTCCGCTTTCCTGGGCGTGCAGAAGATCCGCATGGGCGCGCGGCTGCAGAGCTCGATCGACGTGCCGGCGCCGCTGCTCGAGGCCCGCGTTCCGTCGATGATGCTCGCGACCCTGGTCGAGAACGCGATCAAGCACGGCATCGGGCCGCTCGCCGAAGGCGGCGCTATCCGCCTCGCCGCCGCCCGCGAAGGCGACACGCTCGTGCTCTCGGTCGCCGATACCGGGCAGGGATTCGCCGCGGCTTCCGGGTCCGGCGTGGGGCTGGCCAATATACGGGCGCGGCTCGGCGCGCAATACGGCGAGCGGGCAACGCTCAGGCTCGAGGCCAACTCGCCGCGCGGCGTCCTCGCCACCATCAGACTGCCGTGGATCCGCAGCGGAGAGCGGCCATGAGCAGCGTCCTTCGGGCAACCGGCGCCGTTGCGTACGGCGCAGCGAGCCGCGGATGGTTCAGCGGCTTCGGCAAGCGCCACCTGTGCATCGTTCTGACGTTCTGCGCCGTGGTTCCCATCAGCGGCGCGCTGTTCAAGCTCGCCGTGGATCCCGCAACGCATCACGGCGCCGTGGTCGGCGATGTCATCGCGTGTTTCGTAATCGGCCTGGCGGCGATGCTCAGCGCCATCGCCACCGAGAACCGGCTCGCCGGCGTTCTCGGCGCGGCGCCGCGCATGGCGATCGCTGTGCTCGTGGCGGCCGCCGCGGGGACTTTGCTGATGGAAGCGGTGACTCAACTTCTGATCCAGCCGCTCGGCCTGCCGATCGAAGAAGCCGAAATGGCGATGTACTCGGGCGATCTCCATCGCATCGCCTATCGTTTTTCCGGCGCCGCTACCTGGTCGCTGATGCTGATCGCCCTGTACGCGATGTTCGAAGCCAGGCGGCGCGCCACCGAGGAGCTGCATACGGTGCGCGTTGCGGCGCTGGCAGCCGAGCGCGCCGTCCTCGAGGGTGACCTGCGTGCGATGCAGGCGAGGGTCGACCCGGACCTCTTGTTCGACACGCTGCTTTCGGTGGACCGCGCCTATGCGAGGAGCACCCGCTCCGGAGAGGAGGCGCTCGACGCCCTGATCGGTTTCCTGAGGGACCGCGGACGTCTGGACGTGAGCACCGACGCGGACAAGCGGCGGCCGGTCATGGAGATCCCCCTCTAGGCGGATCGCGCACGCGTCGGATATACTTCGCGCAGTCCCACCGCAATTCGACGAACGAACA
>VBCH01000226.1 GCA_005884455.1 Betaproteobacteria bacterium
TAATTTGGCCCAGGTATCAGCCGCAGGGGACGTCGGATGGAGATGGAGAACCTCGTCACCCTCACCCCCCGCTATCCCTCCCGCGTGAATCTCCGGCGCGAATCAAGCGTGACCGCTGCGGATCTGGTCATGGGCTTGACCGTCATCATCCCCGCCTACAACGAGGCCGGGTTCGTCGGCGACACAATCCGAAGCCTGCTCGCGCAGACGGTCCCGCCCGATCAGATCATCCTGGTCGACGACGGCTCGACCGACGGCACCGGCGATGTGGGGTGCCGCGCCGGCATCACGGTGATCCGGCCCCCGCGCAACACCGGATCCAAGGCCGGCGCGCAAACCTTCGCCTTGCCGTGGGTGCGAACCAAGCTCGTGATGGCGATCGACGCCGACACCACGCTGGAGCCGACCGCCGTCGAAAGGCTGATGCGGTCGTTCGAGGATCCGGGCGTCGGCGCGGCCTGCGGGTTTGTCCTGCCGCGTCGCATCAAGACCCTGTGGGAACGGGGTCGCTTCGTCGAATACCTGTTTGCTTTCACTTTCTACAAGCAGGTGCAGGAGTACTACCGCCGACCGATGATCTCGTCGGGCTGCTTCTCGATGTATCGAACCGACCTGATGCGCCGCCACGGCGGATGGCCGGGCAGGACGCTGGCCGAGGACATGGATCTCACATGGACCTTCCACCAGACCGGCGTCGGGGTGCGCTTCGAGCCCGAAGCGGTCTGCTACCCCATCGAGCCGTACAACTTTCGCTTCATGCGCAGGCAGCTTCGCCGGTGGAGCCACGGCTTCATCCAGAACGTCACCCTGCATTGGAAAGGCGTGCTAACCGTGCCGTTCCTGCGATCGGCGGTGGCCGTGGCCCTGTGGGACGCGATCGTGGCCTCGCTGGTCTTCCTGATCGTGCTGCCGCTGCTGATCGTCGCGCTCCGAAGCCCATGGCTGCTGCTCGCGTATTTCATCGACGCTCCCGCGATCCTGGTGCCGCTCCTGATCGGCGCGATCCCGCGCCGCGAGTTCGGGCGCACGCTCGCGAGCCTGCCTGCATTTTTCGTGCTGCGCCTCGTGAACGGATTCTATTTTCTGGAAGCCGTCTGGTCCGAGTGGTTCCTGCGGCGCGCCTCCCTGACCTACGAGAAAGGACACTAGACCATGAACCCAGGATTGCCCGGAGCCGGCATCGGCGGTTTGTTCTACGTTCTCAGCGCGCTCTGGATGCCGATCTGCGAGCTGTGGCGCCTGCGGCGGGGCGACGCGCGGGGGCAGTGGCCCTTGGTGGCGAGGCAGTTTGCGATCGCGGTCGGAATAATCGTCGCCATGAGCGGCGTTTTCTGGGCCTTGGATACAGTGCTGATACTCAAGCAAGTCGCCGCGCATGCCGCAGGCCAGATGCACGCGATGTGGACTTTGCGCGTGTCGGCGCTCGCGGTAACGTCTGGCGTGCTGGCCACGGTGCTCGGCACGGTGCACGTCGTTCGGCTGTGCCTGAGGCTGCGTACGGTGCGACACGCTGCTCGATGAGGGCATGCAGGAGCGCCGCGCTCCTGGTCCTGCTGTTGGTGGCCTGGCCGCCTCCGAGCGAGGCCCAGGCGGCGGCGCAAGGCTTGCTGCAACGGGCCGACGCGGCTTATTCATCGGGAAATCGCGAGCTCGCGAAGACCTTGTACCGAGCGGTGCTCGCCTCCGATCCCAGCAACTCCCGCGCCGCCTTTCAGTTGGCTCGCCTCTCGCCTCCGGGCTCGGCCGAAGCCGTCGCGCTCCTGCGGCGTTACGTGAAGGTCGAGCCGGGCGATCCCTGGGGCAATATGGCCCTGGGCGACGCGCTGGCAAAAGCGGGCAAGATCGACGAGGCAATAGAGCAATACGGTCTCGCTCGCCGCAAGGCGCCCGCCGAGTCCGACGTCTACTTGGGCCTGGGCCGGATCTTGCGCGATGCGGGTCGCAACGACGAGCTGGTGAAGAACTACGAACAATGGGCGTCACGGCAACCGCAGAACGCGGAAGCGTGGTCCGAGCTCGGGCGGGCGCGGCAGCGGGCAAAACGTTACGCCGAAGCCGCCGATGCCTATGCAACATCGCTCGCGCTCAAGGAGAGCGACCGCACCCGGGAGCTGCTCGACGACGCATTGGCGGAAACCGCGATCTCGCTGCGGCCTTTTCTCGGCCGCAGCGATGATTCCGACCAGAACCGGATCACTCTGCGGGGCCTCGAGGGCGAATGGCAGTTCACGCAGCGCTCGCGCCTGGGCCTGCACGCGGAACGGAACGAGGTGAAGGACCCCGTCAGCTCGGGAACTGCCGATGCCGTCGCGCTCATCGCGAAGTGGCGGCCGTTCAATACCCTCAAGCTGGACGGCTTCGCCGGTGGCGCGCGGCTGAGCCCGGACCAGCCCGGCCAGAAAGCGGTGAACCGTCCGTGGGCGGGATTGCGCGTTCGTTGGACCAGCCCCGAAGAGGGGCCCGCCGCGGAATTGCGCTTGAGACAGGCTCCGCTGATCGCCACGCCCGGGCTGGTGGCGCAACCGGTTGAGCTGGCGGAAATCAAGGCGGGCGTCGATCTCCCTGTGACCGGGCCGTTTCGCGTGCGCGCGCGCGGACAGGCCGGCACGCTCGACTCGGCCACGGACGTCAATCACCGTTCCGGCTACCAGCTCGGCCCGGTCTACCGCTGGCGTCCGGCAGCCGAGGTCGGCGTGTTCTACAGCGAGCTCGGCTACGAGCACGCCACGGCGGCAGGCTATTTCGCTCCAAAGCGCGCCCAGACGGTCGAATTGGGTACTTACATCGAGTACGAGGGCCTTTCCCCGCTCACCTTCGCGCTCGACGCGGGCGCGGGACAGCAGCGCGTGGAAAAACAGGGCGGGGACATCCGCGACTGGATCGCGACCTACCGCTTGTGGGCGTTGGTGTCGTGGGCGCTCAAGCCCGGCATGAGCCTCGAGCTGGAGCTCGAGCATTACGACTCGCCCGTGGCGGGAAATGCTGTTGCTCCGACGGCAAACTGGAGCTACAACGCAGCGACCCTGTCGCTGCGCTTCGGCGTCAGGCCGCAGAGCGCGCGTTCCTTCCTGTCCGAGCGCGCCGACCGCCGGCTCAGGTAGAAGGCATGTCGGGCCACCCGGATTTCCAGCCCTCCGGCCCGCCGATCAGCGTCCAGAAGGGCTTGCCTTCTCCGCGCCAGTGCTCGGCCGCCGCGTCCATGGCGTCGAGCGCTTCAGTCGCCTCGTGCCCGTGCCCGCCGCAGAAGTGTTTGCTCTTCTCGAGGATGACCACCCAGCCCTTCGCGGAAAGCCACGACAGGTCTTTCAGGCCGCCGGTAAAAGCGCTCCAGTCGGTGCTCAGCTTGTCGGGAAAGCGAAGCGCCCGCGACACCTCGTCGAGAAAGTCCTCCTTGTCGTGCGCGTGGTGGATGTCGATGTAGATCACCATCAGTCCCGCGGCGGCGGCCGCGCGCGCGAGCTCGCGCGCGTCGCCGGAGAGCTGGAACACGCCCGCTTTCGCCGCGTCCCTGATCCATTCGGCGTTCATGCGCTCAGCTCTCCGCCTTGCGCAGGCGAATGTGCAGCTCGCGCAACTGCTTCTCGTCCACCGGCGACGGAGCATGCGTGAGCAGGTCCTGCGCGCGCTGCGTCTTGGGAAAGGCGATGACGTCGCGGATCGACTCGGTGCCGGCCATCATGGCGACGATGCGGTCCAGGCCGAAGGCGATCCCGCCGTGCGGCGGCGCGCCGTATTGCAGCGCTTCGAGCAGAAACCCGAACTTGTGCTTCGCTTCATCGGGCCCGATCGACAGCGCGCGGAACACCTTCGACTGCACTTCCTCGCGGTGAATGCGCACCGACCCTCCGCCGATCTCCGAGCCGTTCAGCACCATGTCGTAGGCCTTGGCGAGCGCCGCCCCGGGATCGCGCGCGAGAAGATCCTCGTGGCCGTCCTTGGGAGCCGTGAACGGGTGGTGCATCGCGTTCCAGCGCTTTGCCTCCTCGTCGTACTCGAACATCGGGAAGTCGACGACCCAGAGCGGCTTCCAGCCGCCTCGCGCGTAGCCCTTTTCGTGGCCGATCTTTACGCGCAGGGCGCCGAGCGCGTCGTTGACTACCTTGATTTTTCCCGCGCCGAAGAACATCAGGTCGCCGTTTTTGGCGCCGGAGCGATCGACGATCGCGCGCAAGGCCGCATCCGACAGGTTCTTCACGATGGGGAATCCGGCGACCCGGTGCACACGTGTGTTCGCAGGTCCCGAGAACACCTTGAACTCCACCGACTTCATCACCTCGGTCAGCTCGGTGAGTTTCAGGGGCACGCGCAGGTCCGGCTTGTCCGAGCCGTAGTCGCGCGTCGCGTCCGCGTAGCTCATCACCGGGAACGGGTCGGGCAGGGCGACCTCCAGGACCTCCTTGAACACGTTTCGGATCATGCTCTCGAAAATCGCGCGGATTTCCGTCTCGCCGAGGAAGGAAGTCTCGCAGTCGATCTGGGTGAACTCGGGCTGGCGGTCGGCGCGCAGGTCCTCGTCGCGGAAGCATCGGGTGATCTGGTAGTAACGGTCGAATCCCGCGATCATGAGGAGCTGCTTGAAGAGCTGCGGCGATTGCGGCAGCGCGAAGAACTCGCCTGCGTGTACGCGCGAAGGCACGAGGTAGTCGCGCGCGCCCTCGGGCGTGGAGCGCGTGAGCATCGGCGTCTCGATGTCGATGAATCCGTTCGCGTCGAGGTATTTCCTCACCGCCATCGCCGCGCGGTAGCGCAGCATCATGTTCTTCTGCATGGCCTCGCGGCGCAGGTCGATCACGCGGTGCGTGAGGCGCACGGTCTCGGAGAGATTGTCGTCATCGAGCTGGAAAGGCGGAGCGAGCGAGGTGTTGAGGATCTCGATCGTGTGCGCGAGCACTTCGACCTCGCCCGAGGCGATGTTCGGATTGACGGTGCCTTCGGGACGCCGGCGCACGAGGCCGGTGACCTTCAGCACGAACTCGTTGCGTATCCGTTCCGCCGTCGCGAAGGTCGCCTTGCGGTCGGGATCCGACACCACCTGAGCGAGGCCCTCGCGGTCTCGCAGGTCGATGAAGATGACCCCGCCGTGGTCGCGGCGGCGGTGCGCCCAGCCGGCGAGCGTCACGGTCTGCCCCAGGAGCGCCGCGGAGAGCTTGCCGCAATAGTGGGTGCGCATCGGGGGCGGAGTATAGCAAACCGATACCAGCGGGAATCGGGCGCGCGCTCTAGCGCTCTTCGCGTTCCCGCTCCGCCGTGCCGCCGAGCATCATCGAGTTGAGCAGCGACAGGGCGCAGCCCAAGGTGACGGTGAGCCCGATCGCCGACAGTACGGGGATGCGCGAGGTCGCAAGGCACCCGAACGCGGCGAACGTGGTGAGAAAACACACCGACAAGGCGAGCGAAGTGCCCTGCTCGCTATCGGTTCCGGGTTGCGCCCGGCTGAAAAACAGCGAGTAGTTGAGACCGATGCCGAGCACGAGCAAAAGCGAAACCAGGTGGAACAGCGATAACCCGATCCCGAGCAGCATGAGGCAGGCGATCGTCATCGCAATCGCCGCGTAGACCGGCAGCATGACCTGCAGCGCCTTGCGCACGCCGCGCAGTCCGATGCAGAGCAGCAAGGCGATAGCGAGCGCGCCCAAGCCGGCGAGTGCAAGGGCCTGAGAGCGATAACCGCCGATCAGCCGGTCCGATTCGGCCTTGAGGCCGAGGAAGCTCGCGCGCGTTTCGGCGGGCAGCCCCTCGGCGAGCGAACGCAGCCGCGCCGGGTCGCGCACGCCGCGCAGCGGAATGAGCGCATGCCATTCGCCGTCGCCCGTGGCGAGCAGCGACTGCACCTTGAGGTCGAGCCCGGTCCCACGCAGGTCCTCGATCGTGAGCAAGCGCCCGAGCCGCGCCGCTTCCACGTCGCGCTCGAACGGCGCAAAGGCGTCGGCGCGATACGGCAGGCCTCGAAGCGCCCGGGCGAGCGAGCGGTGCAGGTTTCGGGCTTCGGGCAGCGCGGCGCGGCGGCGTTCCTGGGTCTTCGCGCTCGGCAGATAGCGCGCCGCCAGGTCGAAGCCTTCCAGCACGCCCTCTGCCACCCAGCTCTGCAGAGCGGGCGCCAGTCGCTCGCTCTTCTCGAGCACCGCTTCGCGGCTCGCGCCCGTCGCGATCAGAAGATAGCCCACGTCCGGAGCACGCAGATCGGCGGCGAGCTGCCGGTGCAGCTCGCGTGCCGATTCGGGCAGCGGGCTCAGGTGCCCGATGTCGTCGTCCCAGATCCGGTCGTGGCGCGCGACGATTAAAGCGAGCGCCGCGGCGAGCAGCACCCAGGCGATCCACGCCACGCTCCGCAACGCGAGTCCCGCGCGAACCAGGCTGAAGGGCAGCGTGCGCGGCGGCGGCGCTCCGCGGCCCGGCGCGAGCGCGGGCAGAACCCAGCGCGTGACGAGCCCCGCCGCGAGCACGCCGACCATCGACAGAACGCCGAGCTGCGACAAGCCCTGGAGGCTCGACAGCAGCAGAGCGAGCGAGCCGAAGACGGTGGTGAGCACCGCAAGGCGCAAGGTCGGCCAGACCCGCGCCAGGATGTCGGGGATTGATTCGCCGGCCTTGCGCTGCGTGAAGACATAGGACGGATAATCGACTGCCTCGCCGATCACGGTCGCGCCGAAGGCGAGCGTGATCCCGTGAACCGTGCCGAACAGCGCGCCCACCGCCGCGAATCCCACGAGCAGGCCCGTCAGCACCGGCAGCGCGGAGAGCGCCACGGGGGCGGGCGAACGGTATACGAAGACCAGTATCAGGAGGACCAGCGCACCCGCGAGCCCCGTGAGCCGGCGGGTTTCATGCTCGATTGCCGCGCGCGTGCGCGCGGCAAACACGCCCGGCCCGCTGATCAACACGCGATATTCGGGACCCGCTCCGGTCCGTCGAAAGGCGTCCGCCAAGGCGTCGGCCGCCTCCTGCTGGCGCGCGGCATCGATCCCGGAGGCTGCGGTCTGCGCAACAAGGAGCGCGCGAGCGCCGTCTCCCGAAAACCAGACGCCGTGCCGGGAGGCGGGCGCACCTTGACCTACGGTTTCGGCGAGGCTGCGCAGTTCGTCCGTCGGATCGCTCGCGATCATCGCCTTGAACGCCGTTCCCTCGAGCGTCGCGAACCGTTCGAGGTTCCCGCGCAGCGCGCGGGCGAGCGATCGCTCGCTGAAGCGCTCGGCGCTCACCGTCGGGCTGAGGAGATAACGATGCTTCAATCCGAGCTCGCGCGCGCCTCGAGTGAATTCAGCGGCGCCGTTCATGACATAGTCGAAGCGCCGGTCGGGCGCGATCGCGCGCGCGAGTTCGCGGGAGAAGCGCGCGAGCTGAGGTGGCGCGCCGCCTTCGATCGCGACCAGCAGGGTGCGGGAGGCCACGCCTTCGCGCAGCTGCTCAACGAGGAGCCGCTCGAGGCGCCCGCTGGCGACGGGGAGGAAGGCCGTCAAGTCGCTGGTGACGACCACGTGGTGCGCGGTCCACCAGGCGCTCGCCGCAACGAGCGCGAGCCAGGTGAACAGCGCCGTGCGCCGATAGGGCATCACGGAGATTTTTCGTGGATGGTCATCACCGAGCCGTCTCCACCCGGTTCCAGGATTTCGAGACGAACGATGCGCGAACCCGAGCCGGCAATGCCTATGCTTTTCACGACGCCCGCGACCTCGAGCTCCCTCGGGGTAAGGGCCAGCGTCCAGCGCTGCCTCGTACCTCCCACCCTGACCGAATAGAGCCGCTCGAGCTCCGCGCCGTCGCCGGCAAGCGTTGCGCGCAGGGTCTCGACGAGCGCCGCGACCAGCGGCTCGTTCAACAGCGCAATGCGTCGCGTCTTGCCCTCGCGCTCGACGGTCAGCCAGTCGCCGTCCACGCGAATCACTTCGCTGAAGGGCAGCATCTGGCGTTTCTCGATCAGCGCAGGACGTTCATAGAGCAAGGTGCCGGAAAGTTGCAGGGGCTTTTGCAGCACGGCGACGCGCCTGACCTCGGAATACCGGGCCTGGGTCGTCTGCACCTGCGCGAGCTGCGCCATCAGCCGCGCGAAGTCCCAGGGCTCCTCCTGTGCGGCAGGCGAAAGCGAACCGGCAAGGAACAGCACCGACGCCGCGCCTGCGACCCTAACGCGGAGACCCGCTCCAGAAATCATAGAAGTTGAACCAGTTGTAAGGCGCGAGGCGGCAGAAATGCTCGAGCCTCCCGGCGTAGCGCTGGACCCATTCGCGGACCCACGCGACCCGCACGGCGCGGTCCGCACTCGGCTCTTCGCAGAACGGTTCCAAGTGAATAACGTAGCGCTTGCCGCCCTCGTACAAGCCGGCGACGAGGTACACCGGGGCGCGCAGGCTCAGGGCGAGCCGCAGCGGTCCTTGGGGAAAGGCGGCATAGCGCCCGAAGAAGCGGCACGCTACCGTCTTGTCGGAGCCGGCCGGGCGGTCGCCGAGCATGCCCACCAGCTCGCCGCGCGAGAGGCATTCGGCGATCTGCAACATGGTGTCGGCCCCTCCGGGCACGATGATGCGCTCACGGATCGCCGGATCAAGCCGGGCATTCACCACCTCGGTGATATTCGCGGCGTTGTCCTCGTACATCACGACACTGACGGACAATCCGTGCACCGGCGCGAGCGTACGCAGCAGCTCGAAGCTGCCAAGATGCGCCCCGAGCAAGAGGCACCCTCGCCCCTTGGCGAGCGTGCGCCGCAGAAGGGCCAATCCCCTGGTCTCGATGTCAAAGCCGCCGAACCGGCCGTCGACAAAATACACGCGGTCTAGGACCGTCGCGGCAAAGGTAAACCAATGCCGCCAGAGATCGGCAAGGCGCGGCGGCCGGCCGAGGGCGAGCGCAAGGTACTGGCGCGACGCGCTCCGTCCGCGCGGCGAGAATGCGAGGAAGTAGGCACAAATCGGAACCAGCAACAGACGGGCGATGCGCCGCCCGCAGCGCAAAGCGAGCCACTTCATGAGTCGCGTCGCGCTGCGGCTGCCCCGCTCGCGCTGCTCGAGCCAGGGCGAATTCGTCGGGGCGTTCATCTGCGCGTTGTCCGGCGCGGCGCGAGCTTGCCCGCGCGGACCACGGTTCGGACCACGTCGGCGAGGGGACGGTGCTCATGATGCCCGTAGCGCACGCGCCGGAAGACGTACTCGCCGACGAACAGCGCGCCCACCAGAAGATAGTCGATCCCGTTCGTAAACACCGACCACGCATGGGGCGTCGCCAGCACCGCCAGCGCCGCGGACGCGGCTGCCATGCTCACGAAAAATGCGGTCCAAATGACCGTCGACCACCGCGTATAGCGCGCGATATCCGCAGGAAGCTCCGTTTCGCGCACGAGGCGGGCGAACCAGCTGATCATCGGCTCCTCCCCCGGCGCCAGGGTCCTTCCGAACCAGACGGCCAGAGCGACATTGAAGACGACGGGAGGAAGCTTGAGCAGCACGTCCGGTTCGGCGACGAGGGGCGCCGCCGCGAGCAGCGCGAACCCTGCCAAGCCCCACTTCCCCGGAAAGGACAGATACAGCAGCGCAGCGAGGCACAGCCACGCTGCCGATGCCAAATAGCCGAGTCCCGTGGTGACCGCAGCATGCGTGAGCACGGGGTAGGCGACGAGCACCACGGCGCCGAGCGACTGCCGCGAGATCAAGGGACGCAGTGACTCCAGGCGTATTCGCACTCAATTCCCCGTGATCGGTTGCAAGGCTCTCATTGCAGGGAGGCTATGGCAAAACCTCCGGCTGATCAAGCGGCCCGGGCACCCTCCGCAGCGAATCGGTCATCGACTATCATTGCATCTATGGATTCGATGGCGCGCGACTGGGTCCCGGATACCGCTTTCGGCAGGTGGTTCCTCAGCACCGACATGTGGCTTCAAAGGGTCCTGGCGCGTGCGATAGCGGATCTGAAGCAGCTGGCGGGCACGAATGCGCCCGATTCGTTCAACCGTCTGATGGACGTCGGCTGCGGGCAAGGGCGGGTGTTTTCCCTGCTGCAGCAAGCATTTTCTCCCAGGCAAATCGTCGGCGTCGACATCGACCCTCGCCTGCTCGAGCGTGCGGCGCAGTCGGCCCGGGAGTGTGGCTGCCCGGTCGAATTGAAGCGCAGCTCGGTCACGCGGCTCGACCTGCCCGATGCGTCCGTCGACGTGATTTTCTGCCACCAGCTGATCCACCACGTCGCCGACCAGGAAGGCGCGTTGCGCGAGCTGCATCGCGTGCTGGCGCCGGGCGGCATGCTGATGCTGGCGGAATCCTGCGAAGCGTTCATCAAGACGTGGCTGGTGCGCCTGCTTTTCCGCCACCCACCCGACGTGCAGAAACCGGCCGAAGGCTATCTCGACCTGGTGCGCGCCGCAGGCTTCGTGTTTGGCAATGCGGACGTGCGCACCTCGACCCCGTGGTGGTCGCTGCCGGACCTTGGCGTCACGCGTAAGCTGGGGATCGTGCGCAAGCCGCCGGTGGCCACCGAGCTGCTGGTCGTGGCGAGGAAGGCGCCCGGGTAAAGCTGCCTTCGGCCGGGACTACTCAACTGTCTTGTCAATTTCTTACGCCGTAATATTTTCCAAGAGCGTCTTTCGCGTGTTTTACGACAGTTCGGTCGGTAGCCTTTTCGCCCACCTCCTGGAGGAGAGCTACGTATTTGTCATTTTTTGAACTACCCAGGGCCTTTGCCGCCCAGGCGACGCAATCGCTGCGGTCCCGGTCGTTCAGATCGCTTCTCGCATAGTTGGCGCGCAACTGCCGCGCCAGAAGCTCCAGCAAGACGTCTTCCTTGGAATCGAAATAGACCCTCTTTGCACCCACGCACAGCAACAGCAGATCATCGGATCGCAACATATTCGCAACTCGATTCACGTCGTCGCTGAACTTCGGGTCGAAAGAGCTGCGATTCGAAATGATGGGATTCCACTTGTTGTAATCCGGAAGGTCCTGCAATGCGGCTCGCGCAAACCTTTCATAGGGGGGGTCCCCGAGAAATTTGTTGATCGTCGGCTCGTATTTGGCTTGGCCCGAGAAACCCAGTGAGCGAATGTACCGGGCAACCCGGTTCCTCTCGCTCCTGTTGTCCCGGGCCGCAGCGGCATCCTCCAATAGAAGACGTTCGACAATATCGAACAAACGGGTATCGGAAAGACCCATCCAGGAAAACGTATCGGCGGCGTCGGAGTGAAGCTTTTTCTCGCCGCTGAATATCTTGATATAACGCTGCGTATCGTCTTCAAGCGAAGCGGCGGCGGCGAAATTGGGGAAAATCAGCAGTGCGAAGAACGCGCGGATAAACCGCATTGTCATATCCTCCAGTAAGCGAATATTTTCATGCACGTCGATCCGTCCGACTGCGCCGCTACGGCTTTCTCGCGCCCGGCAGATCCGGCGCCGCTACGCCCATCGAGATGACGTACCTGAGCGCCTCATCCACGCTCATGTCGAGCTCGATCACTTCGGATTTGGGCATCATGAGGAAAAAACCCGAGGTGGGGTTCGGCGTGGTCGGGACGTAGACGCTCAGATAGTCACCGCGCAGGTGATTGGCTACATCGCCTCCCGGCCGCCCGGTGAGGAACGCGATCGTCCAGCTGCCTTCGCGCGGATACTGGACGAGGAGCGCCTTGCTGAACGCCTGTCCGCCGGGGGCGAACAGCGTGTCGCTCACCTGCTTCACCGCGTGGTAGATGGTTTTCACCACCGGGATCCGGCCGAGCAGGTACTCCCAAAACAGAAGCAGCCGCTGGCCGAGGATGTTGGAGGCGAGCACGCCGGTGACGAACACCACGACCACCGTGAGCAGCGCGCCGAGGCCTGGAATCTGGCGGCCGAACAGCACCTGCGGCTGATATTGCGGGGGCAGGAGCAGCAGCGACTGGTCCATCGTGCTCACGATCAGCTCGAGCACCCAGATCGTGATCGCGAGCGGGATCCAGATCAGGAGCCCGGTGATGAGGTATTTTTTCATCGGGCGCCGCCCTCTCCTCGGCGGCGTTCCACGCTACGTACGAACGACGTCTGCCCCGCTGCCGACGGATTCGGATTTCGACTCGGACTTGCTTTCGGACTTCTTGTCGGGTTTCGTGTCGGACTTCGCGTCGGGCTTCGTGTCGGACTTCGCATCGCCCTTGTCCTTGCCGCCGGAAGGCGTCGCGCTCTTGACATCGGGGTTCGCTGCCGGCTTGGCGCCGCTGTTCCTGAAGTCGGTCGCGTACCAGCCGCTGCCCTTCAACTGGAATCCCGCTGCGCTCAGCATCTTCGAGAACGTCTGCTTGCCGCACTCCGGGCAGCCGGTGAGAGCCGGGTCGCTGAGCTTCCGCAGGTATTCCTTCTGGAACCCGCACGAGGAGCAACGATATTCGTAAATCGGCATGGAGCCTCCGGATGCAAGCCGTCGGATTATACCCTGCGGACTTGCTTCGGAAGAATCGGGGCGCTCGGGCGAAAATTCAAGTCAGGCCGCGGTTGCCTTTCACGTCGATCAGGCGTGGCACGTTGAGTTCGCGCTGCCTGACGATCTTCGTGTCGCGCAGATAGCGGGCGAACAGATCCCACACCGGTTCACCGTCCTCGCGAACGCCTTCGGCCACGGGGGCCCAGCTCGCGACCTTATAGGTTTTCCCCGCTTCGATGGGCCTTCCCGCAAGACGCATGTCGGCGATTCGCCTGCCCGGTTTCGCATTCGGGTCGCAGCTGTAGCTCATTCCGCCGACCCGCACCATGTCGCCGCCTTGCTGGTAGTACGGATCCGGATTGAACAGGTTGTCGCACACATCCTCGAGGATCGTCTTGATCGCCGCACCGCTGAGCTCCGAAACGGAGGTATGCGGGTAGGTGATCGCGGTCTGATTCATGACCTGCTCGTAGGTGATCGCCTCGCCGGGCAGAATCGTGCTTCCCCAGCGGAATCCGGGCGAGAAGGCGATCTCCGCGCCCTTCACTTCCCTGAGCGCATCGAGGATCAACTGATCCATGGTGCCGTTGAAATTCCCCCGGCGGTAGAGGAGCGTCTCGCTCACCGCGAGTCGCTCGGCGAGCTTCTCCCGGTACGGCGCGCGCTTCGCTTCGATCAGCTTTGCCATGTCGCGGTCTGCGCGCAGCAGGTTCGCGAACACGGGCAGCAGCCGATAGCGATAGTCCGAGATGCGCCCGCCCTTGACGTCGAGATCGAGCACCGCGAGAAACTTGCCGTGCGAACCGGCGTTGGTGACGAGCGTCCCGCCTTTCGCGTTCGACACGGCGACCGGAACCGGCACGCCGTCGTGAGTGTGGCCTCCCAGGATCACGTCGATGCCGGTGACGCGGGAGGCGAGCTTCAGGTCCACGTCCATGCCGTTGTGCGAGAGCAGCACCACGATCTGCGCGCCCCCTTTCCCTCCATTTCCCGCGCGGACCTCGTTCGCGATCCGCTGCAGGCGCCGCTCCTCGATCCCGAACTTCCAGTCCGGGACGAAACGGCGGGGATGGGCGATGGGCGTATACGGGAATGCCTGGCCGATCACGGCGACCGGTACGCCGCCCAGGCTGCGAAGGGTATAGGGCTTGAACACCGGGTCGCCGAAATCGCTGGTTTCGACGTTCTGCGCGAGAAATTCGATCCGCCCTGCGAAATCCTTTTCCAGCACTTCCTTCACGCGCGCCGCGCCGTAGGTGAATTCCCAGTGCCCCGTCATGATGTCGACGCCGAGGAGCTTCTGCGCCTCGATCATGTCCTGCCCTCGCGTCCAGAGCGACGTCGCCGAACCCTGCCAGGTGTCGCCGCCGTCCAGCAGGAGCGACGCTGCGCGCCCGGCGCGCAAATTCTTCACCAGGGTCGCAAGGTGGGCGAAGCCGCCGAGCCTGCCGTATTTCCGGGCGGCCTGCGCAAAATCGAGGTGGGAGAAAGCATGCGCCTCGCGCGTACCGGGGGAAATGCCAAAGTGCTTGAGCAGCGCCTCGCCGACCAAGTGCGGCGGGCGGTTCGCTCCTTCGCCGACACCGAGATTGACGCTAGGCTCGCGAAAATGCAGGGGCAGCAGCTGCGCGTGGCAATCGGTGAAATGGAGGAGCGATATGTTGCCGAATCGCGGCAAGTCGTAGAACGCTTCGTCCCCCGCTTGCGCGCGCCCATCGAGCTGAATACCGGCTGCCGCCGCGGCGGCGAGCGCCTGCAGGAATTCGCGACGCGACAGCGTCACTTGTTGACGGGGGAGTCGTGGTCGAGCAGCAGCGCCACGAGATGGGTGATCTGCTCCTCGGTCAGCACGCCGTTGTGGCCGAAGCGCGGCATGTTGGAGCAGGCCGTGGACGCTTGTGAATTGTAGATCTTCCCGTAGGTATATTTCTGGATCGCCTCGCTCGCGCCGCGCTGCTTGCCGAATTGGTAGAGGCTCGGGCCGATCGTGCCGAACGACAGCTCCTGCTTCGAGAGCTGGTGGCAGTTGTAGCAGCTGCCGCCCGCCGGCCGGGTCGGGGCGTCGGTGAACTGCTTGCCGACGCCGCTTTGCGCGATTCGCTCGCCCTCGCGCCAGTCGCCCGTAAGCTTTCCCGAGCTCGGATAGCGGATGGTCGCCTGTTGCGCTTTTTCGATCCCGTCGCTCACGTCTTTCGGCAATTCTCCGGCATGCTTGCTGCAGAGCGCCTGTGCGTCGTCCTGGTTCAGGCGAGCGACCGTCGCCTGGCCGCGCGTCTTGAACGAGGCCTTTATCATCTCGGCGACCGCGCGCTCGGTCTCCGAATCGGACGGCCGGGTCGCGCAGCCTGCGACCCAGATGCCGCAAAGCGCAAGCGCCAGGGCCGGAATCATTTTCGGCTGCATTTCGCCCCCTATCGCTTGATCGCCGGGGCGTCGAACGTGCCGCCTTCGGCCTGCTTCGCGAGGTACGTTATCAGCGCGATAGACGCATCGGAAGCGAACTCCAGTTCCGGGAAGCGCATCTGACGGACGCACTCCCACATTCTCCATTGCATGGACCGCAACTCGCCCTCCGAGACGCGGTATCCGGGCCAGGTGCCGAATGCGCGCTGCGCATCCTTGGCATTGGTCATTTTCGGCAGATTCTGCAGCCGGATCCGTTTTCCTTCCTCGCCGTGGCAGGTGACGCAGCCGAAGTCATACGGTCCGGCGCGGTAGTAGAAAAGCCTTTCGCCCGCTTGATAGGCCAGGCGCTCCTTCGGATGGGACACCGACGGGGCAATCGTCATGCCGCGCGACTCGGATGCGATCCAGGCGACCAGATCCGTCATCACCGACCGCTGACCCACGCCGGAAAAGGGGTCGGTTGTGATCATGGGCGCACCCGTGCCGGAAAACGGCTTGCGTCTGGCTTCTTCGGGAGTGAACCCCTGCAGCGTCACCATGCAGGTGGCCAGACGTGACTCGAGGTCCTGCACGCGGCCGGTATCCGCAAAGTAGCGCGGCAGCCGTACGTAGGCGCCCTTCACCACGCCGGGCCCGAGGCCGAGGTCGCACCGCTCGAGCGACGCGTTCCTCGGACCGCGTCTGGTTTTCCACAGCTCCTCGCCGCGCGCCTCGTACAGCTCGGCGGGATTGCTCTCCTGCAGCATCTGCCGATAGCGCTCGATTTCCTTCTGGGTGTCCTGCTGCGCCGGCGAAAGACACGGCAGCGTCGCCGCCAGCACCCCAGCCAGGACGCGGTCGATACGCATGACTTTCTTCCTCGTGAATTCCGCCAGCGATAACTCTGCAGACTCAGCCGCCGCCGGCGATCACCGCTTCGTCGGTTCTCTTCTCGCCCTTGTTGTCGAGCCAGGTGATCATCACCTTCTCGCCGGGCTTGCCCCCATTGAAGCGGAAATGCAGGAAGGGATTGCGAGACACCGAGGTTCCCCACTGCGCCGACAGCACGGTCTTGCCGCCATAAGTGACGCTGACGTTCCGGATGAAATGCGCAGGAATGGCATTGCCGCCTGCGTCTCTGCGAAGGCCGGTCTCCATCTCGTGGGCCATCAGCACCTTCACCTCGACCTTGTCGCCCGTCATGTTGGCGCGGATGCGCATCGGGTCTGCCATATCAACCCCCACACCCGCCGATCGTGACCTTGATTTCCTTCACCGCGTGGAAGTACTTGCCGTCCGCGATCACGAGCGCGTAGACGTTCGACGTCTCCCCCATCTTGACGCGGGTGCTGACGAAGGGGTCGGTGCCGGCCGGGATCTCGAAATCCGCGGACAGCGTGTTCGGGTTCTTTTCGATCAGGATGGCGAGGGCTTGCGTGCGGGGGAGCTTGCTCTCCACCGCGATCGGCACGACCGCGCCGTTCTCCGCGATGTCCGGCGCGGTGATCTCGATGGCGCTACTCGGGGTCGAGCCGCTGCCGCCCAGCGCCTTGACCGTCTCCGCGACGCTCTTCGTCTCGAACGCCGCCTTGTTCCATTCCTGCGCGAGCGCCTCGCCGGGCCTGATGATCCCCGCAGCGGCCGCAAGCGCGAGCACGCCGCCGCCGGTCTTCAACACTTCACGCCGCCTGGCGTCCACGAGCTTTCCTCGGAAATCCCGGTATCGGGAAACCGGGATTTTACAGTGGCCACCGAGCGAATGCGACGCAAGACGGGCTTTATTTTCCCACCGCGTACTGTGTTAGGGTGACGTATCTTCGGCGCGAGCTGAGTCTAGGGACGGGATGGACGGCCATGCTCTTGCAGGGATCCGCGGCGCTTGTGATCCGGACCGGGCTGCAAACCGCTTATGCATGCCTGGTCGTTTATTCGGGGCTGCTCGTCTTCGGCCTGATGTGCCTAATCTGGTCCGGAACGGCGGGGCTGCTCTCCCACCTGCTGTCTCGGGGGCGGGGGAGAGTGCTCGGGCGCTGGGTCACGAGCTACGGATTTCGCTGTTACCTCCAGGTCCTCGCGCTGACCGGTGTCTTTCGCTTCGACCTGCGCGCGCTGGACTCCTTGCGGGGCGCCGGGCCCTTGATCATCGCGCCCAACCATCCCAGCCTTCTGGATGCGGTGATGGTCCTCTCGCGCTTGCCCAATGTGGCCTGCGTGATGAAGGCCGAGCTGATCAACAATCCGATTTATGGTGCCGCGGCGCGCCTGGCCGGCTACATACGCAACGACGAGTTCATCGGAGGCGTGTCCGAAGCGGTGGAGGACCTCCGGGCCGGTGGCCAGCTCCTGCTCTTCCCGGAAGGAACCCGCACGACGCGTCGTCCGGTGAATCCTCTGAAGGGAGGAGCGCCTCTCGTCTCGAAGCGCTCCGGCGTTCCCATCCAGACGGTATTGATCGAGACCACGTCGCCTTTTCTGTCGAAGGGCTGGGCCCTTCATCGTATCCCTCCGGTGCCGGTGTCCTACCGCGTCCGCCTGGGAAGGCGATTCATGCCCAGGGACAGCTTGAAAGAGACGATCGCGGAACTGGAAGCCTATCTTGCATCCGAGCTCGGCCGCGGAAAGGGCATGGATGCCGCCGGCGAACCCTTGGCGCAGCCGCAGAACGCCCGGCTCGACGAACGCTGAGGACTGGATGAAGGAGGCCTCCCGGAGTCACCTTGTCCTGATTCCAAGCTACAACCCCGGCGAACGAGTCTACGAGACGGTCCAAGCGGCACGGCGTTTCTGGAACCCGGTGTGGGTGGTGGTGGACGCCAGCACTGACGGCACGGCCGAAGGATTGCGCAAGAGGGCCAGGGCCGATCCGGGTCTGAAGGTGATCGTGTTGCCGAGGAACGGCGGCAAGGGCGCGGCCGTCCTGCACGGCATCGAGCTCGCCCAGGAAGCCGGTTTCACGCACGTCCTGACGATGGATTCGGACGGCCAGCACCCGGCCGAGATGATCGGTGAGTTCATGGCTGCTTCCGCGGCGGAGCCCTCCTGCATGGTGCTGGGCGTTCCGGTGTTCGACTCAAGCGCGCCGAACCTGCGCGTCAAGGGACGCCGCGTATCCAACTGGTGGGCCAACCTGGAGACGCTCTGGACGGGAATCGGCGATTCCTTGTTCGGCTTCCGGGTGTACCCGATCGCGCCCCTGCGCAGGGTGATGCGGACGCAGCTCTGGATGCGGCGCTTCGACTTCGACCCGGAAGCGGTGGTGCGAATGTGCTGGCTCGGGGTGCGTCCGCTCAACAAACCCGCGCCCGTGCGGTATTTCCACCCCGAGGAAGGCGGCGTATCGCACTTTGATTACTGGCGCGACAACGCGCTGCTGACGTGGATGCACGTGCGCCTGCTGATCGGCTTCGTGCTGCGGCTGCCGCTGCTCGCGATTCGGCGGCTGAGAACCCCGTGATCCGGGCGCGGCGCGGACTCAATGAACCGCGCGGAATGCCAGCACCGTGTTGCTTCCCCCGAATGCGAAGGAATTCGACAGCGCCGCCCGCAAGCCGCTGCGCAGAGATCCCCCGGTAATGTGGCGCACGCCGGTGCACTCGCTATCCACGTCGTCGAGATACGCGGTCGGCGGCGCGTCCTGTGACGCGAGCGACATCACGGTGATGATGGCTTCGATCACCCCGGTTGCGCCCAGCATGTGCGCATGCATCGATTTCGTGGCACTGACGGCGACTTCCGCGGAGCGCGATCCGAAAACGCCGCGAATGGCGGCAATTTCGATCGGATCGCCTTCGCGCGTCGCGGTGCCATGCGCGTTGACGTAATCGATCTCGTCGGGCGCGAGGCCCCCGTTCTGAATGGCCATGCGCATGGCGCGCGTCTGTCCCTCGACATTGGGCCGGACGAGATGTTCATGATCGGAGGTGCTGCCACACCCCGCGAATTCCGCGTAAATCCTCGCGCCGCGCCGAACCGCGTGGTCCCAGTCCTCGAGGATCATGGCGCCCGCCCCTTCTCCGAGCACCAGGCCCTGCCGATCCGAACTGAACGGGCGGCAGGCGCGCACGGCGGACGCCTCGTCGCCTAGGGCGAGGATGCGCATCGCTTCCCAGGCGCGCACCACGCCGTAGGACAGCGGCGCTTCGGAGCCGCCGACGACCATCAGCGTCGCTTCGCCCGAGCGGATCTTCGGCAAGGCCTCGCCGATCGCGACCGCCGACGAGGCGCAGGCGACCGAATAGGTGGCGGAGGAAGCTCCCAGGCCGAGCAGGATCGATATGTGGGAGGCAGCCGCGTTGCTCATTCCGAGCACGACCGAGAGCGGCGGCACGCGCTCGCGGCCGTTGCGCAACATCTCGATATAGCCGCTCTCGAACGTCAGCGTGCCGCCCAGCGCCGTGCCCCAGGAGACGCCCCAGTCGTTGCGCGGCGCTTCCCGGGTCCGCGGAAGCCCCGCATCGCTCCATGCCGAAAGCGCTGCCGCGGTCCCGAGCTGGCTGTAGCGGTCCATGGTGTAGGCAAGCGATCGGCCCAGCGCCGCGTCGGCGTCGAAATTCGCGCAACGGACCGCCGGCACGGAAAGCGGCTTGAGCACGTCGTCCTCGCGCGTGTAGAGCCGGATCGCGGATTCGCCGCGCAGCATCCGGCCGAAGAAGTCAGCAAGGTCCCCGCCAAAAGGGTTGACGAGACCGAGGCCGGTGACGGCGACGCGCCGCGCGCTTGCCATTCAGACGCCGTTTCCGGCTGTGACCTTGTCCACGATTTCCAGCAGGTCACCGACGGTGCTGGGTCGCGGAATGTCCTGCGGTATCTTGACGCCGAGCCTGTCCTCGAATTCGAAGAGCAGTTCGAGCAGCAGGAGCGAGTCAACCTTGAGTTCCTCGAGCGAGGCCTCGGGCGTCACTCGGGCGGGATCGATGTTTTCGCGCTTGCGCAGGAATTCACTGAGGACAGCCAGGTAGTCTTCTCTCATGTATAAATAGTGCCGCCTATTGGTGACTTCACAGCCGGGTCACACTTCCGCAATTCTCGCACGTCCTGTGTTAGCGTGGCGCATGACTTCGCCGTCCCCGGGCCGCCCCGATTCCGAACTGCTCGGTGCCAACCGGCATTTCTACAACGCGCTGTGGACGGACGCGCGCCTGATCGAGCCCGAACGCTTCAACACCTGGCCGCTGGTCCGCTCCCTGCTCGCTCCGGCGCAGCGCCGGCTGGAGGTGGCGCCGGGATTGCGCCCGCGCCTTCCGATCGAGGATACGCAGTTCGTCGATATAAGCGCGGCAGCGCTGGAAAAACTGCGCGTGCGCGGCGGCTCCGGGACGCTGGGCTCCATCACGGCTCTGCCCTACGGCAATGCGGGTTTCGACCTGATCTGCGCCTTCGATGTGATCGAACACGTCGACGACGACGAGCGCGCCCTCGCGGAGCTCTCGCGCGTGGCGGCGTCCGGGGCGGCGCTGATCACCTCGGTGCCGCTGCATCCCGCGCAGTGGTCGGGGTTCGACGCTTTCGTCGGCCACCGGCGCCGCTACGAGCCGGCAGAACTGATGGACAAGCTCGCGCGACACGGCTTCGCGGTAGAGCGCAGCGCTGCGTTCGGGATGCAGCCGAAATCCTCCCGCCTGGTCGATCTCGGAATGTGGTTTTTGGTCCACCGGCGCGCGCCGGCGATACGGCTGTACAACCGCGTGATAATGCCGCTGGGCGTGCGTTTTCAGAAACCGCTGGCGCTGGCGCAGGGCCTGATCGACACCGCGGAGGTCGCGGAAGTCCTCCTGTTGTGCCGGCGCGCAAGCAACTAGAACGGGATGTCGTCTTCCATGTCGTCGAACTTGCCCGCCGATTTCTTGACGGCCTTGCCCTCGCCCGCGGCGGCCGGCTCTTTCGCTTCCCGGGCGCCCGCGTCGCCCGCCCCTTGCCGGCTGCCGAGCATCTGCATGCGGTCGGCGACAATTTCGGTGGTCGTGCGTTCCTTACCCTCCTTGTCCTGCCACTTGCGCGTGCGCAAGGATCCCTCGATGTAGACCTGCGAGCCCTTCTTGAGGTACTCGCCGGCGATCTCCGCGAGCCGGCTGAAGAACACGACGCGGTGCCATTCGGTCCGTTCCTGCTTTTCTCCGCTCGCCTTGTCCTTCCAGGTATCCGTGGTGGCGACCGAGATGTTGGTGATCGCCCCGCCCTCCGGGTTGTAACGCGTCTCGGGGTCGCGCCCGAGGTTGCCTACCAGAATCACTTTGTTTACCGAAGCCATTTAGTTTTCCCCCTCGATCAATTTTCTCGCCGTGCTTGCGTCGAACGAATCAGGATACACGGTTAACCGGACGACGCCTCGTTCGGGCGCGATCACGGCTTCGCGCACCCCGCGCAGCCGCAAGAGTCCTTCGCGCAGCGCGACCGGATCGGCCCCTGCGCCCACCGGGAAGATCCGCTCCGCGGATTCGCCCGGAATGCGCATTCGCCATGCCGTTCCCAGCCATAACGCGACAATCGCGATTCCGAATACAAACACCGAGGCTTCGCCGAAATGTCCGGCGAGCCAACCCCCGGCGGCCCCGCCGGCGAAGAGGCCCAGCGCCTGGGTGGTGTTGTACACCCCGAGCGCGGTTCCGCGCGAGGCCGGCGCCGCGACCCGGGATACGAGCGACGGCAGGATCGCCTCGAGGAGGTTGAACGCGACGAAAAAGGCAAGCAGCAGCGCGATCGCCATCGCGAAATTCGTGTAGCACACCGCGAAGCCGAGCTCGACGGCGAGCAGCAATGCAATCGCCGCCAGGAAGAGGAATCTCATCCGGCCCCGGCGTTCCGCTTGAATCAAGGGGGGCGCCATAAGAACGAACGACCCGACCACGACCGGCAGGTAGACTTTCCAGTGCTCGTCCACGGGCAGCCCGCCGTGGGTGACAAGAGCCGCCGGGATGATGACGAAGATCGCCATCTGCACCACGTGCAGCGAGAAAATCCCGAGGTTGAGCCGCAGCTGCTCGGTATCGCTCAAGACTTCGCCGAGCGCGCCAGGCTGGGTGCGCCGCGTCGGGTCGCCGTCGCGTGGAGGCTCCGCGGGCACGACGGCGAGCGTCACCCAGATCGCCGCAAGCGACAGCGCGCCGGTGAGGTTGAAGATTCCGTCCATCCCAATCCTGCGGTAGAGCACCGGCGCGGCGACGAGCGACACGGCAAAAGTCAATGCGATCGAGCCGCCTATCATCGCCATCGCCTTGGTGCGGTGCTCCTCGCGCGTGATGTCGGCTGCGAACGCCGTCACGGGCGCGGCGATCGCGCCGGCTCCCTGGATCGCGCGCCCGAGAATGACTGTATAGACGTCCGCCGCCCACGCGGCGATGAAGCTCCCCAGCGCGAAAAGCAGCAGCCCGACGACGATCGCCCGCTTCCTTCCGTAGCGGTCCGAGGCCATGCCGTAGGGGATCTGCAGGATTCCTTGCGTCAGTCCGTAGACCCCCAGCGCAATCCCGACCAGCGTCTGGCTGCCGCCTCCGGGAAGCCCTTGTGCGTGGATTGCGAAAACCGGAAGGATCAGAAACAGGCCCAGCATGCGCAGGGCGAACAGCGAGGCGAGCGAGAGGCTCGCGCGCAGTTCCAAGGCGGACATCCGGCCTGCCTCTGCCGGGGACGTCATGGGAGTAGCGGGAACACTGCGAAATTTTGTATAGTAGCAGGTTCGACTTTGCCCACCCGCTCAATGGACCAGATCCGCATCCGCGGCGCGCGCACGCACAATCTCAAGAACCTGAACGTCGATCTGCCCAGAAACCGGCTGATCGTGATCACGGGGCTATCGGGCTCCGGAAAATCCTCTCTCGCCTTCGATACGCTCTACGCGGAGGGACAGCGCCGCTACGTCGAGTCGCTTTCGGCCTACGCGCGCCAGTTCCTTCAGCTGATGGAAAAGCCCGACGTCGATCTGATCGAGGGGCTGTCGCCCGCGATCTCGATCGAGCAGAAGGCGGCGAGCCACAACCCGCGTTCGACCGTGGGCACCATCACCGAGATCCACGACTACCTGCGCCTGCTCTACGCGCGCGTCGGCACGCCCTACTGCCCGCAGCACAAGCTGCCCCTGCAGGCGCAGTCAGTGTCTCAGATGGTGGATCACGCGCTGGCGCTCCCCGAGGACACCAAGCTCATGATCCTCGCCCCCATCGTCGCAAGCCGCAAGGGCGAGCAGCACGAGCTGGTCGCGGAGCTGCGCGCGCAGGGGTTCGCGCGCCTGCGCGTCGACGGCAAGGTCCATGAAATCGACTCCGTCCCCAAGCTCTCCAAGAACATCAAGCACTCGGTGGACGTGGTCGTCGACCGCCTGAAAGTGCGCCCCGACGCGAAACAGCGGCTGGCGGAATCCTTCGAAACGGCGCTCAAGCACGCCGACGGCCGCGCAGTGGTGCTCGAGCTCGATTCGGGCCGCGAGCACCTCTTCTCGTCGCGCTACGCCTGCCCCGTCTGCGACTACTCGCTGCCCGAGCTCGAGCCGCGTCTGTTCTCCTTCAACAACCCCATGGGCGCCTGCCCCGAGTGCGACGGCCTGGGCACGATCACGTTCTTCGATCCCAAGCGCGTGGTCGCGCACCCGGGCTTGAGCCTCGCCAGCGGCGCGATAAAGGGCTGGGACCGGCGCAACCAGTTCTATTTCCAGATGCTCACGAGCCTCGCCGCGCATTTCCGGTTCGACGTCGAGGCGCCGTTCGAGAAACTCCCCGAACCGGTCCAGGCGCTCGTGCTCCACGGCACGCAGGAAAAGATTCCGTTCTCCTACCTGAGCGAGCGCGGCCGCACGGTGGTGAAGGAGCACGCCTTCGAGGGCATCCTGCCCAGCCTCGAGCGCCGCTACGAGGAAACCGATTCCCTGGTCGTGCGCGAGGAGCTCGCGAAATACCTGAACACCCGGGCCTGCCCCTCGTGCGGCGGGACGCGGCTCCGCCCGGAGGCGCGGCACGTCAAGATAGACGAGCGCGCGATTTTCGAGGTGAGCGGCTTCCCCATGAAGCAGGCGCTCGAATTCTTCCGCCGGCTCAGGCTCTCCGGCGGGAAGCAGGCGATCGCCGAGAAAATCGCCAACGAGATCATCGCGCGGCTCAACTTCCTCAACAACGTCGGCCTCGACTATCTGTCGCTCGACCGCGCCGCGGACACGCTTTCGGGCGGCGAGGCGCAGCGCATCCGCCTCGCGAGCCAGATCGGCTCGGGACTCACCGGCGTCATGTACGTGCTCGACGAACCCTCGATCGGCCTGCACCAACGCGACAACGCCCGCCTCCTCGCCACGCTCAAGCACTTGCGCGACATCGGCAACACCGTCATCGTGGTCGAGCACGACGAAGAAGCGATCAACACGGCCGATCACGTCCTCGACATGGGGCCGGGAGCGGGCGAGCACGGCGGCCAGGTGGTCGCGGAGGGTCCGCCCGAGCAGATCCGCAGGAACCCCGCCTCCCTCACCGGCCAATATCTCTCCGGTGCGCTCGAGATCGCCGTGCCCAAGAACCGCCGCCGTTTCGACAGGACGCGGGTCTTCAGGCTGAGCGGGGCGCGCGGGAACAATCTCAAGAATATCGATCTCGCGCTGCCAGTAGGCCTGTTCGTGTGCGTCACCGGCGTCTCCGGCTCGGGCAAATCGACGCTCATCAACGACACGCTGTATCACGCCGTCGCACGCGAGCTCTACGGCTCGGTGCACGAGCCCGCCGCGCACGACTCGATCAAGGGGCTGGAGTTCTTCGACAAGGCGGTGAGCGTCGACCAGAGCCCGATCGGCCGCACCCCTCGCTCCAACCCCGCCACTTACACGGCGCTGTTCACGCCGATCCGCGAGCTTTTCGCGGGCGTGCCGATGGCGCGCGAGCGCGGCTACGGGCCGGGGCGCTTCTCCTTCAACGTGAAAGGCGGGCGCTGCGAAGCCTGCCAGGGCGACGGCGTCATCAAGGTCGAGATGCATTTCCTTCCAGACATCTACGTGCCGTGCGACACCTGCCACGGCAAGCGCTACAACCGCGAGACGCTCGAAGTGCAGTTCAAGGGAAAGAACGTCCACGAGGTCCTGCAGATGACGGTGGAATCCGCGCACGAGTTCTTCAACGCGGTCCCCGCAGTGGAGCGCAAGCTCCAGACGCTGCTCGAAGTGGGCCTCGGCTATATCCAGCTCGGACAGCCGGCGACCACCCTTTCCGGCGGCGAAGCGCAGCGGGTGAAGCTCTCGCTCGAGCTCTCCAAGCGAGACACCGGACGCACGCTCTACATCCTGGACGAGCCGACCACGGGCCTGCACTTCAAGGACATCGATCTGCTGCTCTCGGTGCTGCACCGCCTGCGCGACGCGGGCAACACCGTGGTCGTCATCGAGCACAATCTGGACGTGATCAAGACCGCCGACTGGATCATCGACCTCGGGCCCGAGGGCGGCGACGGCGGTGGGCGCATCCTCGCTCAGGGGACGCCCGAGGACGTGGCCGCCTTGGAAGCGAGCTTCACCGGCCGGTACCTGCGCAACGTGCTGGGAAAAAGGGAGAGGCGCGCGGCGTAGACTAGAGCTTTGCGTTCTTCGCCCCCGACGGCTCGGGGAGCACCGGGCGCCCCGGCCGCGTCAGGTTTTCCGGCCGCAGGATCTCGTCGAGCTGTTCCTTCGACAGGAGTTTCTTTTCCAGGACCAGGTCGTATACGGTCTTGCCGGTGGCAAGGGCCTCGCGCGCCACTTCGCTCGCGGCGGAGTAGCCGATATAGGGATTGAGCGCGGTGACGAGGCCGATCGACTCCCGCACCGTCTTCGCCATGCGCTCGCGGTTCGCGGTGATGCCGGTCACGCAGCGCTCGCGCAGGGTGTCGCACCCGTTCCGCAGATGCATCAGGCTCTTGAACAGGCTGTGGGCGATGACGGGCTCGAAGGCGTTCAGCTGCAGCTGCCCCGCTTCCGCGGCAAAGCTCACCGTGACGTCGTTGCCGATGACCTCGAACGCTATCTGGTTCACGACCTCGGGGATGACCGGATTGACCTTGCCGGGCATGATCGAGGATCCCGCCTGCACCGGCGGCAGGTTGATCTCGCCGAGGCCGGCGCGGGGACCCGAGGACAGCAGCCGCAGGTCGTTGCAGACCTTGGAGAGCTTCACCGCGATCCGTTTCAGCACGCCCGAGAGCTGCACGTAGGCGCCCGCGTCCTGCGTCGCTTCGACGAGATTCGGAGCGGTGACGAGCCGGATGCCGGTGATATCGGCGAGCTGCTGGCACACCAGCGCCGCGTACTCGGGGTGGGCGTTGATGCCGGTGCCGATCGCGGTCGCCCCCAGATTGATCTCGGTGATAAGCAGCGCCGCCTCCCTCAAGCGCTCCTCGTCCTCCTGCAGCATCACGGCATACGTGGACAGCTCCTGGCCGAGCGTCATCGGCACGGCGTCCTGGAGCTGCGTTCGCCCCATCTTGAGCACGTCGCCGAACTCGTGCGCCTTGGCCTCGAAGGCGCGGCGCAGCTCCTGCATGGCTGCGCCGAGGCGGTCGATCGCGAAATGCAGCGCCACCTTGACCGCAGTTGGGTAGACGTCGTTGGTGCTCTGGCTCATGTTGACGTCTTCGACCGGATGCAGATGCTGGTACCCGCCGCGCTTGTGGCCGAGCAGCTCGAGCGCGCGGTTGGCGATGACCTCGTTCGCGTTCATGTTGGTCGAAGTACCCGCCCCGCCCTGGACGACGTCCACGAGGAATTGATCGAGGAGCTCGCCTTCGCGGATCTCCTCGCAGGCCCGCGCGATCGCGCCGGCCTTGTCGTCCGGAAGCAATCCGAGGGCATTGTTCGCGAGCGCCGCCGCCTGCTTGACGCAGGCAAGCGCGCGCACGAGGTCCGGATAAATGGAGATGGCAGTGCCCGTGATCCGGAAATTCTCCAGCGCGCGAAGCGTGTGGATTCCGTAATAGGCTTCGGCGGGGACAGCCCGGTCGCCGAGGAGATCGTGCTCGATGCGCGTCGCGACCTGGCTCATGTCCCGCTCCTTCTCAGACAGAGACCGAATTCTAGTCCGCCCGAGGCGTTTTGCCGTGGCGCGGTCGACCCCTGCCGTTTGGACAAGGAACGGGGGACTCCCGTAGAATCGTGCAGCCTCGCCCACCCATGCACCCGCCGACTCGAACGACGGCCCACAAGGAGACCGACATGACCCGACCGATCACGCTGATTCTTGCCGCCCTGGCTCTGGCCGTGGCAGTTCCCGCCGGGGCGCAGGAGGGCACTCTGAAAAAAATCAAGGACAGCGGCTCGATCACCATCGGACACCGCGACGCCTCGATACCGTTCTCCTACTACGACGACAGGCAGCAGCCGGTCGGCTACGCCATGGACCTGTGCCTGCGCATCGCCGACGCGGTGAAGAGCGAGCTCAAGATGCCCAAGCTCGACGTCAAGTACCAGCTCGTCACTTCAGCGAACCGCATCCCGCTGATGGCGAACGGCACGATCGACCTGGAGTGCGGCTCGACCACCAACAACCTCGCGCGCCAGGAACAGGTGTGGTTCACGATCACGCACTTCGTCACCGCCAACCGCTGGATCGCGAAGAAGTCCGCGAACCTCAAGACGCTGCAGGACTTGAAAGGCAAGACCGTCGTTTCCACGGCCGGCACCACCAACATCAAGGGGATCACCGAGATCAACGCCGCGCAGAATCTCGGCATGAACATCATCTCGGCGAACGGCCATCCCGAGGCCTTCCAGATGGTCGAGACCGGCCGCGCGGCTGCCTTCGTGATGGACGACATCCTGCTCTACAGCCTGGCCGCGCAGTCGCGCAACCCGGGCGACTACGCCATCTCGACGGAAGCGACTTCGGTCGAGCCTTACGGCATCATGCTGCGCAAGGACGATGCGGCGTTCAAGAAGGTGGTCAATGCGGCCATGACCAACATCTACAAGTCAGGGCAGATCAACGCGATCTACGAGAAGTGGTTCCAGAAGCCGGTGCCCCCGAAGGGCATCAACCTGAACATCCCGATGAGCGATCAGTTCAAGAAAGTGGTCGCGAATCCGACCGATTCAGGAGACCCGGCAGCTTACAAGTAAAGGCAAGCAGCTTCCGTAGTTTTGCGTCGGGGGAGGCGTGAACTACAACTGGCACTGGAAGGTCCTGCTCGAGACCGAGCCGGGTGGTACGGGAACCTATCTTCATTACCTGATCGTCGGCCTTGGCTGGACTCTCGCCACCGCTCTCGCAGCCTGGGTGATCGCGCTTGCGATCGGCGCGCTGGTCGGAACGCTGCGCACCACGCCCATCAAGTGGGTGGTGCGCGCGGGGAACCTGTACGTCGAGATCTTCCGCAACGTGCCTCTCATCGTGCAGATGTTCCTCTGGTTTTTTGTCTTTCCCGAATTTCTTCCGAAGGCGCTCGGCGACTGGATCAAGCAGATGCCGCCGCCCTGGGCCTCGTACATACCCGCGGTGCTGTGCCTCGGCATCTTTACCTCCGTGCGCGTCGCCGAACAGGTCCGCGCCGGGATCAATTCCCTGCCGCGCGGCCAGCGCATGGCCGGCACCGCGATGGGGCTGACCGAAGCGCAGGCCTACCGTTACGTCATCCTGCCCCAAGCCTTCCGCATCATCCTCCCGCCGCTCACCTCCGAGTTCATGAACGTCATCAAGAACTCGTCGGTCGCGCTGACGATCGGGCTCCTCGAGCTCACCGGGCGCGCGCGGGCGATGCAGGAGTTCAGCTTCAGGGTGTTCGAAGCGTTCACCGCGGCGACGGTGATCTATCTCCTTACCAACCTGATCGTGGTCCTCGCGATGAGGGCCCTCGAGAAAAAAGTGCGCGTGCCCGGCCTGATCGCCGCCGCCGGCGCTCCCCAAGCCGGCCACTGAAAATGCAGAACCTACGATGCGTTGCAGCGCAGAAACTGCCTGCGCAGCAACGCGAGGATTAAAGAAAGCAATGGTTTCAGGATTTGATTTCGATGTAATCCAGCGCTCCTGGGGCTATCTCTTCCGGGAGGGCATGACTTTCACGCTGACACTCACGGCGCTCGCGATGGCCGGCGGCATCGTGTTCGGTACCCTGCTCGCCATGATGCGGCTCTCCAGCATGAAGCCCGTGTCCATGCTCGCTGGCGCCTACGTCAACCTGATGCGCTCGATCCCGCTGGTGCTGGTGATCTTCTGGTTTTTCTTCCTGGTGCCGTACATCGGCGCTTGGGTGATCGGCGCCAAGGAGCCGATCAAGGTCGGCGCCTTCTGGTCGGCGGCGATCACCTTCACCATGTTCGAGGCCGCGTACTACTGCGAGATCATGCGCGCCGGCATCCAGTCGATCCCGCGCGGCCAGGTGTGGTCGGGATACGCGCTCGGCCTGGACTACTGGCAGACCATGGCGCGGATCGTCCTGCCGCAGGCGTTCCGCAACATGCTGCCGGTGCTGCTCACCCAGACCATCATCCTGTTCCAGGACACCTCGCTCGTGTACGTGATCTCGGCCACCGACTTTCTCGGCGCCGCCGCGAAAGTCGCGAACCGCGACTACCGCCTGGTGGAGATGTACAGCTTCGTGGCCGTGGTGTATTTCGCCGTTTCGTACGGACTGTCGGCCCTGGTCAGGCGGCTCCAGGAGCGCATCGCAATCATCAAGTAGGGACCCATGATCTCAATCAAGAACGTCAGCAAATGGTATGGCAGCCTTCAGGTGCTCACCCGTTGCTCGACCGAGGTGAAAAAAGGCGAGGTGGTGGTCGTTTGCGGCCCTTCGGGCAGCGGAAAATCGACCTTCATCAAATGCGTCAACGGCCTGGAGCCGTTCCAGGAGGGCGAGATCATCGTGGACGGCATTTCGGTCAACGACCCGGGAACCGACCTGCCGAAGCTGCGCGCGAGAATCGGCATGGTGTTCCAGAACTTCGAGCTTTTCCCGCACATGAGCGTCACGCGGAACCTGACGCTGGCGCAGACGAAAGTGCTCGGCCGCAGTCTCGAGGAGGCGACGCGCAAGGGACTCGCGCTGCTCGAGCGCGTGGGACTCTCCGCGCACAAGGACAAGTATCCCGGCCAGCTCTCCGGGGGCCAGCAGCAGCGCGTTGCGATCGCGCGAGCGCTCGCCATGGATCCGATCGCGATGCTGTTCGACGAGCCGACCTCGGCGCTCGACCCTGAGATGATCAACGAGGTGCTCGACGTCATGGTCGCCCTTGCCAAGGAGGGCATGACCATGATGGTGGTGACGCACGAGATGGGCTTCGCCCGCAGCGTCGCGCACCGCGTCGTCTTCATGGACCGCGGCGAGATCGTCGAGGACGCCCTGAAGGACGACTTTTTCGGAAAGCCGCGCTCGGAGCGCGCTCAGCTGTTCCTGTCCAAGATTCTGCACCACTGACCCTCTCCTTTCGGAGGGACCATGCCCGACCGGAACGTCAAGCTCCTGTTCGCCCTGTTCGCCCTGTCGGGCTTTACCGGGCTCATATACGAATCCGTCTGGTCGCACTACCTGAAGCTCTTCCTCGGCGCGGCGGCGTTCGCCCAGTCGTTCGTGCTCGCCGCTTTCATGGGCGGAATGGCGCTCGGGGCGTGGCTCGCGAGCCGCTGGAGCACGCGATTGAAGAACCTGCTCGCCGCCTACGGCTGGATCGAGGCTGCGATAGGCGTGGCGGCGCTGATATTCCACGAGTCGTTCCTGCTGCTGACGCAGTTTTCGCTCGACCGGGTCCTGCCGGCGCTCGGTTCCCCGGAGGCGGTCGAGATCTACAAATATTCGCTGTGCGCGGTATTGATCGTGCCGCAGACGCTCCTGCTCGGCATGACCTTTCCGCTCCTCTCGGGAGCGGTGATCCGCCGCGGGCCCGAGGCGAGCGGCCATCATCTGGCGATGCTCTACTTCACCAACTCGATCGGCGCGGCCGCCGGAGCGCTGGCCGCCGCGTTCCTGCTGATCGGCTGGCTCGGAATGCCGGGCACGATGCGGTTCGCGGGAGCGCTCAACCTTGCGCTCGCCGCGGCGGTCCTCGCCATTGCACGCCTGGGCGAACCTGCCGCCGTCGCCGCGGCATCCTCCGGCGGTTCGATGCCGTCCGGGAGCTCCGTCGTTCGTTTGTTTCTCGCAGCAGCCTTCGTCACCGGTCTTGCCTCGTTCATCTACGAGATCGTCTGGATCAGAATGTTGTCGCTGGTGCTCGGCTCCTCGTTCCACGCATTCGAGCTGATGCTTTCGGCATTCATCACCGGTCTCGCGCTCGGCGGCCTGTGGATCCGCCGCCGCATCGACCGGCTCGCCGACCCGGTGCGCTTCGCCGGCCTCGTGCAGGTCATCATGGGCCTCGCCGCGCTCGCCACGATATTCGTCTATCACTGGACATTCGACTGGATGGCGTGGGCGCTCGGCGTGCTCCAGCGCAACGACAGCGCCTACCCGCTGTTCAACCTGTTCGGCCACGCGCTGGCGTTCGCGGTGATGCTGCCCGCGACTTTCCTCGCCGGAATGACCTTGCCGCTATTCACGCACGTGCTGTTGCGCGGCGAGCGCGGCGAGCGCGCCATCGGCCAGGTGTACGCCGCGAACACGCTCGGCGCCATCGCCGGCGTGCTGCTCGCCGTGCATGTACTGATGCCCGCCATCGGGCTCAAGCTCGCCATGGTGGCCGGTGCCGCAATCGACATACTGCTCGGCGCCTGGATGCTGCGCTACTCGCAGGCGGCATCGCGGCGCATCCATGCGTTCGCCGCAATCATCGTCGGAATGCTCGCCGCGACCGCAACGGCGCGCGCCGCGATCCTGGAGCCCGAGCGCCTTTCCTCCGGGGTCTTCCGCCACGGCCAGGCTGCGCCAGACTTCGGCCCGGTGCTCTTCTACCGCGACGGCAAGACGGCATCGGTCGCGGTGCGAGGCAGGGACGGCGCCCTGTCGATCGTGACCAACGGCAAATCGGACGCAGAGATTCGCCTCGACGCGAATCAGCGACCGACACAGGACGAGTACACCATGACCCTGCTCGGGGCGCTGCCCCTGCTCATCAAGCCGGACGCGAAAACTTTCGCCAATATCGGCTGGGGTTCGGGCCTGAGCGTCGAGGTCGTGCTCTCGCACAGGGGCCCCGCGGTGGTCGATACCGTCGAGATCGAGCCGGCCATGGTCGCCGGAGCGCGCTCGTTCTCTCCCCGGGTCGACCGCGCCTACCGCGACGCGCGCAGCAATGTGTACTTCGAGGATGCGAAGAGTTATTTCGCCCGGCACCGGAAACGCTACGATGTGATCACGTCCGAACCTTCCAATCCCTGGGTCAACGGCGTCGCTGGCCTCTTCACCGCCGAGTTCTATCGGGACACCAGGCGCTACCTCGCTCCGGGAGGCCTGTTCGTGCAGTGGCTGCACGTCTACGAATTCAACGACCGGCTGCTCGGCTCCATCGTTTCGGCACTCGGCGAAAATTTCTCGGACTACGAAATCTACGAATCGAATCCCGGCGACCTCCTGGTCATCGCGGTCGCAGAAGGCCGGGTGCCGCGCCCGGGCCCGCTGCCCCAAAAGGAAGAGTCGTTCATAGGGCAACTCCGCCGGATCGGCGTCACGCGCTCCGAGGAGATCGCCGTGCGCAGTCTCGGCACCAAGGAGCAGATCGGGCCGTTGTTCGCCGCGCTCGGTGCGCCGGTCAATTCGGACTTTCACCCCTTGGTGCAGCTCGAAGCTCCGCGGAGCCGTTTCGATGGAAGCATGGCGCGGGCGGTTCAGGAGCTCGCCGCCACGCCGCTGCCGATTCTCGAGATGACCGGCGGCACGCAAGAGGTGTACCTCAAGCAGCCGGTCCCCGACTACGTGTCCTCGCTCCAACTGCGGGTCCAGTCGGCGGCCGTGGAGATTGCGCGCGTGCTCGCCGACCGCTCGGCCGATCCTCTGCGCTCCGGCGAAACCGCGGCGATCACTATCCTTCTTGCGTTGAAGCACCCCGCCGCGCTGTGCGGGGACCAGCCGCCGAAGGCGGCCCTCGAGCTTCTGCATCGCGCCGGCGAGGTCACCCTTGCCCATCTGGCACCGGAGAGGCGGCGCGCGCTCTGGGTCGAGCGCAAGTGGCTGGACTGCACGCCCCGCTCGTCCGACGTCCGCGACAGGCTTGAGCTGTACGGCGCGATCGCGGCGCGCGACCCGCATGCGATGCTTGCGCGCGCCCGCGCGCTGCTCGCGGGACCGGCCCAAGGCGGGGACGAATGGGGCCGCTTCCTGCTCGGCACCGCCATGCTCGGCGCGTACGCCGCCGGCGAGCATGAGGAAGGTCGGCGGCTCTGGAAAACCTACGGGAGCACATTCTACCCGCGCGGCGAGATCCCTCCGTACATGGTGTACCTCACCAACCTGCAGTGAGCTGCGGGCGGCTTCAGCCCTTGAGAGCGCGCGCCCGGATCGCGTCGAGCGTCGTGGAGGTCGTGATCGCCTGCGGGTCGATGCGGACTTCGATCAGCGCCGGTTTGCCGGAAGACGCGGTTTCGTGCTCTGCGCGTTCGAAGGCCGGTGCGAACTGCGCGGTCTCCTCCACGGTCGCGCCGTACGCGCCGTAGGCGCGCGCGAGGGCCGCGAAATCCGGGTTCTGCAGAGCCGTGCCGTAGACGCGCGCCGGGTAGTCGCGCTCCTGATGCATGCGTATCGTCCCGTACATCCCGTTGTTGACGACGACGAATATCACGGGCAGCCCGTACTGCACCGCGGTGGCGAGCTCCTGCCCGTTCATGAGGAAGTCGCCGTCGCCGTTTATCGAAACGACGACGCGCTCCGGATGCGCGACTTTCGCCGCGACGCCGGCCGGAACGCCGTAGCCCATCGAGCCGTTGGTGGGCGCGACCTGCGTGCGCAGGCCCGGATAGCGGTAGAAGCGCGAGATCCAGCCCGCGAAATTTCCCGCGCCGTTCGCGATGATCGCGTCCTCGGGGAGGCGCTCGCGCAGCCAAGCGACGATCTCGGCGAGCTGGACCCTGCCCGGGTTCGCGGTGGGTTTCGTCCACTCGAGGTAATCGGCGCGCGCCTGCTCGCGCCAGGCGCGCCACGCAGAACCGTCGAGCTTCATGCCTTTCAGAGCGGCCGCGATCTGCGGCATGCCGGAATTGATCAGCAGCTCGCCCTGGTAGACCCGGCCGAGCTCCTCGGCGCCCGCGTGCACGTGCACGAGCTTCTGCTTGGGCCGCGGCGGCTCGACCAGCGTGTAGGCGCCGGTGGTCATCTCGCCCAGGCGCGCGCCGATCACGAGCAGCAAATCCGCACCGCGCACGCGCTCGGCGAGCTTCGGGTTGATGCCGATGCCGACGTCGCCGACGTAATGGCCGTGGCGGTTGTCGAACAGGTCCTGGAAGCGGAACGAGCAGGCGATCGGGAGGCCCGAGCTTTCGGCGAACGCCCGCAGGTCGCGGCAGGCGTCGCGAGTCCACACCGCACCGCCAAGGATTGCCAATGGCCGCTTCGCCTGCGCCAGCAGTGCGCGGAGCTTCTCCAGGTCGCCGGCGGAAGGGCTCGCCTGCACCACCTGGTAAGGGCCGAGGTCCGCGACGCCCGCCGTCTGGGTGAGCATGTCCTCGGGCAGCGCGAGCACCACCGGCCCCGGACGGCCCGACATCGCGAGGTGGAAGGCATGGCTCACGTACTCGTGCACGCGGTCGGCGCGCTCGATCTGCGCGACCCACTTCGACATCGGCCCGAACATCTGGCGATAGTCGACCTCCTGGAAAGACTCGCGGTCGGCGAACTCCCCGGGAACCTGGCCTATGAACAGGATCATCGGTGTCGAGTCCTGCTGGGCGGTGTGCACGCCGATCGAGGCGTTGCTCGCTCCGGGACCCCGCGTGACGAAGCAGATCCCGGGGCGCCCGGTGACCTTGGCCCAGGCCTCGGCCATGTAGGCGGCGCCGCCGTCCTGGCGCGCGACGATCAGGCGGATAGCCTCGCGCGCGTCGTAGAGCGCGTCGAGCACCGCGAGATAGCTCTCGCCGGGAACGCAGAACACCGTGTCGACGCCGTGGATCTTCAGCGCATCGACGAGAATCTGCGCCGCGGTCCTCGAGGTGACGGTTCCTGCCATCGCGGAGTCCGTTTGTGAAAGGCGAAACTATACCGCAGGATTCGATAGAATCCCGTCCATGGTCGACGACATTCCCGGCTTGCGCCGAATCCTCAAGACGAGCAAGGTCATCGCAGTCGTCGGCCTCTCGGGCGACTGGTTCCGCCCGAGCTACTTCGCGGCGAAATACATGCTCGAGCACGGCTACACCGTGATCCCGGTCAACCCGGGATACGACGCCATCCTCGGCCAGAAATGCTACAAGTCGCTGCGCGACATCCCGGTGAAGGTGGACATCGTCGACTGCTTCAGAAAGACCGCGGAGATCATGCCAATCGCCGAGGACGCGATCGCCATCGGCGCGAAAGTGCTGTGGCAGCAGCTGGGCGTGACGAACGCCGAGGCGGCGAAGAAGGTCGAGGCCGCGGGACTCGAGGCGGTCATGGATCGCTGTGTGAAAATCGAGCACGGGCGGCTCTTCGGCGGGCTCAACTGGTGCGGGGTCAACACCCGGGTCATCTCGGCGAAGCGGCCGCAGTGGCTCCCGTACTAGAGGATTGTCCGCCCTCTTTACGAATTGGCGTGCCAGGGTTTTCCTGACACGATGTGTCGAGGTTCCTCCATAGACGCCGCCCAACCGCCTCTCAAGCCGTCACTTTGACAATCCGGGCCGAGAGGTTTGTACTAGGGCACATGCCCGAACCCCTCAGGATACTCGTTGCGGAAGACAGCGAAACCGACGCCGAGCTGGTGCAGCAAGAGCTGAAACGCGGAGGCCTGGACTTCCAGAGCCGCCGGGTACAGACCGAACCGGATTTCCGCCGCGAGCTCGACGAGTTCCGGCCCGATCTCATCATCTCGGATTTCTCCATGCCGCAATTCAACGGGCGCACGGCGCTCGCGATCGCGCGCGA
>VBCH01000147.1 GCA_005884455.1 Betaproteobacteria bacterium
GGGCGCCTCGAGCGAGGGCGAAGCCGGCCAGGGACAGGATCAGCGACGCGCCGGTGAAATACCGCTTTCGCATCGGGCCGCTAGTCCAGGCTCGAGATGTAATGCGCGAGATCCTCGATGTCCTGCTCGGAGATGGTTTGGGCGACGCTGGTCATGTTGCCGGCATCGTTGGTGCGCGTGCGCGCCTTGAAGGCTTTGAGCTGCTTGATCACGTACTCGGGGTGCTGGCCTGCGACACGCGGGATCTCGTTCTGCCCGGAGAATCCTCCCAGGTGGCACATGGTGCACAACACCTCTTCGGCTTTCTTCTGGCCGCGGGCGACGCGCGCCGCGTCCGCCTTGAAGGCGATGGGCTTCGGTTTCTGCGCGGCAAAGTATTCGGCGAGATCGAGCATGTCCTGGGTGGAGAGCTTCGCGACGAACGGCGCCATCGCGGGTTCGCTGCGCCGGCCTTCCTTGAAGTCTTTCAGCTGAAGATAGATATACCGGGCGGTCTGGCCCGCCAGCACCGGAAACTGGGCGATCGCCGAGTTGCCGTCGGCGCCATGGCAGGCGCTGCAGGCTTGGGCCTTGCGCTTGCCGGCGGCGAGATCGGCGTGCGCCGCCGAAACGAGGGCGAAGAGAAGTCCCGAGGCGAGAGCTCGCTTCATCGAATCAAGGCAGGAAAACAAAAGGCCGCCCGAGGGCGGCCTTTGAGGGGCGCAGGGATCAGGGCAGGGCGAATACGACCACGCTGTTGCCGCGCTTGAAGTCGAGCTGCGTATTTCCGCCCGCGGCAACGGCGACGTACTGTTTGTTTTTCACCATGTAGGACACGGGAGGGGCGTTGACGCCGGCTCCGGCCTGGTACTGCCACAGCAGGTTTCCGGTTGCCGCGTCCAGCGCCTTGAACAACCCGTTGCCCTCGCCGAAGAACACCAGACCCCCGGCGGTGGCGAGCGCGCCGCCGATCAAGGGCTGTTCGGTGTCGTACTTCCACGCCACCTTGCCCGTATCGATGTTGACCGCCGAGAGGCGTCCCCATTGCTTCTCGCTGGGGATCGCCTTGAACGCGCCGCCGAGCCACAGCTTGCTGCCGCCCGGGTAGTTCGCGGCCTCCACGTGGTAGGTCATCGGCTGATGCAGGTTGAGCGCGTAGGCGAGGCGCGTCTTCGGGCTGAAGGCCATCGGCGACCACTCGACGCCGCCGTTCGCGCCCGGCAACATGCGCGCGCCGTTCGCGGTCGGCAGCACCCACATGTTTTCCTGCGGGATCATCGCTTCCGAAAAGCGGATCAGCTTGCCTGTTCCGCGCTCGTGCACGTAGATGTGGCCGGTCTTTCCGCCGTGGATCACGACGTCGACCATCTTGCCGTCCTTGTCCTTGGCCTGCGTCAGGATCGGCGGGCTGACGGCGTCGAGGTCCCATACGTCGTGCGCGACGTACTGGAAGTGCCACTTGTACTTGCCGGTGTTCAGGTCGACTGCGACCATCGAGTCCGTGTACAGGTTGTCCCCCGGGCGCTCCGTGCCGTAGAGGTCGGGCGAGGGATTGCCGGCGACGAAAAACACCGTCTTGGTCTTGCGGTCGACCGCGGGCGTCATCCACACGCCGCCCCCAAGCGTCTGGTAGAAACCGCCGCCCTTCGCGGCGAACTGCTTCTTCTCCGCAGCAATGTCCCGCTTCATGTTGCGGCCGGTTGCGTCGTTCTCCGCCCACACGCCTTCGTGGCCCTTGTCGGGAATCGTATAGAACGTCCACAGGAGCCTGCCGCTTTTCGCGTCGAACGCTTTCACAAAACCGCGGATTCCGTACTCCCCGCCGTTGGTGCCGATCAGCACTTTGCCATCCACCACGGTCGGCGCCATGGTCTCGGAGTAGCCCTTCTCCGGGTCGGCGATCTGAACCTCCCAGGCGACCTTGCCCGTCTTGGCGTCGAGAGCAACGAGCTTCGCGTCGAGCGTGCCCATGTAGAGCATGCCCTCGTACGCGGCGACGCCGCGGTTGTTCGGGCCGCAGCAGAACGTGGTGATCGGCCCCATCTTGTGCTTGTAGTGCCAGAATTCGCGCCCGGTCACCGCGTCGATCGCGTAGACGTGGTTGAACGAAGTGGTGAGGAACATCACCCCGTTCACCACCAGCGGCGAGGTTTCCATCGACTCGAGCACCGCGGTCTGGAACGTGAACACCGCCTTGAGCTTGTCCACGTTGCCCACGCCGATCTGCGTCGCGGGATAGTAACGGGTCTGCTCGTAATTGCTGTTTGGATGCAGATGATTCAGCCCGTCGCCGGCGGCGGCGTCGAGCATCGCCTGCGTCACGGGCACGAGCGACGGCGACATCGGCGCTCCGGTAGTGGTGGCGCCGCCCTTGACCTCCTGGGCCTGAACGCTGGCGAATGCGAGCGAGCACAGGCTCGCGGCAATGAAGAAACGGAGACGGGTGCGCATGGATCCTCCTTGCGATTGTCGAGTGTTGTTCAGATTTGCCGAGACGGCCCGTGGCGTGAGCCGGGACAGATAGTTACTATAGGAACAAAGGTACGATCAGGCAAGGTGGCAATCGCCGGGCGCGCCACCGACCTGACTCCGGAGAAAGACGTTGATTCGCAGCTTGGCTCTGTCCCTTTGCCTTCTCGCCCCCGTTTCCGGGGGCGCGCAGGATCTTTCCTCCAACGCCCAGCTTCTTGTTGCGGCGCGGCAAGGCGACCTTGCCCTGGCGAAGCGGCTGCTGGAGGGGGGCGCGGCGGTGAACTCGCGCAACCGCCTGGGCGACACGCCGCTCTTGATCGCGCTGAAGAACGGCAACGGGGACATGGCGCGCCTCGCCGTCGAAAGGGGCGCGAACGTGAATCTCGCGAACCTTTCGCGCGTGACTCCGCTCATGGCCGCGAGTTTCTCGGGTGACGCGGATCTCGTGAGAACGCTGCTGCAAAAGGGCGCGGAACGCGCGCCGGCCGATCGGGTCGGGAAGACAGCTATGGTCTACGCCGCCGGTCTCGGGTGCACCGCGGTGGTCGAGGTGCTGCTCGCCGATGGCGAGAGCCCCCGCGCCGCGTATCGCAACGACCTCACCGCGTTGATGTGGGCAGCGGCCTACGGCCACACGGACACAGTGAAGCTGCTGCTCGAGCGCGGCGCCGACGCGAGCGCGCGCGACAACCGCGGCAAGACCGCGCTCGCGATGGCGGTCGAGGGCGGACACAAGGAAACGGAGCAGCTGCTCCGCAAGGCCGGCGTCGCGCGATAGCTCTAGCGCACTACCACGCCCCAGGGCGCTTCGCCCACCGGGATGTCGCGCAACGGGGTCATCGCCCCGGCGTCGATCACCGACACGGAGTTGGAGCGGCCGTTTGCGACGTAGAGTTTTTTCCCGTCAGGGGTCAACGCCATGTTCCAGGGACGCTGGCCGACGGGAACGGTCGCGGTGATTTTTCCGGAGGCGACGTCGATCGCAGAAACCGAGGCGTCGCCGCCGTTCGAGACGAACACGAGCTTGCCGTCGGGGCGCACCGCGATTCCGTTGGCGCGTTTGCCCGCGGCAATGACGGCGATAACCTCGGCGCGCCCGCAGTCGATCACGTAGACGCGGTCGGAATTCTCCGCCGCGACGTAGGCGCGGCTGCCGTCGGGAAGAAAGCCGATGCCGCGCGGTCGCTCTCCCACCTTGATGGACTTGACCGCGCTGCGCTTCGCGACGTCGATCACGTCGATCGTCGCGCCCTCTTCGGCGCTGACGTACAGCCATTTGCCGTCGGGACTGAACACCGCGTGCTCGGGGTTCTGCCCGCTGACTCTCACGCTCGTCGCCTCGCGCGGCGCCTCGGCGCGCATCAGCGAGACGCTGTTGTTTTCCTCCACCGCCACGGCGATCCACGCGCCGTCGCGCGAGATTCCCACGCCTTCGGGCGATTTTCCTACCGGGATCCGCTCCGATACTTCGCGCGCCGTGAGATCCACGACCAGGAGCGAGCCGCTCGGCTGGTCGCTCACGTACAGCCGCCGGCCGTCGGGAGTCGCGGCGATGCCGCGCGGCTTGCCGCCGGTCTTGATGGTGGCCACGACCTGGTCATTCGCCGTGTCGATCACTGACACCGTGCCCGATCTTTCGTTGGGAACGTAGGCGAAAGGTGCCGCCCGCGCCTGCGGCAGGCACGCGAGCGCGAGGATCAGGAGGCCGAGCCGTCGAAGGTCCATGTGGAATCCAAAGCGCGTTGGGCGCGGCGGCAATTGTAGTGCAATCCGGTATCATCCGGTGGCATCGAATATTTGCGAGCGACGTGAAACATCTATTGCACGCCGGGGCAGCGGTCCTGCTCGTGTGGGGGCTCAGCGCCGAGGCGCAGTTCGTGGATCCTTCGCTCCGCTGGCGCACGCTAGACACCGCGCATTTCTCGGTGCATTTCGCCGATCACTACCGGTCTCAGGCGGAGGTCGTGGCGCAGGTCGCCGAGACCGTCTACCCGCGCGTCACCGGCTGGCTGAAGTGGAAGCCCGAAGAGCGCACTCAGATCGTGGTGCTCGATTCGCTTGATTTTTCGAACGGGTACGCTTCGCCGTACCCGTTCAACTTCATCGGCATCATCCTGTCGCCTCCCGACGAAGGCGAGCTGCTGCAGAACCGCGAGTGGCTGGAGTTCGTGCTCACGCACGAGTTCACGCACATCGTTCACCTCGACCAGGCGCGGGGCCCGGCGGGCGTGCTGCGGCGGATCTTCGGCCGCTATCTGGTTCTGCCGCTCCCTTTCACAGTGTTGTTTCCGAGCGGATTTCCAAACCTGCTCGAACCCAACTGGATGATCGAAGGCCTCGCGGTGTATTCCGAGTCCGATTGGAACAAGGGCTACGGGCGGCTGGGGCAGAGCCACTTCGAGGGGATGATGCGCGCTGAGAGCACGCGCGGACTGCGCTCGCTCCGCGAGGTGAACGCCGAAGGACGCGGCTTTCCGCTCAACCGGGATTATCTATACGGCGGCTATTTCTTCCGTTTCCTCACCGAGCGCTACGGGCCTGAGGCGATTCCCAAGTATGTCGAGACCTACAGCGGCCGCTGGTTTCCGTTCCGGGTTCACAGCACGCCGCGGTTCGTCACCGGCAAGGCGATGGACGAGCTGTGGCTCGAATACCACGAGTGGCTGAACGCGCGCTTTGCGGAGAAACCAGCGGAGCCCGGCAAGGAGCCCGACGAGGGCGGAGAGATCCTTGTCCGCGCCTGGTCGATTGCCAGCCCTCTTCGCACGTCCCGGGGAGACCGCTGGTACGTGAAGGGAGACGGCTACACTCTTCCCAAGCTGATGCGCCAGACCCTGGGCGGGGACGTCGAGGCGGTCCGCAACGTCGAGCCGGGGACGCGGCTTGCGGCGTTGCCCGACGGGGACCTGCTGCTCTCGCAGCCGGAGATCTGCGGCAACTACAACTATTACTTCGATCTGTATCGGCTCGGTCCGGGCGGGCGCCTCGAGCGGCTCACCGAGTGCGGCCGCTTCCGCTTCGCCGCGCCGCTCGAGGACGGACGCATCGCGGCGATCCGGGTGGTGCGCGGCGAGGCGGAAGTCGTCCTGCTGAATTCGCGCGGCGGCTTCGAGCGCCCGCTCTACCGCGCCGCGCCCGGCGAGGCGCTCACCGGGATTGCCGGCATGCGCGGGAGCGTCGTCGTGACGAGCCTGCGCAACGAGCGCTGGTCGCTCGTGGAAATCGCCGAGGGCAAATCGTCGGTGCTCGTCTCGGACCGCGCGGTCAAGCACTCGCCGCGCTTCGGCGAATCCGCGAACGAGATCTACTTCGTCGCCGACTACGGCAACGTGGGCAATGTGTGGTCGTGGCGCCGCCGCGACCGCAGCCTCGCGCGTTGGACCGAAGCGCGGAACGGCGTCAAGGAGATCAGCGCGCCGTTGAGCGGTGAAATGCTCGTGACGACGATCGAAGCCGACGGCGACGTGCTGCGCATGCGCAGCCTTCCCGATGCGCCGCTCGAGGTTCGCCGGGCGGAAGCGGGGGCCGTGCCCGCGGTCGCGTCTCCAGAGGGCGCATCGCCTCTGGGCGATGATCGCCCTTATTCCGCGTGGTCTTCGCTCCGCCCGCGCTATTGGCTCCCGACCGGCTATTTCGCCGACGGCGCCTTCGTGCTCGGCGTCGCGACCGACGGCCAGGACGCGCTTGGACTGCACCAGTACGCGCTCGCGCCCGCGTATGAAATCACCCAGCACCAGGCGCTCGGCAGCGCTGCCTATGTGTATGACAACCGGCACGGGCTGCTTCTCAACCGGACGATGACGGTCAAGGCGAGCACGGCGAACAGTCAAAAATTCACGGGCAGGGACATCCAGGCCTACGACATCGATGACACCGCGCAGTGGGTTTCGCTGTGGCGTCGCCTCCGGTTCAACGTCAGGTATTACGGGGGCCTGGGCGGCGCTCTGGACCGGGAGACTCATCACGATCTCGCGGCGGGGACTTCCACTCCGCGCGACGAGCGCGTGCTCGGCCTTGTCTCCGGAGTCGATACCCGCCGCGAGCAGTTTCTGTCGGAAGGGCCGAGCCAGGGGCAGCTGCTGCGCCTTTTCGCCGAGACCTCGAGCGGATTGCACGGCGCCTACTCGGGCAATTTCTATCGGGGCGACTGGCGCGCCTTTCTGCCCGCCGGGAGGACGGTGGTGTCGCTGCGCTGGAACCAGGTGTATTCGCAGCCGCAAGCCGAGGCGATCCAGCTGGGCGGCACGGGTGCCAGCTTTTCGGAGGAAGCCTTTGCGCTGCCCGTGCTCAATCAACGCGAATTTCCGCTGCGCGGCTACCGCAGCGGAGAAGCCGTGCTCACCGGGCATCGCGCGAGTCTGGTCACTCTGGAGTGGCGCATTCCGATTTCCGACGTCGACCGTCATCTCATGGTCCCCCCGGTCGGGGTAAACCGGATCTCGATGAGCGCCTTCACCGAGGCGGGAGCGGCCTGGGACAATGCTCCGCAGCGCTGGTACAAGAGCGCTGGCGTGGAGCTGCTCTATGAAGCGCGCGCAGGGTACCTCCTGGGCTTGCAGCTGCGCATCGGCGTCGCCAAGGGATTCGAAGCGCCCGGCAGGACCGAGGGCTACGTGCGGCTCGGGCGCTCGTTCTGAGCGCCTCAAAGCGAGACCTTGGTCTGGACCAGGAACTGGAACGATTTGATGCCCGGGTCGCGGTTCAGGGGAAATGCGAAGTCGATGTGCAGAACGTTTCCGAATGAGGAGCGCGCGCTCAGAATGCGCAGGCCAAGGCCGACGTCGCTCAGCCAGCGCGCGCTCGAGGGGCTTTCCCCGGGGCCGCCCCAGGCCCGGCCCCGGTCGTAGAACACCGCGCCCCCCACGCGGAACAGGCGGAACGGGTACCAGTCCGTATAGACGCGCTCCTCGACGTTGAGCAGCAGGCGGCGGTCGCCGCTCTGGTAGCCCCGCGGATATCCTCGCAATCCTGTGTCGCCCCCGAGCGTCAGCTGGCTGGAAGCGCTGGGGTCATTGAGGATGTCGCCGGAGAGAGAGGCGAACCTCAGGGTCCGATCGTCCGCATGGCCGTAGAATCGAATCGAGCCGCTGGCCAGATTTCGATCGAGCGGCGCGTAACCGGTTTGCCCGGAGACCGAGGCCGAGCCCAGCAAAACCCGGTTCGACGGAAGCCGGAAGCCGTCGCTCGCGCTGGCGGAGTAGAGCCAGAGGTTCTGCGTCGAGCCGAGGCCGGTCAACGCGCGGCCCAGCTGAACCTTGGATTGCGTTCCCATCGCGAAGTACTCGGGGCGCTCGATCAGGTCGCGGTTCTTGACCTTGTCGTAGTCGTCCTGCACGAGCTCGTAGCGGAAAAAAGGAGAGACGAGCGTCTGATCCGGAGGAATCTGCAGCGGAGGCCGGGGAGCGGGAAGCGGAGGCTCGTCCTTGTAGGCGTCCTTCAGGTAGCTCATGCCCACCGAATAGCGATGCGTCCAGTGGTTCACCAGGCCCGCGGACCAGCCTGCGAACGCCTCGGCGCTGTCCTCGCTGTGGCGGAACTGGGCAACCTTCGCCCCGTCGCTGAACAGGGAGTCGATGCGAGTGTCCGCGGAGGCCGAAAACCCGGCCGCCCAGCGAGTATCCAGAGCGTAGAACGGCCGCGCGATCGACATCGCGTTGCTCTGGCCGTCGCTGAGCCGGGAGTGCGAGTAGTCGATCGCGGTCCAGCCGTCGAAAGCGTGGGGAATCGAGACCCGGTACGTGGTTGCGCTGCGATCGGCATCGGTGGATCGGTTGGCACCGATGAGAACGCCGGTGCCGAAGGCGTTGGTGTCCTGTATCGACCAGCCGGTCTTGTTGACGCCGCCCGCGCGGCTCGCGCTTACGCCGGGCTCCAGCGTCCAGGTATCGCGCGTTGTGACTTCGATGTCGACCACGCCGTCGCGGTAGGCGACCGGCACGATGCTGACTTCGTAGAAAATCCGGTTCGAGCGCATCAGGCGCTCCGTCTCCTCGATTAGGCGCGCCGAGACGCGCTCGCCGGGCTTGAACAGCAATTGGCGGCTGACGACCCAGGCTCGCGTTTGAATGTGTATCGCGTTGGCGGCGCGGTAGAGGATGCCGTTTTCCTTCTCGTCCGTGAGGTCGAAGATGTTGTGGTTGTCGATCCGCACCTCGCCGATGACCGCTCCGGCCGCCTCGAGCTCGGCAAAGGACGGGATTTTCCCATCGGAGGTGGGCGCAGACTCCGCGGAGAGCGGGGCTTTCGGCTCCGCGGCGGGTTCCTGGGCCGCTGCCGGCCCGAGCGAGCAGGCGATCGCCGCGCAGCAGCCGGAGAGCAACCGGGCGAGGTCGGCTCTGATTCCTACTCCGGCTTGATGCCCGCTTCCTTCACGACCTTCGCCCACTTCACCGTCTCCGACGCGATGAAGCGCCCGAACTCCTCGGGGCTCATCTGCGCGGCTTCCCCGCCTTCGGTCTCGAAGCGCTTCTTCGTTTCGGCCGAGGCGAGGATCACCGAGAGCTCCTTGTGCAGCCG
>VBCH01000148.1 GCA_005884455.1 Betaproteobacteria bacterium
CATGCGCTCGGCGAGCGCGGGCGTCACCTGTCCGGTCATGATGAAGCGGTCCTGCGCGCCTGCGTGCTCGTCGTAGATCGATTTCAAGGCCGCGACCTCGCGCTCGATTCTCTCAAGGTGCGCGGTCAGGGATTCGCCCGCGCCGCGCGGCAGATCCTTGGCGACACCGCCCGGTACGATCGCGTCCATCAGGTAGCGGTGGCCGAAGAGTTGCGCGTGGGTCCGCAGCAGGTCCTCTTTCAGCCGCCAGAACTGGAAAAAGCCGAACGAAAGCGCGACGTCGTTGCCGAGATAGCCCAGGTCGCCGAGGTGATTGGCAATACGCTCGAGCTCGAGCAGGATGCCGCGCAGCGCAAGCGCCCGGGGCGGCGGCTCGGTCCCGGTGGCGCCTTCGACTGCCATTGCGTACGCCCAAGCGTAGGCGACCGTGGAGTCGCCGGAAACTCGGCCCGCGAGCTTCGCGCCCTCTTCGAGCGTCATCTGCTCGAAGCGCTTCTCGATGCCTTTGTGCGTGTAGCCGAGCCGCTCCTCCAGCCGAAGGATCTTTTCGCCGACGATCGAGAAGCGGAAGTGCCCCGGCTCGATCGTGCCGGCGTGTACCGGACCGACCGGGATCTCGTGCACGCCTTCGCCCTCGACCGGGATGAACGGATAGCGGTCCGGGCCATGAGCGAAGCGGGCAGCGGCTTCGACGGTCTTGCGCAGAGGAAACGCGCCTTCAGGCCAGGCCCCGTGCCGCAGCCACTTGCGCCGGTCGGCGTCCGCGGAAGGGATGATCCCGAGCAGATCGGCCGTGGAGCGCTGCATGCGGTTCGCGCTCGGGTAGATGTCTGCGATTCCGGGATAGTGCGGGTCCTCGCGCGAAAGCGGGACGCTCAACCAGAGCAGGCCCGAGGGGAAGCCGAGCGCGAGGTGCAGCGCGTAGCCGGAGCGGCGCGTGGTCTCGTCGCTGCCCCACAGCGCGACCAGACGCGCCTTGCGCGCCCGGGCCTGCTCGCAGATGCCGCGCAGCTCGCGCGCCGGGATCGAGACGCAGAACGCGGGCATCGCGCCCGCGAGCGGTGTGGCGTCGAGTCCCAGCTCCTCGAATGCTTTGCTCATGATTCAGCCGATCAGCGCCGCCGCCTGGCGATACCAGCCGACGAGGTAGGGCGGAATGTAGAGGCCCAATGCGAGCACGATCGCGAGGTGCGCGAACACGGGCAAGAGCGCGGGGCCGCGCGGCAGCCGCTGCGCCGTGGTTTCGCCGAACACCATCGGCTGTACCTTGCCGAAGATGGACGCAAAGGCGACGACTAGCGCGACCAGCAGGAAAGGCGTCGCCCAGGAGTGCTCGTGCATCGCGGTCGTGAGCACCAGGAACTCGCTCGTGAATACGCCGAAGGGCGGAAGCCCGAGGATCGCAAGGCTCCCCAGCACCAGGCCCCAGCCAATGGTCGGGCTCGTCTGGATCAGTCCGCGGATCGAGTCCATGTTCTGCGTCCCGGCGGCCTGCGAGGCGTGACCGACCGTGAAGAAGATCGCGCTCTTGGTGAGCGAGTGCACGGTCATGTGCAAGAGGCCCGCGAACGCCGCCACCGCGCCGCCCATGCCGAACGCGAAGGTCATGATGCCCATGTGCTCTACCGACGAATAGGCGAACATGCGCTTGATGTCGCGCTGCCTGGAAAGGAAGAACGCCGCAACGACGACCGAGAGCAGCCCGAAGCCCATCATCAGTCCGCCGGAGAAATTGCGCCCGAGCGCTCCGTCGACGAGCACCTTGCTCCTCACCACCGCGTAGAGCGCGACGTTGAGGAGCAGCCCCGAGAGCACCGCCGAGATCGGCGTCGGGCCTTCGGCGTGCGCGTCGGGCAGCCAGTTGTGCAGCGGCACGAGGCCCACCTTGGT
>VBCH01000149.1 GCA_005884455.1 Betaproteobacteria bacterium
GCAACACGGTCGAGAGCGTCGCGCCTTCCATCGCCACCCACAGGACCCCGACATTGTTCGAGAGCAGGCACAGGAGCATCGTGAAGGTAAACAGCTGGTACATGCTGTGGTAGAGGCGCAGCCGCTTCGCGTTGACCCGGCCGTGGTCCTGCTCGGTGCGCATGTAGGGCCGCGAGAACAGCGCCGTGGTGAATCCGACGAAGGCGGTGAGCGCGACCAGGAACACGTTGAACGGATCGACGAAGAATTGTTCCCTGAGCAGGCCCGCCAGCGTCGCCAGGAGCACGTTGGACTGATCGGCGACGAATTGCTCCCCCAGCCAGACCATAGTCCCGCCGGAGATGACGCGGGCGGTGAGCAGGGTGGCGGCGAGGAAGGTCGCGAAGCTCATCGTCGCGTTCAGCTCGGGCGCCCAGCCGCGGTGGCCGGCGAGGGCGAGCAGCAGCGCGCCGATAAGCGGGAGGCAGAGAACGATCGCGATTTCCACGCTAGTCTTCCTTCAGCTTTTCCAGATGCCGGATGTCCAGGCTGTCGAAGCGCTCGCGGATATGGAAGAAGAAGATGCCGAAGATGAACGTGCCGACCAGCACGTCGAGCGCCACGCCCAGCTCCACCACGAGCGGCATGCCGTAAGTGGCGCTGGTGGCGGCGAAGAAAAGCCCGTTTTCCATCGCCAGAAAGCCGATGACCTGCGGCACCGCTTTCTGGCGCACGATCATCATGAGGAAGGAAAGCAGCACGCTCGCGAGCGCGATCCCCAGCGTCGAACGCGTGAGGGTGGTCGCCATCTGCGAGATCGGGGTGGCCAGGGCGAAGGCGAAGATCACCAGGCCGATGCCGATCAGCATTGTCGTCGGAATATTGATCAGGGTCTCGATGTCCCAGCGCACGAACAGGCGGTCGATCAGCCGGTGCAGCACCCAGGGGATGAGGATGACCTTCAGCAGCACGGTGAGCAGCGCCGAATAGTAGAGGTGAGTCTGGCCGGTCGACCAGGCGACGATGGCCGTGGAGGCGGCGAGCGCAGCGCCCTGCCAGGCGAGGAGCTTGATGAGCGTCAGGACGCGCCGCTGCGACAGCATCGCGAACGCGATCAGCAGGAGGAACGCGGCGAGGACGTTGACCAGCTGAGCGAGGAGTGGGATTCCCACGTCAGCCTTTCACCAGGAAATGCGTCAGCATACCGAGCACCGCGAGCAGGAACGCGGTGGACAGGAACTCAGGCGCGAGAAACAGACGCAGCTTCGCGAGCACCGTCTCGATCAGCGCGAGGCCCGCGCCGGCGAGCGCGAGCTTGCCCGCGAGCGCGGCAAACGCGTACGGCAGCGCCGACCAGTCGCCGGCATCGGCGATTCCCCAGGGCGCGAACAGGGCGATGCCGATGGTCATGTAGGCGAAGAGCTTGATTGCGATGGCCCACTCGATCAGGGCCAGGTGACGCGCCGAGTACTCGAGGATCAACGCTTCGTGGACCATGGTGAGCTCAAGATGGGTGGTCGGGTTGTCGATCGGGATGCGGGCGTTTTCCGCCAGGAGCACCATGAGAAAGGCGACCGCCGCGAAGGCGAGGCTGGGGTACAGGGCGAACTCGCGGTGCGCGAGGGTATCGACGATGCTGGTGAGCTGGGTGGAGCCGGAGATGAACGCCGCGGTGAACAGCGTCATCAGCATGGCGGGCTCGGCGAGAAATCCGATCAGCATCTCGCGACGCGCGCCCAGGCCGCCGAACGCGGTGCCGATGTCCATCGCCGCGAGCGCCGAGAACATGCGCGCGAGGGCGAACACGCCCACCAGCGCGATGATGTCCGCGGCGGGTGCGAAAGGCAGGCCGGTCGCGAGCACCGGAACGATTCCCGCGGCGAGCCACATGCAGCCGAACAGAATGTAGGGAGTCCATCGGAAAATCGGCGACGCGTCGTGCGCGAACACCGCGTCCTTGTGGAACAGCTTCGCGAGCGTGTAGTAAGGCAGGAGGATGGAAGGGGCCGAGCGGTTCTGCAGCCAGGCTCGGCACTGGTTCACCCAGCCCGTCAGGAGCGGCGCGGCGAGCACGACGAACACTGACTGCAGGATCTGGAAAGCGATGCCGGGAGCGCTGTTCATCGCACGAACACCAGGAGCGCGATCAGGGTGATGAAGCTGTAGAGCAGGTAGATGCTGATCCGGCCCTGCTGCAGCAGCGCGATCTTCGAGGAGACGAATTCGGCCGCGCGTGCCACGGGCAGGTAGAGCCAATACCAATGGCGGTCCTCGACCTTGAGCGAATATCTGGGCTCGGTGTCTTCGGGTCCGGGCAGCCGGCGGTCCATGCGGTAGATCGGTCCGAACACGTGGCGGATGGGTTGGCCGAAGGCGTCGGCGGTGTCCTGCATTCGCGAAGTCTGCTCGGGATAACCGCAGTCCCAAGGTGCGGCGAAGCGCACGCGGCCGTGGTAGAAGCGGCGCACAAGCAGGAACGCGAGCAGGGTCGCCGCCGCGATGACCACCAGAAAGATGACGGGCGAATAGCTCGCTTGGCCCGCGGCAGTCGGCACGAGCCACAACCAACCCGAACCGGCAAGGGCCTGCTCGGATAAGCCTTGTCCAGTGAGCGAGACGCCGACGCGATTCAGGATCAGGAGGAACGAAGTGGGGAAGAGCCCGAGCACGAAGCAGCCGGCGGCGAGCCAGGCCATGCCGTAGCGTTCCATCGCGCCGGCGTCGCCGGCGTGGGGCAGAGGCGATGGATGGGCCGACTCGCGCGGTTGGCCGAGAAAAGCGATGCCGTAGACCTTGACGAAGCACATCGCGGTGAGCGCGCCCGCGAGCGCGAGCGTCGCGGCGAAAAGCGGCAGGAGGCTGCGCACGACGCCGTGCTGGATGACTGTCGCCTGCAGGGCGGCCTGGAAGGTCAGCCATTCCGAGACGAATCCGTTCAAGGGCGGCAACGCCGAGATCGCGAGCGCCCCGATCAGGAAATAGAACGCAGTCCTGGGCATGCCGCGGATCAGGCCACCCATATCGTTGAGGTTCCGCAAACCGGTCGAGTGCAGGATCGACCCCGCGCCGAGAAACAGGAGTCCCTTGAACACGGCGTGGTTGAGCGTGTGGTAGAGCGCGGCGATCAGGGCGAGCACACCGGCCGCCGGGTGGCCGAAACCGATGAACACCATGGACATCCCCAGGCCGAGCAGGATGATCCCGATGTTCTCGACCGAGTGGTAGGCGAGCAGGCGCTTGAGGTCGTGCTGCATGAGGGCGTAGAGCACACCGAAGAGCGTCGTGGCCGCGCCGACCGCGAGCACCAACATGCCCCACTCCCAGCGGACGTTGCCGATCAGGTCGAAGATCACCCGCACCATACCGTAGATGGCGGTCTTCAGCATGATGCCGCTCATCAGCGCCGAAACCGGCGAGGGCGCGGCCGGATGCGCCTCCGGCAGCCAGGCGTGGAGAGGGAGCATCCCCGCCTTGGCGCCGAAGCCGAAGAAGGCGAGAAGGAAGGCCACGCTCGCCCACGCGGGCTGCAGCTGAGCGGCGCGCAGCGCGTCGAACGTGTAGTCACCGCGGCCCCCGTGCAGAACGCCGAAGCACAGGAGGATCGCGATCGCTCCCAGATGCGCGATCAGCAGATAAAGGAATCCCGCGCTGCGGATCGCCGGCTGCCGATGGTCGGTGATCACCAGAAAATACGATGAAAGCGCCATCGTTTCCCAGGCCACCATGAAGAGATACGCGTCGTCGGCGAGCAGGACGAAGGCCATGCTGGCGAGAAACACGTGGTACTGCAGGCTGATCAGCGCGAGGCGTCCCGAAGGCTCTTCGCGGAAATAACCGGCGGAGTACACGGAAATGCCGGCCGAGACCGAGCCGAGCAGCATGAGGAAAAATCCCGCGAGCGGGTCGATGCGGAGATGAAAAGGCAGATCGGGCAGCCCGAGTGGCAACGTCAGCGCCTGCGTCGGGAGCCACACCGCCTGCAGACCGAACGCCGCGAGTGCAACGCCGGCAAGGGCGCCCAGCGGAAAGGCGATTCGCCTCGCGAAGAATGCGTTGTTCGTCGGGACCAGCCCCAGCACGGCGACCACGAGCCAGCCGACCGCGACCACCAGTGAGCCTGCGAGGGGCGACGAGAGGACGCCCACTACTACTTCACCCTCATCCCCGGTTGCGCGCCGCTGTCGGGGGAAAGAAGAAACACACCCGGTCCGTCCCCGGAAGCGGCAAGCACCATGCCCTCGGAAACGCCGAATTTCATCTTGCGCGGGGCGAGATTCGCGACCATGACGGTGAGACGGCCTTCGAGCTTCGCCGGATCGTACGCCGACTTGATGCCGGCGAAAACCGTGCGCGTCCCGTTGCCGGTGTCGAGCGTGAGCTTCAAGAGCTTGTCCGCGCCGTCGACGTGCTCGGCCTTGACGATCTTCGCGATGCGGAGGTCGATCTTGTTGAAGTCGTCGATCGAGATGACTCCGTCTCCGGCTGCTGCGGGAGAGAGTTGGGGTGCGGTCATGGCCGTTTCCTTGCTGAGGTCAAACAACGCATCGAGTTGTTTTTCTTCGACGCGGGTCATGAGGTGTTCGTAGCGGTTGATCTTGTGCCCGGCGGGCAAAGGCGTTGTTGCCGAATCCCAGCGTTGCAGCTCGCAGTTCAGAAAACGTTCGGCTTGTTTGACCAGGTGTGGAAGAATCGGTCTCAGGAGGCTGCAAAGCAACCTGAAGTAGTCGAGGCTCTCCGAGCAGATCTCGTGCAATCGCGTGTCATTTTTTTGCGATTTCGCTAGTTCCCAGGGCTGAGCTGAGTCGAAATATCGGTTCACTTTGTCTGCGATCATCATGGTATCGCGCACAGCCTTGCCAAATTCGCGATTTTCGTAGTGAGCACCGATCGATCGCAGAATATCTTCTCGCAAGGGGAGGTCCCCAAGCCATTGGGTCCGTTTGATTTCAGCGAGCCGAGAGTCGAATCTATCCGAAATGAACTTTGAGGAACGGGCGGCAATGTTGACGAATTTCCCGATCAGATCGCTATTGACCCTCGCCTTAAAATCGTCTGGATCGAAATCGATGTCCTCGACGTTCGCATTGAGCTTCGCGGCGATGTAATAGCGCAGCCATTCCGGATTCATCCCGAGCTCGAGATAGCGCAGCGGATCGACGCCCGTGCCGCGCGATTTCGACATCTTGTCGCCCGAGACGGTGATGAAGCCGTGGACGTAGACGTGGTCCGGCGTCTTGTAGCCGGAGTACTGGAGCATCGCCGGCCAGAACAGGGTGTGGAAGTAGATGATGTCCTTGCCGATGAAGTGGATCATCTCGGTGCCGTCTGCGGCAAGGAACTCGGCGAAGCTGCGGGTTTCGCCTTTTGCCCTTGCTTTTCCCGAGTCGAAGTAGTTTTTCAGAGATGCAAGGTATCCGATCGGCGCATCCAGCCACACGTACAGATATTTCTCTTCCTTGATATCGGGAATCCGGATTCCGAAATAAGGCGGGTCGCGCGAGATGTCCCAGTCGGCGAGCGTTTTGTCGCCTTTGCCCTCGAGCCACTCTTTCGCTTTGTTCGCGACTTGTGGCTGGAGCCGGCCGGGTTTGTTGATCCACTCGCGCAGGAACTCCTTGCACTTCGGATCGGAGAGCCTGAAGAAGTGGTGCTCCGAGGACTTCAGCACCGGCTTCGCCCCGGAGAGCGTCGAATACGGATTCTTTAGCTTCGTGGGCGAATAGACGGTGCCGCAATTCTCGCATGCGTCGCCGTACTGGTCCTTCGCGCCGCAGTTCGGGCACTCGCCCTTGATGTAGCGGTCGGCGAGGAACATGCCTTTCACAGGATCGAAGAACTGCGCAATCGGTTCCTTGTAGACGAGCCCAGCATTGACGAGCTTGCGGTAGATGTCCTGCGAGAGCTCGGTATTCTCTTTCGAGTGGGTCGAGTGCCAGTTGTCGAATTCGATGTGGAAGCCGTCGAGGTATTGCTTGCGCCCCCTGGCGATTTCCGCGACGAATTGCTCAGGCGGCTTCCCCGCCTTCTCCGCGGCGAGCATGATTGGCGCGCCGTGAGCGTCGTCGGCGCCGATGAGGTGCGCTTCGTGCCCCTGCATGCGTTGGAACCGCACCCAGATGTCTGCCTGGATGTATTCCATGATGTGGCCGATGTGGAACGGGCCGTTCGCGTAAGGCAGGGCGGTGGTTACGAACAGCCGGCGGCGCATGCTGACTTTCAAAAGCCGTCATTCTATCGCCTCGCGCCGTGTCGGGCGCGCTGCGGGTCCGGGATCAGACCAGAGCGATCAGCGTCGCGATGACGACCGCCGCCCCGACGGTGGCGGCCATGATCACGTTCTCGCGCTGCCCCCAGGGCCGCTCGCCGAGGCGCAGCGCCCGGTCGCGTGAGATCGACGTCGCCGAAATGGATCGGGTCGAAACGAACTCGGTCGTCCCGTCCGCGCCGATCTGACGCATGAGACGCTGGGTCGCTTCCTGCGAATCGAATGCGCGCGAGATGCCGCGGGTCGGCGAGGGCGCCGGCGCGTCCTCTTCGCCCGACTTCCCTCCCGGACTCTGTGCAATCGGGGCTGTCGCCCCCTGCAGCGCCACCGGAATCGGCGGCCGGGTCGCCAAGAGGGCGGGGCTCGCGCCTTGCTGCCCCGTCTCCATCTGTAGCCTGCATTCGCGCAGGTCGTTGGCAAAGTCCGCCGCGCTCTGGTAGCGCGCCTCCGGCGCCTTCGCGAGCACCTTGGCGATGATGTAGTCGAGCATCACCGGCACTTGCGGATTGGCCGAGCTGGGCGGCGCCGGATCGTGGTTGGTGATCTGATACATCAAAGCGCTCAGCCCTTCTCCATTGAAGGGGGTAGAGCCGGTCAGGCACTCGTAGAGGATCACACCGAGGGAAAAGATGTCCGAGCGATGATCGGCGCGCTTGCCCACGACCTGTTCGGGCGAAATATACTTGGGCGAGCCCATGATCACGCCGGTCTGCGTGCGGGTTTCGCTCGAGCGCATGCGCGCGATGCCGAAGTCGGCGATCTTCGCCCGCCCTTCGGGGGTGATCATGATGTTCGCGGGCTTGATGTCCCGATGCACGACCTGGTGCTGGTGGGCGTAGGCGAGACCCTCTCCGACTTGGGCGGCGATGTCGACCGACTGCGCGACCGGCAGCGACTGGCCCTGGGCGAGGAGGTCGCGCAGCTCGCGGCCCTCGATATACTCCATCGCCATGTACACCAAGTGCCCGCTTTTCCCGATGTCGTAGATGATGATGATGTTCGGATGGTTCAGGCTCCCTGCCGCCTTGGCTTCGGTGTAGAAGCGCGCCTCGTACTCCGCCATGCCCTCGTGCCCGGCCTCTTCCGTGTTGATGGTCTTGATCGCCAGGATGCGGTTGAGCATGGGATCGTTCGCGCGATACACCACACCCATCGCGCCTTTGCCTAGCTCGGCGACGATCTCATAGCGGCCCAGCAGCCAGGGTTCGGTCATCGTCCGGCTATTTCTTCGGTTTCACGCTGCGGAATGCGGGACCCCAGATCGGGTGTCCGGTCTCGTCGTCCCGGAGCTCGAACGAGTAATCGACCTCCAGCGCCATTCGAAATTCGTCGCGGCACTGCTGAAGCCGGCCGGAGGCGCAATGGATGAAAGCAAGATATTTGTGGGCTTTCACCCGGTTGGACGTGCCGCGCAGCCCGGAGTCGAGGCTCAGCTGCAGCAGTTTCGCGGCGTAGGCGTGCTCGCCGTCCTCGAAGGCTCTTATTCCGAATTCAAGTTCCGTCTCGCCCTTGCTCGAGAACGTCCCGCATCCGGCCATCACCAGGCAAACGAGCAATGACGCGAGAGAGCGGTAAACGGCCATAGCCCCTTTAGCGGCGGAATCGGTGCGTGATGCTGAACTCCGTGCCCGGCTTCAGTTCGACTGTCTGGACGTGGGCCGGAAACGACCCATTCCTCAACTCTACCCGATGTTTGCCGGGCCTGAGAGGGATGGCTCGCAGGGGCGGACTGACCCCTTGTCTCGTCCCGTCCACGAAAACCTCGGCCCAGGGGAGGGCGACGATATTGAGCGTGGCGTCGCGTGGGGGAGCGGGGACTGCCGCGGCCACCTCCGCTTCGCTCGGTCTCGGCGCCGACGCTAGCTCCCTCTCCCTGGGCCCCGCGTCGGTCTCGTTCGCTCTCGCCGTTTGCGGCGTTGCCTTGGGGGTCGCGGCCGCGTCCCGCGCCCGGCGTGGCGCAGTCGGTTCCCGAGCTTGCGGCGGCGCTTTCGGCTCGTGCTCCTGCGCAGGCGCAGATTCCGGCGTCTCGACCCTGGCCGACCCTGCCTTGGGCGCTAGCGGCGCTGGCGCCACCGACACCACGATTCTTGCCTCGCCGTCCGAGTTCCGGTGGCTGCGCGCGATGACTCCCGTCCCGACGATCAGCGTGAACGCAAGCGGCGCGGCAACGAGCAGCTTGCCGTTGACCGCCAGCGTATCCGGCCAGGTCCTGGGACGCAGCTTCAGGAATTTCGGGATGTGCAGGCTCGGAATACGCAGGGTCGGTTTCGGCGCAGGCACGGGAACCGTTCGCCGCAGATTGCTCGGCGCCGCACTGATCGCGTAGACCTCGTGCTCGCGCACGTGCTTGTCGGTCTTGGCTCCCTCGTAGTGAAACAACTTCGCGTAGTCCTCCGACAGGCGCGCCATCACGTCGTAGTACGAGCGCGAAACGAGGATCTGGCCCGGCTCGGCGAAGCTCATGACGCGCTGCGCGACGTTGATCCCGTCGCCGATGATGTTGGGCTGGCCGTTGATGTCCTTGACGAGCCTCACCGGTCCGAGGTTGACTCCGACGCGAATCTGTAGCTGCGGGCCGCTGGTGACGTCTTGGGCGGCAACGGCATCGCGAAGGCTCATTCCCGCGAACAGGGTGTCTTCGGGGTCCCCGAGAAAGCTCACTGCCGCGCCGTCCCCGGTGTCGAGGATGATGCGGTCGTCGGTGGCGACGCCGGCGATCGCCTGGGTCAGGACGGCGTTGAAGCGTTCCTTCAGAGCTATTTGCTCGGCCACCGAACGCAGCGAGTAGTCGACGATGTCGAGAAATAGCACGCTGCAGATGAATGTTCGATTGGTATGCTCCGCCATCTTTGTCCGCCGCAGTCTGCCTGCCGGGCTGCTCCGCGCGTGTGCGGCCCGTGTTCCCTTGGGGCTCCATTCTACCGCGGCAGGGCGCGGCAGGCACCCGAAAGTTGCTAGAATATCAACCCATTGCCAGAGCAGGTAGCATTCCGCGCGAGCGAATCGCGCGAACCACCATGTCAGTCACCCAGGAACAAGTTCACGGTGCGCTCGGGGAAGTCCTTGACCCGAATACCGGCAAGGATTTTCTCGCGACGAAGTCGGCGAGAAACATCAAAGTGGAAAGCGGCAGCGTCTCACTCGAGATCGAGCTGGGCTATCCCGCCAAAACCCAGCTCGATCCGATCCGCAAACTCATCGCGGGAAAGCTCCGCGGCATCCCGGGCGTGAACGCGGTAAATGTCAGTGTCACAAGCAAGATCGTTTCCCACACGGTGCAGCGCGGGGTCAAGCTGCTTCCCGGGGTGAAGAACATCGTCGCGGTCGCCTCCGGGAAGGGCGGAGTGGGAAAATCGACCACAGCCGTGAACCTGGCGCTCGCGCTCGCGGCGGAAGGAGCGAGCGTCGGGGTGCTCGATGCCGATATCTATGGACCCTCGCAGCCGATGATGCTCGGTATCGCCGGTCGGCCCGAGTCCAGGGACGGCAAGACACTCGAGCCGATGATGGGCCACGGCGTCCAGGCGATCTCGATCGGCTTTCTCATCGACATCGATACCCCGATGGTTTGGCGCGGGCCGATGGTGACACAGGCCCTCGAGCAACTCCTCAAGGACACGCGCTGGAAGGACGTCGATTACCTGATCGTCGACATGCCGCCCGGAACCGGAGACATCCAGCTCACCCTCGCCCAGAAGGTCCCGGTCACCGGCGTGGTGATCGTCACCACGCCTCAGGACATCGCGCTCATCGACGCCCGCAAGGGACTCAAGATGTTCGAGAAGGTCGGCATTCCCATCCTCGGGATCGTGGAGAACATGAGCACCCACATCTGCTCCCAGTGCGGTCACGAGGAGCATATCTTCGGGCAAGGCGGGGCCGAGCGCATGTGCAAGGAGTACGGCGTCGAGCTGCTCGGGTCACTGCCGCTCGACATCGCGATCCGCGAGCAGGCGGATTCGGGCAAGCCGACCGTGGTGGCCGACCCGGACGGCCGGGCGGCGGAGATCTACAGGGCGATCGGTCGCAGGCTCGCGGTCAAGATCGCGGAGTCCGCCCGGGACATGACCTCGAAGTTTCCGAACATCGTCGTGTCCAAGGACACCTGAGAGACTCGTCGCCGGTGAGCATCAAGTCGGACAAGTGGATCCGCCGGATGGCGGTCGAGCGCCGCATGATCGAGCCGTTCGAGCCGGGGCAGGTGAAGGAGGTCAAGGGCCAGCGCATCGTTTCCTACGGTACGTCGAGCTACGGGTACGACATCCGTTGCTCGAATGAATTCAAGCTGTTCACCAATCTCAACTCGACCATCGTCGACCCCAAGAATTTCGACGACAAGTCCTTCGTGGACTTCAAAGGCGACTTCTGCATCATCCCGCCCAACTCCTTCGCCTTGGCACGAACCGTCGAGTATTTCCGCATCCCCCGGAACGTGCTCACCATTTGCCTCGGGAAATCGACTTACGCCCGCTGCGGGATCATCGTGAACGTCACGCCGCTTGAGCCCGAATGGGAGGGGCACGTCACGCTGGAGTTCTCCAACACCACGCCGCTGCCCGCCAAGATCTACGCCAACGAGGGCGTGGCCCAGGTGATCTTCATCGAATCCGACGAGGTCTGCGAGACCTCGTACAAGGACCGCGGCGGGAAATACCAGGGACAGAAGGGCGTAACACTGCCCAAGATCTGAATTCCACCCACTCCCTATTGCGTTTCGGGTGCACGCGGCCTACCATACGTTGTGGTCCAGCGGCGGCGGAGAGAGCTGTCGGCGCGCGCGGGAGATGCGCAGAATGCCCAAAATTCCGCTTGATTTCGGAAACACAGGCCCTATAATCGGGCGCATACGGGCTCCGGTTCGGTTGTCTGCAAAGCGGACGGTCAAACCCGGGCCCGATCCTTTTGGAGATCGGATTTGAACTGCAAACCACGCACAAAGGAGGTCATCATGACAAGCAAGAGAGAGCACTGCGGCTCGCAGGATTTTTTCGCACTCGATATTCCCGTAACGTAGGTTCGTCCTGGAGACCCAAACGATGCAGATGCGTGCCGGCGTAGCTAAAAAAACCATCCGATCCGTCCGACAGCAGGCGTTCGAAGCAACCCACCTCTTCGACTCGCACCCCGAGTCGAGCCTGGACTTCGAGAAAGTCCGGGCGGCAGTCAAAGACGGCTACAACAGGCCGTTTCTCCTGATCGATTCCACCATAGTCCGCGAGAAGACGCGGCGCTTCACGGTGGCGATGCCGCGCGTGCTGCCGCACTACGCAGTCAAGGCCAACCCCGATCCCCGCATTGTCAAGCTCATGCTCGAGCAAGGCGCTGGATTCGAGATCGCTTCCATCGCCGAGCTGGACCTCCTGCTCGCACTGGGCGTTCCCGCGGCCGATGTCTTCTACTCCAATCCGGTCAAATCTCGCGACCAGATCGCCCATGCGGCCTCGAAGGGCGTCCTCTGGTACGTGATTGACTCGGTCGAGGAGCTGAAAAAAATCCAGTCGATCAAGGCGGACGCCAGGCTGTACCTGCGCATCGACACGCCCAATATCGGCAGCGATTGGCCCCTTGCCGGCAAGTTCGGCGCGCACGCCTCCGAGGTGCGCGACATCGTCGTGACTGCCGCGAGGCTCAAGGTCGACCTCGCGGGCGTGGCCTTCCACGTGGGATCGCAGTGCCGCAATCCTGAAAACTGGCGTGTCGGCATCGAAAAATCGCGCGCGGTTTTCGACCAGATGCAGAAGGCGGGCCTCAATCCGCGGCTTCTGAACATCGGCGGGGGTTTCCCGGTGAGGCACGTCAAGCCGATTCCCGCGATCGAGGTGATCGGCGAGGTCGTCAACCGGGCGCTGGAGGCGTTCCCTGCCTCGGTGAGAGTGATCGCCGAGCCGGGCCGGTTCCTGGTCTCCGACGCGGGCTATTTCGTCTGCCGCATCATGGGAACGGCGACCCGTGCGAACAAGCGCTGGATGCATCTGGACGCCGGGCTTTTCGGCGGCATCATCGAGACGGCCGAAGGGCTCAAGTACAAGATCCGCACCGACCGCTCGGGACCGGACATTCCCTGGAACGTTGCCGGACCCACCTGCGATTCGATCGACGTGGTGATGCGCGACGAGCCGCTCCCTTCCGACCTCCAGGAGGGCGACTATATTTACCTCAGGAACGCCGGCGCCTACACCACGGCCTACGCGAGCACCTTTAACGGCTTCCCGCTGCCCGAGATCCGCGTAATCTGACTCCCGGGGTCGCAGCAAAGGGCGGCCGCGAGCCGGGGCTTGCCGCGCCCCCGGGAACAGCACGCCCTTGGCGGCGGCCTGAGAGGAGCGGTGGACACGAGCTTATCCCAAGCGAGCATCCTGATCGTCGACGATGACTCGAGGAGTCTCTTAGCCCTGCAGGAACTCCTGCAAGACGTGACGCACAATGTCGTTCTTGCGCGGTCGGGCGAGGAAGCCCTGCGGTGCGTCTTGAAAGAGGACTTCGCGGCGATCCTGCTGGATGCGCGCATGCCGGGGGTGGATGGCTTCGAGACCGCAAGATTGATCAGGGAGCGCGAACGCTCGCGGCACACCCCGATCATCTTCCTGACTGGCGCCTACGAAGACGTGCACTCGGTGTTTCGCGGGTACGAGGCCGGCGCCGTCGACTACATCGTCAAGCCCCTGGTTCCGGAAATTCTGAAATCGAAGTTGTCGGTTTTCGTGGATCTCTACAACAAGAATGCCGTATTGATTCGTGAGATAGCCGAACGCAGACGGGCCGAAGAGCACCTGAGGAAATCGGAGGAGAATCTGCGTGCGCTGGCAGCTCATTTGCAATCGGTTCGCGAGGAGGAGTGGACGCGGATCGCCCGAGAGATCCACGACGAGCTCGGCCAGTCGCTGACGGGGCTGAAAATGGATTTGACCTGGGTAGCGAACAGGCTGCCCGGTGATCAGCGAGCCCTCGCCGACAAGGCGAAATCGATGTTCGGCTTGATCGACGACACCATCCAGACCGTGCGCAAGATCGCCTCGCGGCTGCGGCCCGAGGTACTGGATCAGCTGGGGCTGACCGCCGCCGTCGGCTGGCACGCAGGGGATTTTCGCAAGCGCACCGGCATCCGCTGCAAGCTCTCTCTTCCTTCCGACGCGCCGACGCTCGATCGCGAACGATCGACGGCGGCGTTCCGTATTTTTCAGGAGTTGCTGACGAACGTCGCGCGGCACGCGAACGCGACCAGGATCGATGTCGCGCTGCAGATAGAATCCGGCGCTCTCGTGTTGACGGTCGAAGATAACGGCAAAGGCATCGCGGAATCCGCGATTGACGACCCGAAATCGTTGGGGCTCTTGGGAATGCGGGAGCGTGTCCTTCCGTTCGGCGGGAGCATTGAAATCGTCGGGGCCCAGAACAAAGGGACCAAGGTGAGAGTGTCCATCCCCTCGGCTTGAAGTAGAATTTGACTGCATCTGCGGCGACCCAGTGCCGCAACCCGATCGTGTAGTGGTAACCGCTTCCGGGGGAGACTACGCCATGAGAATTCTAATCGCGGACGACCACGCGGTCGTTCGGCGTGGTCTGAGAGAGATCCTGGCCTCGGAGCACGACATGGAAGTGGTCGGCGAAGCCAAAAACGGCGATGAAACCCTCGAGCTCGTTCGCAAGCTCGACTGGGACGTCGCCGTTCTCGACTTTTCCATGCCCGGCCGAAGCGGGGTGGAGCTGATCAAGGAAATCAAACGCCGTCACCCGGGTCGTCCGGTCCTCGTTCTGAGCATGCTCCCTGAAGAGGCGCATGCCGCGCAGGTGTTCAAGGCCGGCGGCTCCGGCTACATCAACAAGGAAAGCGCCGGCGAGGAGTTGACGGCCGCCATCCGCAAAGTTGCAAACGGGGGCAAGTACGTCAGTGCGAACTTTGCCGAGAAGCTGGCGACCGACCTGGCCCCCGACGCCGAAAAACCTCTCCATGAATCTCTTTCCGACCGCGAGTACCGGGTGATGTGGCTGCTCGCGTCAGGCAAGCAGATCAACCAGATTGCGGCGGAGATGTTCCTGAGCCCCAGCACCATCAGCACCTACCGGGCGCGCATTCTCAAGAAACTGAAGCTGACGGACAACGCTGGGCTGGTCCGTTACGCGGTCAAGCAGCAGCTCATCTAGATGCGTCGCACACACAAAAAGATCAAGCTTTCGGTATAGTGAGCGGCAGTCCGGCGCACTATCGTGATTTCGCCAATTGGGCACTCTTGAAGGGAGCCATCTAGATCATGGGCGGCGGCACCATACTTGTAGTCGAAGATGAACCCATCACGCAGAAGCTGATCGCGGTCAACCTCGAGCGGGCCGGTGCGCACCGATCAACGCACCAAGGACATTCCGATCATCATGTTGACGGGCCGCACGGAGGAAACGGACAAGGTGACGGGGCTCGAAGCCGGAGCGGATGATTACATCACCAAGCCTTTCTCCCCGCGCGAGCTTCTCGCGCGAATCAAGGCCGTAATACGTCGGCGCGCGCCGCTCCTGAGCGACGAGGTCGTGGAAATCGCAGGCTTAAGGCTCGATCCGGCCGCGCATCGGATTACCGGTAACGGTCAAAAGATCGATCTCAAGGCCACCGAGTTTCGCCTGCTGCATTTCTTCATGACTCACCCTGATCGAATCTACAGCCGCGCCCAGCTTCTCGACGAAGTCTGGGGGGATCATGTCTTTGTGGAGGAGCGCACCGTGGACGTCCACATCCGCAGAGTGCGGCAGGTCCTCGCTCCAAGCGGCCACGAAGGTCTGATCGATACCGTGCGCGGGATGGGTTACCGCTTCCGCCGCCAGCAAGCCTGAGGCCCGCACTCCCGCGCGGGGTTTTCCGCCACTGGTTGTGGGCTGCCAGCTCGGTGGGGCCTGCAGCCGGCGTTGCTCGTTCGGAAGCGCGCGTCGAGGCGCTCAGAAGGCATCCTGCTTTTTGAGCAAGACAAAGACCGTCTTGACCACTATCTGCAAATCGAGCTGCAGCGACCAGTTTCTCAGGTAATCGAGATCATGCTCGATGCGCGATTGCATCTTGTCGAGCGTAGCGGTTTCCCCGCGCAAACCATTGACCTGCGCCAACCCGGTGATGCCCGGCCTGACTTTGTGCCGGATCATGTAGCCCTTGATCAAGCGCCGATACATCTCGTTGTGCGCCACGGCGTGGGGACGCGGGCCGACGACGCTCATGCGGCCCTGCAGCACATTGAAAAACTGCGGCAGCTCGTCGAGCGAGAATTGCCGCAGAAACGCGCCGAAACGGGTTACGCGCCTGTCGTTGCGCGTGGCCTGCCTGATGACATTTCCGTCTTCGAGCACGGTCATCGTACGGAACTTGTAGACCACGATTTCTTTGCCATCGAGTCCGTAGCGGCGCTGCCTGAACAGCACCGGCCCGTGAGAACTCAGCTTCACGCCGATTGCGATGACAAGCATGACAGGCAAGACCAGCGCGAGGATCACCGATGCGAGAACGATGTCGCTCGCGCGTTTGATCAGACCATTGATTCCGTAGAACGGGGTTTCGCAGGCGGCGAGCACCGGAATGCCGCCGATCGTATCCATGCGCGCCTGGATCAAATCGAACAGGAAGATGTCCGGCACGAAGTAGATCGAGGCTGTCGTGTCGTGCAGCTCGTCGAGCAGCTTGAGGATGCGGGGCTGCGAAACCATGGGCAGCGTGATGTACATCAGATCGACACGATGTGTTTTCACGTACGCCGCGATCTGATTCAGCGCACCGAGGTTCTCGCCGGGCGCGACGCTGCCGATCCGCTCGGGGCTGCGATCGTCGAAAAAACCGGCCAAGCGGATGCCTAGAAACGGTGTGCCCCGAATCCGTTCAGCGAGCTTGCGCCCAAGCTCGCCTCCCCCTGCGATGACGGCAACTCTTTGCACGCCCTCCGCCGCGAGCAGGCGCGGCAGAACCACGGGCATGAGCGCGCGCGCGGTGAACAGCGCGACCGGAGCGGCGAGTACCCACGCGAGGATGACGCGCGGATCAAAGGAGCCGAGTGTCCGCGTCGCCCACCCGATAAGCAACAGGAGTGCGACGACCACCAACCAGCTTGACGCGACGTCGGCGGCGAGCGCTCTAAGGCTGGTGCCTTTCGGAGGGGTTGCGGGAAAGGTGAGCGAGAACACGATCAGCGCGAGAATCAGATAGGCGCCTTCGAACGTTTTGCCGAACGCAAAGGCGGACAGCAGCAGCGTGCCGATCGCTACAAGAGGATCGAGCGTGGCCTGCACCAGCGCGGCAGGCGCGAGCCGGTGGTCGAGGAATAGGCGATGGGAGTGGTGCGCGGCGAGCAAAGTGAGCGGGAGGGGGGCCGTAACGGATATCGGAGGAACTAATGAGTCCTGGCTATTTATTCATGGCAACCGGCGGCGCGAAACCTTGTTCTGGGACGATTCGCTCCGCCCTGCACAACACGGTAGCGCCCAATTGCAAACGTTGCGGACACGGCGGGTTAGCTCCAAAGGACTACTTTCACGGGCGATGCATATCGCCGGTGTCTGGAGTTGCCGCAAGCCATGCCGGGGAAATTGTCCCGTTGCCCAGCGGGAGCCGTGTCTAATGGCTACCGCGCGACGCGATCACGGATCGGCATCGGCGCCGTGTTGCCGAAGACTGTGCCGCTGGAGCGCGTGAGTGAAGTACGAGTACAAACAATGGGTTGCTTCGGAGACTCCGCATCCAAAATCATTTTCACGTTCATTTAATACGCGCTACTCATATTACGCACGCTACTCGCACATTACCTAGGACGAGTCTTGGATTCCGGGAGGTTGTCTTATGCAAGCAAGCGAACACCCGCTCATTGCAGAACGTCATCCCACGCTGCCCGCCTATCAGTCTCAAGCCCCAGTGAGCGGCGGCACGTCCGGTAGCGCGGCCCTATTGGACCCTCTCGAGCTCGAATCGCTCAAGCTCATCATGGATGCCTCGCTTCGGGTGCATGCGCGACATCACTTTTTTACCTGGACCCAGGGTTTGCTGCAAGACTTGGTGAAGCATGAGGTGCTGATCTGCGCCCTGCGCAATACCGAGCCAATGTCTTTTCGCGTCGACAGCTTTTCGACGTCTCCTCTCGAGCCCGCGCTTTTCAGCAACATGTTCCTCCAGGATACATCCATGGTGCCGCACATCATCAAGACTTGGGAAGAGAACTCCTACCGGCCCGTGGTCTTTGAGACGGGGGCCGCGAGTCCGTTCGCCCAGAGCCCGCTGGCGCGCGAACTCAACCGCATAGGGGTGGACACGGTGGTCACGCATGGGACCTACGATGCTTTCGGAAAACCGGCGAGCTTATTCACCTTCGCGTGCCGGGCGCAGACGATGGGCCCCCGGCAGGTCTATTGCATAGAACTGATCGTGCCGTTCCTGCACCTGGCATGGGTGCGAACCCAGATCGACCGGCCGGCAGAAGGCGCCAGCGCACATCCCGGCGGTGCTGGTCTTCTTACCGCGCGCGAGCAGGAAATCCTGAAATGGATTCACCTCGGCAAGAGCAACATCGAGATCGGAACCATCCTGGAGATCAGCCCCCTGACGGTTAAAAATCACGTGCAGAAAATTCTGCGCAAGCTGAATGTTCAAAACCGCACTCAGGCCGTCGTCAAAGCGCTGGCGCTGCGCATTCTCAACAACTGAGCCGGTGAAATCGGCCCGGCATCCTTAGTTCTGTCTACCCATTCTCGCGGAGCGAAACACTCGACTCAGTGTCACGTTGACCTTCTATTCTCCGGGGTGATTCATATCGGTTCTTGAGAGGAAGGTACGATGAGAACAAGGCTGATGCTCGAAGCGCTTGCGGCTTGGCTGGCCTTGGCAGCGGCGTCCGGCCAGGCTTGCGCTTCCATACAAACCGGCGCCAACAGGGTGTTCAGCGCCGACGGCGTGTTGACGATGGTCGCCGATCCAGGAGCCTCTCTAGATGAAATCACAACGCCGCATTCAGACGGAAAGGCTACTGCGAACGGCAACAACCGCGCCAATGCGGACATTGCGCTGCTGACTTCGGCTGCGGCCGCCCGGAAGGGAACCCGAACCCGGTTGACGACCGGCGCCGATGCGCCTGCCAGTAGCCCTTTCAGGGCCGACGCATCGCCGTCGAACAAGACACTCGGCCTTTCGCCGTCCGGCGTGTACGATTTCACGCCCGGCAGCAAGAACAGCTACGGCACCGAGTTGAAACGGCGCGCGGTGTTCAATCGGCACGAGGTAGTCGGTGCGTCGCAGCCGCAGGGAGTCCTCGTGGCGGCAAACGGCAGCAGCGCCCTAGACACGGAGAAATTCTTTCTCATCGCCAACGCCAAGCTCGCTCCGGCGCCCGCGGTCCCCGAGCCCGGCAATTGGGCCATGGTATTGGCGGGGCTGCTCGGCGTGATCGCCATCGCGCGTCGCCGCATGGCGCTGTGATGACGCGTGAAGGGACGCAGGCACTCAAAACCTGATTTGCAAGAGGCTTTCGCCAGTCCACTACCCATCTCAAGCGCGCCGTGGCACGCTTGAGGCATGGATTCCTGCGGGTCGAACCCAGTCTTCCATCTGAGGCGGCCGTGACTCCGTTGCGTGGCGCCCAGGGGCACGCCGGCCTTGGGCTTCGAATCGTGGCCGGGGCAATTGCCGTCGCCGGCCTTTTCCTTCCGGCGGCGGAAGCATTTGCATCGTGGGATGACAAGCTCACACTGTTCGCCGAGGAGAAAGACACTCACGACGATAATGTATTCCGCATTTCGAAGGACGCGGATCCTGCAACTGTCATCAACTCGTCCTCGAAGGGAGATACGTACCGGACCACCTCACTCGGGTTCAACCTGGATGCGCCGGTGAGTCGCCAGCGTTTCCAGGCGGGCTACACGTGGAACGATAATCGCTACAACCAATTTAACGATCTCGACAATCAAGGCCACGACGCGCGGGCGACCTGGCTGTGGCAGCTCGGCAACGACCTGAGCGGTCAACTGGGATATTCGGAAACCTCCGCGATGGCGTCATTTGCGTTCACTCAAAGCAGGACGCTCGATCGTCTAAAGACACGACAGGCTTTTTTCAATGCGGCTTATCTGGTAACGCCGCGCTGGCGGCTCCAGGCGGGTGCGAGAGGACTCGAACAGACAAACGGCGATCCGCAGCGACAGATCTACGATGTCAACGTTCGCTACACCGATGTCACCCTGAGTTATGTCACTCCGGCGAATACCTCCGTGGGCCTCAGCGCGCGGACGGAGGACGGCCGATTTCCGAATCCGGGGAGCACCGTAGACAACGCCTACGGCCAGGACAGCGTGGGCATTGTTGCCGACTGGACTCTGAGCGGCGTGTCGCACGTGAATGCACGCGCCGATCGGGTCAGCCGACGCTATGCGCATGTGCCGGAACAGAACTTCGATGGCAACATAGCCCGCGCCCAGTACGACTGGAAACCGACCGGCAAGTTTTCGCTGGCCGCCGTCGCGCAGCGGGACATCTATCCCTACCTGGACATTGGCTCCAGCTTCGTGCTCGTGAGGGGGGGCACGCTGCGCCCGACGCTCAGCCTCACCGAAAAAATCGACGTGTCGGGAGTTTTCGAATACAACGTCAGGGATTTCCTTGGCAACCCGGGACTGGCGTCTGGAGTTCCTTCAGGCCGAACCGACCGAGTACGCTCAGCGGCGGTGACGGTTTCGTATCGGCCCGCCCGGACCCTCACCTTGCTGATGAGCGCTCAGCGCGAGGCTCGCTCTTCAAATGTCGCTTTCGTCGATTACGCAGTCAACGTCGTTTCGATTGCCGCACGAATCACGTTCTAGTCGGTGAAGCGACGGGTTTGAGGCACAGGCGCTAGAGATTCTGAAACGGTTGGCCGGTCGTTCAAGAACCGCCGTTTGCAATTGCCGCGTTCGCCCTGCCAAGCCTGATCATCCGCCGCAGCTCTCGGCTCCCGATCGCCGCGCGTTTTCAATTCGCGATCGCGCACGCTGACTGTCCTAGCGACTCGGGCGGACATCGTCATCCGGCTGCAAATAACCGCCATTCAGACTATTCGAAACATCAACTCGGACTATGCGATGCGGCAAACTCAGAGCGACTTGCTGTAACACCGCGCTTCTATTTTTGGGGGGCCTTTCGAAGAGGCTTCAACTTCAACCACCCAAAAGGAGAGTGAGCATGCTAAGCAGAGCATCGAGATTTTGGAAAGTCATCGGAGTCGCCGGGGCGTTGGCGGCTCTGGCAGCGTGGCCGGGAATCGGCCAGGCACAGCTGGGTCTGCCGGGAATTCCACCGCTGCCAGGCGGGGGAAGCAGCGGGACACAAACCCTCACCGGTCAGGCGAGCGCGGTCACAGCAGTCGTTCTCGGGACGGTCACCAGTCTCGCGGACAGCGGCACGCTCGTCGATGCCGCCGACCCGCTCGGCACCGGTCAACCCTTGGGGAGCATCCCTGGCCTGCTCAGCGCGGAGGCCTTGCACGCCGCGACGATGGGGTGGAGCGACCAAGTGGCATCGGAAGCCTCGCTCGGAAATCTCTCGATGACGGTAGCCGGTATCGGCATCACGGCCACTACCATCATATCGAGAGCTTTGGCGGTTTCGGGTGGAGCCCCCGTCGGCCTCTCGAACATCGAAGGGCTCACGATCGGTGGCGTGTCCGTTTCTCCCACCGGCCTTCCGAACCAGGCCGTTTCCGTCGCCGGTCTGAATGTCGTGCTGAACGAGCAGGTTCAGTCGGCGAGCGGCATCGTCGTCAACGCCCTGCACGTCACGGATCCGCTCGGCTTGACCGATGTCGTCATCGGAGCAGCGAAGGCGGGCATCTAAATGCCAAGCAAAGCTCACACGAATGCGAGAGGAGCAACAATGCGTAGAACGATCTTCATGCTGTTCGCAATACCGCTGATGCTTGCGGGGACGCTCACGAGCGGTCCTGCGAGTGCCCACTTCGTTCCGGCACCGTGCGACTTCATCACCGGCGGCGGGTTCATATTCGGCAACTCGGGACAATTCATCAATTTTGGCGCCCACGGTGGATGCAAGAACGGCCAGTTCTGGGGGCACGTGAATGTTCTCGACCATAGCTACAACCCGCCGGCTCACCTGCGAAGTACGAATATCACCGGGTACCTCATGGACCCGGCGTTTCCGAACGCGCGTGACATCTGCGGCGAAGGCGTGGTCGACGGCGGGGCGGGCAGCTTTACTGTGACGTTCCGGGTCAGGATGGAGGACAACGGCGAGCCGGGGGTCGGCGTAGACAGGTTCGGGGTCCGGCTGAGCAACGGATATCTCCAATCGACGCGAATCATTAGCGGCGGCAACATCCAGCTGCATAAGTCGAATCCGTCCACTACGGGACCGTCGCCGGCGCCGACCGAAGCTCAGATGTGCGGCGGGCTGGCGACGCCGGAGCAAGCATTCTGAGTTCGCTACGGCTATAGAAACGCAAACGGCGAGGCCGCCGGATTCCGGCGGCCTCGATCGTTTTGAACGCGAGCGCTTGGGATCAGTGCGGGGCGGCGTCAGGCGGGAAGCTGTCCCAAATCTGCAGGTCATCGATCCACTGGTAAATAGGGAAAGCGGTGCTGCCGTAAAGATTCGGCATGAAGATGCGGTTGATGGGAGCGTTGTTGGCCCCCATGTTCGAGCCGTAGTGATCGACGATCACCTGGCCGTTGACGGCCATCCAGAGGCGGCCATCGGCTGCGCTTGAGCGGTGCCAGAAGACCTCGAATTTCATCCAGTCTGCCAAGGTCTGAGCGGTCGTCGTCGTATACGTTTCCCAGTATATTTGCCG
>VBCH01000150.1 GCA_005884455.1 Betaproteobacteria bacterium
CAGCGCGGCCCGCCTCACGGCCGACTCCGGCTACGACAGCTCTGCGTTATCCCAGCCCGCGGCAACGGGCCGGTCCACGCCGGCTACGCCAACTCTTCAATTGCTTTTGATGATCGACCGAACGGCAGCTATTAGCCGAAGGGCGGCATCCCTGACCTTCCCAATGTCGAGTGTGGGTAGCGATGTGGGTACAGAGTCCTAGCAAGAAAGTTTCTTTTTGTCTCATCGTTTTAGCTAGAGTAACCGCGGACACCCTCTCCGCCAGCCGTCCCCTCAGCCCGTTGCCGGGTTCGGCCGGGGAGTTACCGGGACGTCAGGCCGTTGGCTTTTCCCCTCATTGCCGAAGAGACGACAACGAACCCAGGCGGGCGAGGCGGGGTCTGCGAATTCGGCCCGCGCACCCTATCCGCTTCGCCGCCCGACCACTGTGCCAGACGTCCTCGAAACTCTCAGAACTCATTGAATATTAGAGAAAAAATATTCGTATGTGCGCTGCCGCACATCGCGCTCACGCGCCTGACCATTATTATGGACATCCAACAATCGAACTTGGCATGATCCCTGCGCTTGGCATTGGAGTATACGTTCGCATGTTTGCTGTCGAGGGAGCACAGTATTGGCGCCGCGCCCGAATGGCCGCAACCTTCTGGCCGAGGCGCGATCGGTTGCGGAGAAACACTGGATCGCCTAGGATAGACACCCCCCGTTAAGCCGGTAGAAGGGCACAAGAACCGATCCAAACGGACTATAGGGTCGGTCATAAGACGTTTCGGCACGGGCGGGCATATTGCTGGCAAAAGCAAGTAAAGCAGTAAATAGATGGGAGGCGTGGTGAGCGTCCGCATTTTCGGCCATTACGTGTCGCTGCCGCTGGTGCTGCTCATGCTGGTGGAGGCGGCGATCCACGTGGGCGCGGTCTATCTTGCCGGGACCTTGCGCTACCTGGACATCCATTTCGTAATCTATTCCCCCAGCGGGGACTACGGATGGCTGCTGCCTCGGGCCCTGTCGTATGCGCTTGTGATGTTGGGCGTTATGACCGCCTTCGGCCTGTACGGTTCGGCGTTGCAAAAGAATGACCGCGAGTACCAGGTGCGGTTCCTTGCGAGCTACCCCGCCGGGGCCTTGGTGATGGTGATCATCTTCTACGTCATACCGGTGAGCTTCCTGGGGCGCGGCATCATGGCCTTGAGCTTTCTATTTTCGTTCATACTGACGGTGCTGGCACGGGTTGTGTTCTTCGGGATTGTCGACGGCGAAACCTTAAAGCGCCGTGTTCTCGTGCTCGGGAGCGGATCCCGCGCGGCCGAGGTTGAAGCGCTGTTGAGCAGGCTCGGTTCACGCGCAGGATTTCATTTGGTTGGCTTCGTATTGTGCGGTGACGAGCAGCCCGGGCGAGACAAGTCCAAGTTGCTTGGCGACTGCAATGCCTTGCGCTCTCTCGTCGCGCAGCACCGAATCGACGAGATCGTGGTGGGAGTGAGGGACAGGCGCAACGGACACTTTCCCATGGCCAAGCTTCTCGAGTGCAAGCTTGAGGGAATCGGCATTGTGGATTTGCTGACCTTCTTCGAACGGGAGACCGGTTATGTTCAGCTAAATTCATTGAGCGCGAGCTGGATGGTCTTTTCCGAGGGATTTTCCAAGACCGGTCTTCAGAAGGTCTTGAAGCGGGCATTCGATATGTGCGTATGCGGTGCGATGTTGGTCGCCACTCTGCCGATCATGCTGGGTGCGGCGTTGGCTATCTGGCTCGAGAGCGGCCGGCCGATTCTATACCGGCAGAAACGAGTCGGCGAGTCGGGACAGGTGTTCGAAATCCTCAAGTTTCGCAGTATGCGCACCGACGCCGAGAAAGACGGGGTCGCGCGATGGGCGAAAAAGAACGACGATCGCATTACGCGCGTGGGAAAACTCCTCAGGTTGACGCGCGTCGATGAGTTGCCGCAGCTCATCAATGTCATGCGCGGTGACATGAGCTTCGTTGGCCCGCGTCCGGAACGTCCGCCGTTCGTGCACGACCTCAGCCGGAGAGTGCCGTTCTATACGAGCAGGCACTCCGTGAAGCCGGGTATCACGGGTTGGGCGCAGGTTCGCTACCCCTACGGAGCGTCGGTGGACGATGCCGCGCATAAGCTGCAATTCGATCTTTACTACGTGAAGAACCGCTCCCTGTTCTTGGATCTGGTCATTCTCTTTCAAACTGCGCAGGTTGTCTTGTTTGGCCGGGGCGCGCGCTAGGTGTTAACGTCACGTCACCGTGGCAGATACCATTGCCTCGTCGTCGACCTGCCGAGGCAGGCGATGAATATCGGACCGAGACAACAGGATCCCACGGAGCGCTGAGATGAAACAGTGGTGCTGGGCTGGTGCGCTTGTCGCGACATTTATCCTGGCCGGTTGCGAGGATATGCCCCGGGTCCCGGAGCCCGCTGATGACACGGCTCAACGGTTCGCCAGTTTCGAGGGGAGTTATCGTATCGGCGTAGACGATCGGGTGCAGATCACGGTATGGCGCAATCCGGAGTTATCGGTGACCGCACCGGTGCGACCGGACGGAAAAATCTCAGTGCCGATCATTGGTGATGTCGAGGCAGGTGGCCGCACGCCCAGCGAGGTCGCTGAAATCATAAAGAAGCGGCTGTCCGAGTACATTCGCGATCCCAATGTCGCCGTGATCCTCACGGAATTACGCTCCCACGAGTTCCTGTCGCGCGTGCGTGTGACCGGGGCGGTGCGCACCCCGCGCTCGATACCTCACCGCCAGGGAATGACCGTGCTCGACGCCGTACTGGAGGCCGGCGGAGTCAATGACTTCGCCTCGCCTAATCGCAGTAAACTGTACCGCAAGGTCAAGGACAAGACGGAAGTATTCGAGATCGACCTTGGTGACATTCTCAAGAAGGGTCGGCTCGAGTCGAATTACTTGCTGAGGCCGGGAGATGTGATCACGGTTCCCGAGCGATTGTTCTAGAGTTTCCAGACCCGCGTCACCCGTCGACGAAGAAGCTCACGCCATGCAAATGTATCCAGAACAGATAGTCCATGCCCTCATCAACGAGTCCTTTCACTCACGCCGACTGTTTGTGGGGTTATTCGTGATTGTCAACATCGCGATGCTGGCCGCAGGGCTGCTGTGGCCGAAGAGCTATGTGGCGTCGACCAGCATCATCGTGGACGAAAAGAACATCATCGAGCCCCTGATGAAGGGTGCCGCCGTGCCTACTGAAATGGCGGACCGCAACAGAAACGCTCGCGAGGTGATCCTCGGGGGCAGAGTCATGAATCAGGTTCTTGAACGCGGTGGGTGGTTGGCCAACCGCCCAGCTTTGGAGCGGGAGGCACTCATCGAACAAATCAAGGCGCGGACGACGATCACCCCTGTCGGGAGGGATGTCATCAAGATCGATTACCGCGATAGCGATCAGGATCGGACGTTGCTCGTGACGAAAGCCTTCGCCGAGCTGTTCATCCAAGAAATGGTCGCCGAAAAAGAATCGGAGACACGGTCGGCATTCGATTTCATCGACAAGCAGGCTCAGGAATACCAACGCAAGCTGATGTCTACCGAAGAAGAGCTCAGGCAGTTGCGTTCTTCGAGTCTGGACGCGCGCCCCGGCAGCGACATTGAACTGAGTGCGCGGTTGATCGCGCTCAATACACGCATCGAGAACACGACCTTGGAGCTGCGCGAGGCCGAGATGAAGCGTGCGTCGCTCGAGCGGCAGGTGAACGGCGAAGCCGAGGTTACAGTCTTGGCTACTCGTGAAGGACAGTTCCGGGCACGCATCGCCGAATTGCAGGCGAAGCTCGATACGCTGCGGTTGAGCTTTTACGATACCCATCCGGACGTCGTGCAACTCAAGAACCAGATTCAGGATCTCAGGGCTGAAGCCAGCGCCCAGCGTGAGCGCCGCGAGAAAGCCAAGCCGTCCGAGCGCATGGAGCCGGATGAAACGGTCGTGAACAATCCCGTCTACCAGCAGCTGCGCCGCGACCTGCTACAGAACCAGCTTTCGATCGATGCATTAAAAGCGCGCATTGCAGATGCGCAGCGGCTGTTACAGGAGGAGGTCAACCGGGGCAAGAGCCTGCACAGCGGAGATGCACGCTTGGTCGAGCTCACGCGCGACGATCAAATCAACCGGGAGATTTATCAGGATCTCCTGCGCAGACGGGAGAGGGCGCGAGTTTCAGTAAGCATGGACAGCGATCGGCAAGGATCGAATTTCAAAATTCTGGAACCGGCCAGATCGTCGCCGTCCCCTAATGCGCCGCGATTCTGGCAATTCGTGCTCGGGGGTTTCGTGCTCGGAGTTCTGATTCCCCTCGGACTCCTTTTCGCCAGGCTGCAATTCGATCCGCGCGTGCGTCTCGCGAGCGCCATATCCGAGAGACACAAGGTGCCGGTGGCGGCAATCGTGCCGCACTTGTGGAGTCCGGGGGAGCTGTTAGGTTTGCGTAAGGAACTGACGACACTGGCGCTGATTGTCACCGCCACACTTGCCCTTTCGGTGACGCTTTCCGTAGGGCGTTTGGTGGGAGTGCTGTGACATGAGCAAGATCGAGAAGGCGCTGAAAAGAGCCGGAGACGAACGCGGGAATCTGCAGCTGGTACCTGCCGCGGCTGCGGGAGGAAGGGCCGCGCCTTGGACGGCCCTCCTGGGGCAGCAAATCGAGCCTCCCGAGACCACCTCTCGCATGGCCGAGAACGAAGGCAAGCTGCTGAGCGCAGACGAGCTCTGGGAGCGAGGCATCATCCATCCCGAACATACCGACGAGCCCGCGGTCCAGGTGTTCCGCGAGCTGCGAACCAAGATCGTTCAACAGAGCCAGGGAGAAAACGCCGTCATTCTCGTTGCCTCCGTGAGCAAAGGGAACGGCGGTAGTTTCATCGCGCGCAACCTCGGGGCTGCGTTTGCCTTCGATTCCGCGAAGACGGCCTTGCTCGTCGATTGCAATCTCGGAAATCCGAGTGTTCATCGACTCCTTCCCGACCCGTCGCTGCCCGGACTGGCGGATTACTTTGAAAATCCGGAGATGGACGTATCCAAGATCATTCACCCGGTGGGCATCGAACGCTTTCGCGCGATTGCGACCGGTGGATTGCGCGAGACTCCGGGGGAGTATTTCGTATCCATGAAAATGCGGCGCCTGATCGATTCCTTGCGCGAGCGCTACCGCGAGCGCTTCATCTTCCTCGACGGTCCCCCGATGTCGGATATCGCCGATGCCCGGATCCTCTCCGAACTGTCCGACTACGTGCTCGTTGTTGCGCGCCACGGACGGGCCACAAACGCGCAGATCGAGAGCGGCCTGAACACAATCAGTAACAAGAAGCTGCTTGGCATTGTCTTCAACGACGAACCGCGCATTCCCTGGATTCCCTGATCCGCATGCCTCCAGCGGCCGGAAACCGTGCCCGCGGCCACGGGTTCCAGCGCTGGCGTCGGCGGCCCGCGGGGATTCTGGGCCGAGCGATGCCGGTCGCACAAACATCCGCTGGTTGGGGCTCTGCTGCGTTGCCGTATTTTCTTGGACCGGCACAGGCTGTGCTCCGGCGCTGGCCGGACAAGTCGACTACGGGACGGGGTTTGCGCTCGGCCACGACAGCAACATCACGCTAAGCCCCACGGATCCGCGTGCCGAATGGACGCAATCGCTATTCGGCGGCATCGGCTACACAGAACGCACCGCTGATCTCAGCGCGGACTTTGTTGCGCAGGTGGAAAGGCGCATGTATGTCCGCAACACCTACCAGGACGAAACGCTCCCTTTCCTGAACGGGGTGGCGGTGTGGTCGATGGTGCCGCAGCTGCTGACCTGGACGGTGGAGGATGTTGCAAGGGAGTCCCTCCTCTCCCTTTCGGTGCCGGATACACCGACCAACCGCGTGAAAACCAATTCCCTGAGCACCGGGCCGCAACTAACTTTTCGAGCTAACCCCACGAACGCGCCCATACTCGGCGCTCGATACGGCCGATACGACGTCGAGGGCCCCGGAGATAACCAGCGCTACTCGGGGTATGGGGGTTGGTTGTACAAGTTTTCGGAACTGGATTCGCTTTCCCTGAACTATGTAGCAACACGCGTAAATTTCGATCCCCCGTCCCTCTACACGAATTTTCTCCGGCAGGATCAGTTCTTGCTTTATAAGAGGGTTTCGGTGCTGAACAGTCTGATTGTCGAGGGTGGCACTACACATATCCGGCGATACGGCGGGGAAGAAACGAGTGGACGACTCGCCCGCGTTTCAGCGCTGTATGGACTCACTTCCGGGTCGGCGGTGCGACTGTTGCTTTCGGACCAGATCTCGGATTCCGCGACCGATCTCATCCGTGGGTTAGCCTACGAGACGACTACGAGGATGATGCCAGTGATTCCAACGGAGGCAGCGGCCGTAGCACCGCTCGGAGGGTCGAACGTGGCCACGACAGACTTATATCGTAGCCAGCGCGGCGAGCTCACCTACGTGATGAGGAGCGGCCGCATCGAGTCCAGTCTCCAGGGTTACGCGCGCCGCGTCGACTACGTCACTCTGAACCAGGATTACAACGAAGCCGGAGGGAGACTGGCCCTGAGCTGGATCCCATCCGACACGCTGCGAATCTACGCCGATGCGGATTATCTGAAGCGAACATTCCCGAATCTGAAGCGCCCAATCCCGGATCCGATTCTCGGTTCGAATTTCAGCGAACGGGACACGTACCGCACCGTCGCCTTGGGTGTGACCTACAGACTTACGCCCAACCTGTCCGTTTCGGCGGAGGGCAGACGCTTGGAACGCGACAGCGAACTTCCCCCCGATGTTTCCCCGCAGGGTTACGTGGACAACCGTGTCACGCTGCTTTTGGGCTATAGTACCGGGCCGCTCTACAGCCCATACAGACGGTAGCCACCATGTATCTCAAGCATTTCGGCCTGAAGGCACAGCCGTTCCAACTCACGCCGGACATCGGGTTTCTCTTCATGAGCGAGGCTCACACCCGCGCCAAGGCTTACATGGATTACAGCGTGTGGAATCGCGAAGGTTTCGTGGTGATCACGGGAGAAATCGGCTGCGGCAAGACCACGCTTATTGAGAAGCTCCTGTCGCAACTCGACGAGAACGTGGTCGTCGCGAAGATATTCCAGACGCAGCTTGACGAAGTCGAGTTTCTGCAAGCGATGCTCGTGGATTTCGGACTCAATCCGTTCGATGCGAAGAAAGTGGAGCTGCTCGACATGCTCAACACTTTCCTGTTGGAGCAGTTCGTGCAGGGCAAACAAATCGTGCTGATCGTCGATGACGCGCACAATCTCAGCACGAAAGTGCTCGAGGAAATACGCATGCTCGCAGGGCTGGAAACGCGCAAGGAAAAGATCCTCCACGTGATTCTCGTCGGGCAGCCCCAGCTCAACGAGATCCTTGACCATCCGGACATGGAGCAGTTGATTCAGCGCGTCAAGCTGCGCTACAACATTCCCCCCCTGAGCGAGCAGGAGGTGTGTCAATATATTCTCTTTAGGCTGAGCATTGCCGGGGCGGGGGACCGTGCCCTGTTCCTGGTGGATGCGTTTCCCGTCATCTACAAGTACGCCGGGGGTACCCCGCGCCTGATCAATACCCTGTGCGATGCGGCACTGACCTTCGCTTATGCCGACGACCTCCCGAGAATCACAGGGAAGGTGGTCGAGGCAGCCGCGGGCGAACTTCAATGGCCGCTCCACTCCGAACGCGTTGACCAGCGTCGCCAGAAAGCGGCCCTACGCCCCTTTGATAGCGGGCGGCACGACGTCCTGAGCGAACAGTCGCGGTCGCTGGCGACGATTGCAGAGCAGGTCGGCAAGCTCGAGGGCCTCCCGCCGATGCTCGCGTCCATCAGAATGAGTCTGGCGGCAATCGAGGCACATCTTCGAAACCTGTTCGAGCGCCGGGAAGTCGATGCGCAGACCGAATCGGGGCGGCAAAGAGAACGCCGGCGGAAGGACGGCTGACGGCGCCGGTCATCAAGGTAGATGAAGAACGCATTCACGGTCGACGTCGAGGACTATTTCCAGGTCGAGGGATTCGCGCAAGTCATTGACCGCGGGTCGTGGGACGCGTTTCGCCCGCGCGTGGGCGAGAGCACAGGGACGCTCCTTGAAATGCTCGCACGGCGCGCGGTTCGGGGAACCTTCTTCGTGCTCGGCTGGGTAGCGCGCCAGCGTCCTGAGATCGTGCGCGAGATTGCCGCGGCAGGCCATGAGGTTGCCTCGCACGGAATGAGCCACCGGCTGATCTACACGCAGACGCCGGCGGAGTTCAAGAGCGAAACCCGGGACGCTAAGGCGCTGCTCGAGGATCTGTGCCAGAAACCGGTGCTGGGTTACCGTGCGGCAACGTACTCGATTACCCGTCGCTCGCTCTGGGCGCTCGACATCCTCTGCGAGGAAGGCTTCAAATATGATTCGAGCATCTTTCCCATGCGGCATGACCGTTATGGGATCCCCGAGGCCGAGCCTAGGCCGCATGTCCTGACGACGCCCGGAGGCGGCCAGCTGGTGGAATTCCCGATTTCGGTACTGCGCTGCGGCCGATTCAAAATTCCGGTCGCGGGCGGCGGATACTTCCGGCTCTTCCCATACCGATTCACGCGCTGGGCGTTACGCCGGCTGAACCGGCAGCAGCAGGAATTCGTCTTCTACGTCCATCCCTGGGAGGTCGATCCTGCCCAGCCACGGATAAGCGCTGCGAGTGCCGTATCGCGTTTTCGGCATTACCTCAACCTTGACCGCTGCGTGCAGCGGCTCGGCCATCTGCTCGACGATTTCGAGT
>VBCH01000151.1 GCA_005884455.1 Betaproteobacteria bacterium
CGGACGTGAATAGATAGCTGCTCATGCTGGCGGTTTTCCCTGCGAAAAAAGGTTTGCCAGTCTAGCACAGCGACTCGAGCCCACCCAACCCACACCGCTCCCACTTTCGTCCCATTTGCATGCTATTCCTGCTACGGCTGGTGGCGCGTCTCCCCCTGCCGCTGGTACACGCTCTGGGCGCGGCCTTGGGCTGGATGGTCTATCTCGGCTCACCGCGCTACCGGAGGGATTTCAAACGCAACCTCGCAAGCGCGGGGCTGAGCGGCTTTCGGCTCCTTCGCGCCGCGGTTGCGGAAACGGGCAAAGGCGCGCTGGAAGTGCCGGCGGTCTGGCTGCGCCCGCTCGACGAGGTGGCCGGACTTGTAGTCGAGGTGAAAGGATGGGAGCACGTAGACGCCGGCGCGAAGCGCGGAAAGGGCGTCATCATCGTGACGCCCCACATCGGCTGCTGGGAAATGGTCGGACAATATGTCGCGAGCCGCATGCCGATCACGGTGATGTACCGGACACCTAAAATTCGGGCCCTCGAGCCGCTTATGCGGATCGGGCGCAGCCGCGGCGCGGCGATGAAAAGCATTACCGCCGATGTGCGGGGGGTGCGCGCAATGTTGAAGGCACTCAAACGCGGAGAAGCGATCGGGCTGCTGCCCGATCAGGTGCCGGGTATCGGTGAAGGCGAATGGGTCGAGTTCTTCGGCAGGCCCGCATACACCATGACGCTCGTCGGCCGGATCGCCGAGCAGACCGGGGCTCCGGTGCTGTTGTGTTGCGCCCAGCGTCTGCCCAGGGGGCGCGGCTATCGCTTCTTCGCGGAACCGATGCTCGCGCCGCGGCCGCCCGAATCGGCGGTGCGGGCCCTCAACCGCTCGCTGGAGCGGCTGATTCGCCGCCATCCCGAGCAGTACCTGTGGGGCTACAACCGCTACAAGGTGCCGGCGGGGGTGTTGCCGCCGGATGCCCGGTAGAAGGGAGCCCGCCTTGCTGACCCGAATTGCCGTTGGCGTCGCCTGGATGCTGCATCGCTTGCCCCTTGCCGTGCTCGCTCCGCTCGGCTCCGCTCTCGGTTCGCTCCTGTACGTTCTTGGACGCGAGCGGCGCACGGTCTGTCTGATCAATCTCTCTCGCTGCCTGCCGGAGATGACGGAAAATGAGCGCCTCGCACTTGCCAAAGCGCACTTCCGAGCCTTCGGCCGAAGCGTCCTCGAACGCTCGATTCTGTGGTGGGCTCCGCGCGAGCGCGTGATGCGGCTCGTGAAAATTGTCGGACTCGAGCGGATCCAAGCGCTCAAGGGAAAGCCCCTCATCCTGCTCGCGCCGCACTTCGTCGGCCTGGACGCAGGCTGCACGCGACTGACCTGCGAAATCGACATGGCGGGGATGTTCGCGAGGCAGAAGGACTCTTTCTTCGACGCGCTGCTCCTCTCGGGGAGAACGCGCTTCGGGCGCCAGCTCGCGATATCCCGCCAGGAGGGCGTGCGCCCGGCGCTCGCCGCGCTGAAGGAGGGGATCCCCTTCTACTATCTCCCCGACCAGGACTACGGTCCCCGCGATGCGATTTTCGTCCCGTTCTTCGCGGCCTCCGCGGCGACGATCACCGGCCTTTCGCGCATGACGCGGCTCACCGGCGCCCGCGTACTGCCCTGCGTGACGCGAATGCTGCCAGGCGGCGCCGGATACGAGCTGCGCTGCTATCCGGTCTGGGAGGAATTCCCGGGTGACGACGATGCGGCCGACGCTCGCCGCATGAACGCCTTCATCGAGGAGCGCGTGCGCGAAATGCCCGAGCAATACTTCTGGACGCACAAGCGCTTCAAGACGCGACCCGAAGGCGAGCCGAAGTGGTATTGAAATTCATCAAGATGCAGGGCGCGGGCAACGACTTCGTCGTGATCGACGGCGTCAGCCAGCGCATCGAGATCACTGCGCAGTTCGCCAGGCGGCTCGCGGACCGGCATTTCGGCGTCGGCTGCGATCAGGTGCTGCTCGTGGAAAAGCCGCAGCGCGCGGACGCCGATTTCCGCTACCGCATCTGGAATGCCGACGGCGGAGAAGTCGAGCAGTGCGGCAACGGCGCGCGCTGCTTCGTGCGCTTCGTGCACGACAAGGGCCTCACGAAAAAGAACGAGATCCGCGTCGAGACGCTCTCCGGGATCATCGCTCCGCGCCTCGAGGCCGACGGGCAGGTGACCGTGGACATGGGAAAGCCGCTGTTCGACCCCGAGCGTATCCCCTTCAACGCGAGCGGACTCCAGGCGGTGCGAGGAGGAAAGCGCTGGCCGCTCGAGCTCGCCGGTCGCGAGGCTGCAGTCGCCGTGCTCTCCATGGGCAATCCGCACGCCGTGCAGACCGTCGCCGACGTGGATTCGGCGCCGGTCACGACCGAAGGGCCGCTGATCGAGCGTCATCCCCGATTCCCGCGGCGCACGAACGCGGGCTACATGCAAGTGCTCGCGCGCACGCGCATCCGGCTGCGCGTATGGGAGCGTGGAGCGGGAGAGACGCTCGCCTGCGGCACCGGCGCCTGCGCTGCAGTCGTCACCGGCATCCGCGAGGGGCTGCTCGACGAATCGGTCGGGGTCGACACGCGCGGCGGCAGATTGACGATACGATGGGCGCGCGGGGAAAATGATCCAAACAGCACGGTGTGGATGACCGGTCCCGCCGTGGCCGTGTTCGAAGGGGAGATCGAAATTGAGAGCTGACGATGTCGCGCGCTACCTGAGGGAGAATCCCGACTTCTTCGAAAGCTACGCCGACATGCTCGCCGAGATCACCGTTCCGCATCCGCACGGCGGGCGCGCCATTCCGCTCTCGGACCGCCAGATGCTCGGCCTGCGCGAGAAGAGCAGAGCGCTCGAGTCGCGCCTGACCGAGCTCCTGCAGATCGGCGAGGAGAACGACGCGATCGGCGAGAAAATGCACCGCCTGAGCCTTGGCCTGCTCTCCGCGCCCGACCTGCAAAGCCTCCTGACCATGCTCTATCTGCACCTGCGCGAGGACTTCGCCGTACCCCACTCCGCACTGCGGATCTGGGGCGCGGAAGGCGGAACCTTTCCGGCCGCGGGGGATGCCGCGGAGTTCCGTCCGGTGGGCGACCGACTGAAGCGTTACGCGGCGTCCTTGTCGCAGCCGTTCTGTGGCCCGAGCGAGGACGCCGAGGCCGCAGCCTGGTTCGGTGAGGGGGCTTCGCACGTTCGCTCGGTGGCCCACATGGCCCTGCGCGACAAGGAATGCTTCGGAATGCTTGCCTTGGGCAGCGAGGACGTTCTGCGTTTCTATCCGGAGATGGGCACGCTGTATCTGAAGCGCATGAGCGAGCTCACCGGCGCGGCCCTGCTGAGATTTCTCTAGCCGCGGCCGGCGGGAATGGCGAACGACTCCCGCCTCAGGCTGCTCGAAGAATTTCTCGATCAGCTCGCGCACCAGCGGCGGCTGAGCCCGGGGACTGCGCGCAATTACCGCCGCGCGCTCGAGCAGCTCTTCACGTTGAATGACGGCGTGTCCCTGAAGAAGCTCGAGCCTCAGCATCTGCGCCACACCGTGTCGCGGTTGCACGCGCGCGGCATGTCGGGCCGGACGATTGCATACCTGCTCTCGGGATGGCGAGGCTTTTTCAATTGGCTCGTCAAGCACCGCGGCTTTACCCACAACCCCTGTGTCGGTTTGCGCGCGCCGAAAAGCCCGAAGGGGCTGCCCAAGGCGCTTTCCCCGGACCTCATGTCGCGGCTGTTAGACACCTCGGCGGAGGGACCGGCGCAATCGCGGGACAAGGCGATGTTCGAGTTGTTCTACTCTTCCGGGCTGCGGCTTGCAGAGCTCGTGAGCCTCGATGTTGCGGACGGTGAAAGCATGCGGCGGGAAGCCGAGGTCACGGTGACGGGTAAGGGTGCGAAGACGCGCACCGTACCGGTCGGGAGCAAGGCTTGCGCCGCAATCGCGGCCTGGCTCAGCGAGCGCGCGAGGCTCGCAAGACCCGGAGAAACGGCGCTTTTCGTCGGCGCGCGCGGCCGGCGCATAGCGCCCAGCTCGGTGCGCTACGCTCTCGCGCACTGGGCGCGGCGTCTCGGCCTGCCGCAGCACGTGCACCCGCACATGCTGCGTCACTCCTTCGCCACGCACCTGCTCCAGTCTTCCGGCGACCTGCGCGCGGTACAGGAAATGCTCGGGCATTCGAGCATCTCGACCACGCAGGTCTACACCCATCTCGACTTCCAGCACCTCAGCAAGGCCTATGATGCCGCGCACCCGCGAGCGAAACGGAAGGCGCAGATGCCGGTGAAAAAGCCGTGAGTGAAACCCCCTCCGTCCCAGCGTTGGCTGGGTCTAGCCCGCGTTCGCTCGTGAGCGCTGCGCCCCGACTCACCCTGAAGCCTGGGCGCGAGCGCTCGCTGCTGCGGCGCCACCCGTGGATATTTTCCGGGGCGATCGCCGAGGTCCGCGGAGCGCCGCAGAGCGGAGATACCGTGGAAATCCGAGGCGCAGACGGGCGCTTCCTCGCCTGGGCGGCGTACAGCCCTGCCTCGCAGATCCGGGCTCGCGTCTGGAGCTTCGAGGAGACGGAAATCCCCGGCCCGGATCTGTTCGAAAAGAGAATCGAGGCCGCGCTAGCCCTAAGGCGTGCGGCGATTCCGCCGCAGACGACCAACGCGTTGCGCGTGGTGCACGGGGAGTCGGACGGGCTCCCCGGCCTCGTCGCCGACCGCTACGCGGACACGCTGGTGGTACAGCTCCTTTCCGCGGGCTGCGAGAAGTGGCGCGACGCGCTCATCGCGATCCTCCGCGAGCGGAGCGGCTGCGCGAGGATCCACGAGCGCTCCGATACCGAGGGACGCGAGCTCGAAGGTCTTTCCGCGCGCACCGGACTGATCGCGGGCACAGCGGCCGACGGACCGCTCGAGATCGTCGAACACGGCATCCGCTATGAAGTCGACGTCGTCGCGGGGCAGAAAACCGGGTTTTATCTCGACCAGCGGGACAATCGCGCTCGCGTGGGGCTCCTTGCCGAGGGCCGGGAGGTGCTCAATGGGTTCTGCTACACCGGCGGGTTTGCGCTTTCCGCGCTCGCCGGAGGCGCTCGCTCGGTGCTCTCGATCGACAGTTCGGCGCCTGCGCTCGAACTGGCCAAGCGCAACCTCGCGCTGAACGGGGCCGAGGCGAATCGCGCCGATTGGCGCGAAGCGGACGTATTCGGGGCCTTGCGCGGTTTGCGGGCGGAAGACAGGCAATTCGACCTCGTCGTGCTCGACCCGCCGAAGTTCGCTCCGACGCCGAAGGACGCCGAGCGCGCTGCGCGCGGTTACAAGGACATCAACCTGAATGCGCTGAAGCTTCTGCGGCGGGGAGGGCTGCTCGCGACTTTCTCCTGCTCCGGCGGCGTGTCGCCCGAGCTCTTCCAGAAAATCCTCGCCGGGGCTGCCGCGGACGCAGGGGTGTCGCTCCTGCTTCGCGAGCGCTATCGCGCTGCGGCGGATCACCCGGTGCGCGTCGAGTTTCCCGAAGGCGAGTACCTGAAAGGGCTGTTGCTGGAACGGCTGTAGGAGCCTGCAAACTGTGTGATGCCGTCGCGCGACGGGATGGGTTGCTTTGTAATGCCGGGCGTGCTGTAATGCGCCCTTTTTTCAGGCTGCCGGTGCCGTCCGGACTACCCGGACGCTTCGCTGCAAACCGCGAATCGATATGCTCAAATAAGCTTGTTTGCGGGCGGAGAACGCCGAGAGGTGCCAGGAGATAGAATTGTCGGCACAGGAAAACATGGTTCCGGTGACCATACTCACCGGCTTCTTGGGAAGCGGCAAGACCACGCTCGTCAACCGTATCCTCAAAGAGCAGCACGGCCACCGCATTGCAGTGATCGAGAACGAGTTCGGCGAGGCCGGCGTGGACAACGAGATCCTCCTGAGCGAAACCGGTGAGCAGATCATCGAGATGAACAACGGCTGCGTCTGCTGCACCGTACGCGGCGACCTTATCCGCATTCTCGGAGAGCTGAAGGAGCGGCGCGACTCCGGCAAGCTCAAATTCGATCGCGTGATCATCGAGACGACGGGCATGGCCGATCCGGGCCCGGTCGCGCAGAGCTTCTTCATCGACGAGCAGATCGGCAACTATTACCTTCTGGACAGCGTCATCACCCTGGTGGACGCAAAGCACGCCGCGAGGCAGCTCGACGAGTTCCACGAGGCCCAGGAGCAGGTCGGGTTCGCCGACCGGATTCTCATGTCGAAGACCGACCTCGTGTCGGAAACCGAGCAGGAAACGCTGAGAAAACGCCTCACGAAGATGAATCCCCGGGCGCCGATAGCGAAGGTGCATTTCGGCAATACGCCGATCGAGGACGTTCTCGACATCCGTGGTTTCAACCTCAACGCGACCCTGGAGCTCGATCCCGGGTTCCTCGAGGACAGCGAGCACGAGCACGACGAGCACGTCAGCTCCTTCGCGTTCCGCTCGAACAAGCCGTTCGATAGCGCGAAGCTCGAGGAGTTCCTGTCCGGGGTCGTGCAGATTTACGGACCGGACATGCTGCGCTATAAAGGAGTGCTGTACATGAAGGGGAACACGCACCGTGTCGTGTTTCAAGGGGTGCACATGCTCATGGGAGGCGATCTGGGTCGCCCCTGGGGCAAGGATGAAAAGCGTTCGAGCACGATGGTTTTCATCGGCAAGAATCTGCCGCAGGACTTATTTATGAAGGGATTGGAACAATGTTTGGTGGAAAAGCAGTAAAGAAGCTGGTGACCAAGGCGAAGCCGGCCGAGCAGAAGCCGGCCGAGCAGAAGGTGGCGGAGCAGAAGCCGGCGAAGAAGAACGGCTTGAGCGAAGCCGAGTTGTTGCGTGCCCCCGCGTCGCAGTACATGAACGCCGAGCAGCTCGCGTTCTTCCGCGAGCGCCTGCTCGAGACGCAAAGGGAATTGCTGGAAAAGGCGGATCTGACCTCGGAGCATCTGCGGGAGCACGAACTGGAGGCCGATCCGACCGACCAGGCGACCATCGAGGAAGAGTACGCTCTGGAGCTTCGCGCGCGCGACCGCGAGAGGAAGCTCCTCAAGAAAATCGACGAGGCCCTGCGCCGCATCGAAGAGGGCAACTATGGTTACTGCGAGGAGACGGGGGATCCGATCGGAATCCCCAGGCTGATCGCGCGGCCGACGGCAACGCTTACCATCGAGGCGCAGTCGCGCCGCGAGCAGAAGCAGAAGCTCTACGGGGAGTAGTAATCGACCTGTCGCGGATCAAGCTCGCCTTGTAGTAGACTTGCACCCGATGCTGCCCGTAACGTCGGTCGCGCCGAACCGCACTCTGCGTCACCTGCTTCTCGCCGCCGCGCTGGTATTTACCCAGCAGGCGGCACAGCTGCACGCGCTGTCGCACGTGCAGCACGACATGGCGAAGGCCGAGCGCAGCGGTAAGTGCGTCCCGCCCGTCAGCCATCCCGCAGAGCAGTGCATTGCATTTCACGCAGTCGACAGCGCGCTGCCGGCACTTGCGCTGGCGATCGAGCCGCCCAGGATCGTGTTGCCGGCCCTCGCGCCGGTCGTACTTCCCCTGCCGTTTTCGCCGCGAATCGTATTCGATTCGCGCGCGCCGCCAATCCTCTCCTAGTTCGGTCGCTCGGTAACCCGCTTCGCTTTCGCGAAGCGACCGTGTTCGCGACCGCCTCTCGAGGCGCATCGTGATCGCATGAACTTGGAGAGACATCATGCACAGAAAGGCAACCATGGCGCTCGCCGTCGCGGCGGCACTGGGCCTGCCCCACGCCGCGACTGCGCAAACGCAGGACGAGCTGAAGACTTTGCGCGAGCAAGTCAGGCAACTCGACAGACGCGTGACGGACGCCGAGCAGGCGGTTATACAGGCTTCGAGCCGTCCCGCCAGTGAAAGCGCGATGAACCCCGCCGTTTCGGTGATTTTGAACGGCATCTATTCGAATCTTTCCCAGGATCCGAACACATTCAGGATCAACGGATTTGTGCCCACGCTCGGCGACGTCGGACCAGGGGTGCGCGGCCTGAGCCTGGGCGAATCGGAGCTCGCCCTCGCGGCGAACATCGATCATCACTTCCGTGGAACCCTGATCGCATCGATTTCATCCGAAGACAGCATCGGCGTGGAGGAGGGATACATCCAGACCCTTTCCCTGTCGTATGGATTTACGATCAAGGCCGGGCGGTTCTTCTCGGCAGTGGGTTACCAGAACCAAATCCACGCGCACGCCTGGGACTTCACCGACGCGCCGCTCGCCAACAAGGTGTTTCTCGGCAACCAGTTGAACGAGGACGGGATCCAGCTGAAATGGGTGGCTCCGACCGATCTCTATTTCGACGTGGGCGTCGAGCTTGGCCGCGGTCGCCAGTTTCCCGCGGCCGCTGGCCCGGCCGGACCGCGCAACAAGAACGGCGTCAGCTCGGGCAACGTTTTCACGCACGTCGGCGGGGACTTGGGAACGGGCACCGCGTGGCAGACCGGGATTTCATATCTGAGCACTTCGCCCCAGGATCGCACCTTTGACGACCCAGCCGGGACAACCAACAGCTTCACCGGCCAAAGCCGTCTTTGGGTGTTGGACGGAATACTGAAATGGGCGCCG
>VBCH01000152.1 GCA_005884455.1 Betaproteobacteria bacterium
CCGGAGTCAGCTCGATCGCGCCTTTCCTCTCCAGCATGCGCAGATGCTCTTCGGCGGCGTTGGGCGAGCTGTAGCGGAATGCGTTCGAGATCTCGATCCGGGTGGGCGGGAAGCCGGTCTTCTGGATGGCTTTGCGGACGAAGTTGAGGATTTTCTGCTGCTTGGGGGTGAGTTCTTCGGTCATGGGACCTCCGTATCTGTATTTATATACAGTCTTTGCCCGCTTGGCAAGGGGCGTATAATCCGCAACCCATGGCTCAGCCCTACGAATCCGATATCACTCGAATGATCCGCGAGCTGCTCCAGGAGAAGCCGCACATCGTCCAGGAGCAAAAAAAAGGACGAGCTCTGTGGTGGGATCGAAAGCTCGACCCCGAGGAGCTGAAGCGCACCCGGGAATCGAGCGTCAAGCAGCAGGCCTACGTCTATCAAAACAAGGTTTGATTCCGGCCTTCAGGCGTTCGCAGCAGCCTTCGCGACCTGTGTTGCGCTTTGCGCCTGCGCTCCACCCCGCGGTTCCGCTTTCAGCATGGAACCCGCGCCGCTCCCGGCGGACCCGCTGCTCGCGTCGGCCCTCGTTGGGCGCGGTGACAGCCTCGAGGAGCGCGAGCGAATCGCCGAGCTCAACCGGAAGCGGGATTGGGAAGGGCTATCGCGCTACGCCGAGGAGCGGCAGCGCCGGGATCCCGAAGGCTCCGATTGGGGGGTGGTCCTCGCCTACGCCTGGGTGCGCCGCGGCGATTATCCGAAGGCAACCGCAGCGCTCTCCAGGGTCATCCAGCGCAACCCGGAGGACATCGGGGCCTGGAACCTGCTCGGGGAGTCCCAGCGTCAGGCAGGGCAGCCGGGTCAGGCGGCTCGCACCCTAGAGCGCGCGAGCGCGATAGGCCGAACCTCCTTTGCGACGTTCTTCCTTCTTGGAGAGGCCTATCGCGATTCCAATCGGCTCGACCGAGCCGTCGCTGCGTATCGGGAGGCCGCACGCCTGGAACCGGATTTCGCCCGCGCGTGGTTCGAGCTGGGCGCTGCGCATGTTCGGCTGGGGGAGCGCGACGAAATCCCGGTGGCCCTGGAGCGGCTGGAGAAACTCGATCCGACGCTGGCGGTAGAGCTCAAGAAGCGCATGGAAGCAAGGCCACAGCGTCCCTGACTCGCGGGATGTATTATTGCATATGTATATTATGTAAAATTAACCTTCTCTCAACCAAACCCGATCGCTTCGAGCACCTGGGCTGCCACTCTTCCATCAATGCATTAGCATGTTATAGCTATAACCTAAAGCTATTTCTAGCTTTTTGCCGCAGCGAAGAGTCTGAAGAAATTGCCAGAGGTCACCTTGGCCAGCTCCTCGAAAGAAACGCCGCGAAGGCGAGCGACTTCCTCCCCCACATGGCGGACCAGACCCGGCCGGTTGGTTTTTCCCCGATGCGGAACTGGAGCGAGGTAAGGGGAGTCGGTTTCCACCAACAGACGCTCCAGCGGCACCCACCGGGCCACGTCCCTCAGGACGCCGGCGTTCTTGAAGGTCACGATGCCCGAGAACGAAATATGGAACCCTAGGGCGACCGCAGCCTGGGCTACCGCCACGGACTCGGTGAAGCAGTGCATCACCCCCCCTACTTCGGCGGCCCCCTCTTCCCGCATGATGCTCAGGGTGTCCTCGGCGGCCTGGCGCGTATGGATGACGAGCGGCTTGCCGCATTCGCGCGCGGCGCGTATGTGCGCCCGAAAGCGCTCGCGCTGCCACTGGAGATCACCGCTCAGGCGGTAGTAATCGAGCCCGGTCTCGCCGATCGCGACGATCCGCGGATGGCGCGCGAGCTCGACCAGCTGCGCCGGACTCACCGCGGTGCGATCCTCGTGGTCCGGATGCACGCCCGCCGTCGCTAAGAAATTATCGTAAGCCTCGGCGAGCGCCAGAACCTTGGGAAACCCGGCGAGGTTAACGCTGATGCACAGCGCGTGCGTCACGCCGTTCGCCCTCATCTCCTCCCGCACTTCGTCCATCTTGCCGTCGAACTCAGGAAAATCCAGATGGCAGTGCGAATCGACCCATCCGGGAAAATCCGCCGCGACAGGCGCCCCCGGGCCCGTTTTCCCGTTCACGGCCGGGCGACCAGCCGCTGATACTGGAGAAGGAGGTCCTCGACGAACAGCTTGGCGTTGAGCGGGTGCCGGGCGAGCGCCCGGGCTTGCGCCAGCCGGCGCAGGTAAGCGGCGATATCCGCAGCCTGGCAGTGACGCGCCGTATCCGAAATCACCCGTTCATGGCTCGGGCTATACCGTACCCGACCTGCGATTCGGACGAGCAACAGGTCATAGGTCCATCGCTGCAGCCATCCAACCAGGTCCCACAGCGGGACGCGCAGAACCGTTTCGGCGAGAGCGATCGGGTCGAAGCCCGGATTCCCAAGAGCCTCGATAAAGAGAAGGCGATCGGCGTCCGTGTCGGCGGCTTTGAGCGCAGCAAGCGGTGCACCTCCGGCGCCGGCCAGCGTCGTCTCGGGCTGCTTGAGGCCCTGTTCCTTGAGCCAGCGCAAGACTGGCTCTGACGACGGGAACGGTAACGCAAGCCTGAGACAGCGGCTTCGCACCGTCGCGAGCAAGCGCTCGGGCTGCGTGGTGACGAGAAGAAAAACCGTGGCGGGAGGAGGTTCCTCGAGGTTTTTCAGCAGCGCGTTCTGCGTATTCGCGTTCATCGCTTCTGCGGGATAGACCAGGATGACGCGCAGACCCCCCCGATGCGTTCCGACGGCGAGGAAATCGCCGAGCTCGCGTACCTGCTCGATGCGAATCTGCTCGCTGCGCTTCTTCGCGGGCTCCGCGCCCTCCTCGCGGGGCTCGGGCGCCATGCTCTCGGGCACGATCAGCCGGAAGTCGGGGTGATTGCCGAGCGAAAACCAGTTGCAGGCCCGGCAGGCGCCGCATGGCCGCTCGCCCGGTTGGGGACCTTCGCACAGCAGCGATTGCGCGCACGTCTGAGCGAATTCGAATTCGCCCAGGCCCTCCCCGCTCTGCATCAGGATCGCGTGGGGCAAGCGCTCCCGCAGCCGGGTCCAATCCTTCCACGGCTGTTGCTGCCACTCAAATATCATTTTTCAGCACAGCGTCGAAACTATATCCTCGACATCTTTCCGGACTTCGGGCAGGGACCTCCCCGACTGGACCACTCTCATCCGGCGGGTTTCTGCCGCAGCGCGCTCGAGATACGCAGCCCGGACGCGCTCGAAGAAGGCCCTGCTCTCCAGCTCGAAGCGATCGCCTCGCTTCTTCGCGAGCCGCGCGAGCGCGACCTCGACGGGCGCGTCGAAAACGAGAGTCAGGTCGGGCTTCAGCCCGCCATGGACCCAACGCTCGAGGGCCGCGATCCGATCCATCGCCATTCCACGCCCGGCGCCTTGATACGCATAGGTGGCGTCGGTAAAGCGCTCGGAAACGACCCAGCTCCCCGAGGCGAGCGCGGGCGCAATCACCCGCGCGATATGCTCGCGGCGCGCGGCGAACATCAAAAGCGCTTCGGTGTCGATATCCATCGTCTGGGAGAGCACGAGCGCCCGCAAATTCTCGCCGAGCGGCGTACCGCCCGGCTCGCGCGTGACCACGATGTCCTTTCCGCGGCCGCGCAGGAAATCCGCTATCCCGCCGACGTGCGTGCTCTTGCCTGCGCCGTCGATGCCCTCCAGGGTGATGAACTTGCCGCGGCTCATCGGCCCGAACTCCGGCGTGCGCCGGGCATTTGGTACTTGGCGACCGCGCGGTTGTGCTCGACGAGCGTTCGGGAGAATTCGCTCGTCCCGTCCCCGCGCGACACGAAATACAGGGCGTCGGTCTGGGCGGGATGCATCACGGCCTCGAGCGACGCGAGTCCCGGCATCGCGATCGGATGCGGCGGCAGACCCAGCCGCGTATAGGTGTTGAAGGGTGTGTCCGCCACGAGGTCCCTCTTGCGCAGGTTGCCGTCGAATTTCTCGCCCATGCCGTAGATTACGCTCGGATCGGTCTGCAGCTTCATCTTGCGGCGCAGGCGGTTGGCGAATACTGCCGCGATCATCGCGCGATCACCTGCGCGGCCGGTCTCCTTTTCGACGAGTGAGGCGAGGATAAGCGCTTCGTACGGATCTGTCACCGGCAGATCCAGGGCGCGCCCGGCCCAGGCGGACTCGAGCCGCTTTTTCATCGCGCCGCGGGCTCGCGCGAGCACGGCGAGATCGCTGGCACCTTTGGCGAAAACGTAGGTATCGGGGAAGAACATGCCTTCCGGCAGGAGCCCCGGGGCGCCGAGCTTCGCCATGATCTGCGCCTCGGAGAAGCTTGCCGAGTCATGCTTCAGGTCAGCGTGCGCATTCAATGCCTCGCGCACCTGGCGGAAATTCCAGCCTTCGACGAGGAGAATTTCCGCTTGCGCATACTCCCCGCGCGTGATCTTGCGAACGAGCTGGAGCGGTGTCACCCCGTCGGACACCTGGTAGCTGCCGGCCTTGACGCCGGCGCCGGCGCCGTTGGCGCGCGCGAGGAGAACGAACTTCCATCCCGGCATGGACAGCCCCGCTTCAATGATCTGGCGCGTTGCGCCTCGCAGCGTGCTGCCCGGACGGATCGAGAATTCCACGGTCGGCGCGGCGAGCTCGATCGGCGAGAGCGCGAACCACAACAGCCAGCCGCAGAATCCGAGCGCGGCAGCGGAGGCCGCCAGGAGCAGTAGTTTCAGTCGAAACAGCATCGGTTTCGGCAAGGAACGTCGGGCTTGACTACGCTCGTATAATAAACGTTAAACCACAGCATCAGCAGATGAGCATGCCGTTTCAAATTGCCGAAGCCGCAGGCCAGGCGGATCCCGATCTCGTCGCAACGCGATCGGGAAGCGTCCTCGCCTTGCTCGGCCACCTGGGCGTCCTCCAGTTCAGCGGGGAGGACGCGGAAACCTTCCTCCAGGGGCAGCTGAGCTGCGATGTAGCAGGCGTCGACCTGCGATCGGGCAGCTACGGCGCCTACTGCTCGCCCAAGGGCAGGATGATCGCGAATTTCCTGCTTTGGCGCGAAGAGGCCGGCTTCCACATGGCGCTGTCGCGTGACATTACCGCCTCAGTCCAGAAGAACATTTCGAAGTTCGTGCTTCGCGCGAAAGTGAAGATCTCGGATGCCTCGGACACGATCGCGATGGCAGGCGCCGCGGGGCCGAAGGCCGCTCAGGCGCTGCGCGAGGTGTTCCCCGATCTTCCGAAGGAGCCGAACCAGGTATCGAGTCGACTGGACACCGGTACGGTCATCAAGGTGAAGGACGGCAGGTATCTGCTGGCTTTGGTGCCCTCGAGCGCAGCCGCGCTTCGGCAACGGCTTGCCAATGCTCTCGTTCCCGTGGGCGCGCATGCGTGGCGGTGGCTCGACATCCGCGACGGCGTGCCCTGGGTGACCGCCGCGACACAGGACCAGCTCGTTCCGCAGATGGCGAACTTCGAGCTTCTCGGGGGAGTCAGCTTCAGCAAGGGCTGCTACACCGGACAGGAGGTGGTCGCGCGCATGCAGCACTTGGGCAAGCTCAGGCGCCGCATGTTCCTCGCCAACGTCGCCGCACCGGCCGCAGCGGGCGATCCTCTCTACAGCGAAGACCTCGGCGATCAGGCGAGCGGGATCGTCGTCAACGCGGAAGCCTCGCCCGACGGCGGTCACGACCTGCTAGCGGCCGTGCAGACCGCGAGCCGCGAGGGCTCGACCGTGCACCTGAAGTCCATCGGCGGGCCAGTGCTCCGCTTCCTCCCCCTCCCCTACACCGTCGCGTGAGGCTCAGCTTCTACATTTACTATCGCGTCCCCGTGCAAAACGCGGAACGGGCGCGCGCGGCGGTACTCGAGCTGCAGCGCGAGCTCTCCGACACCGCCGGCATCGACGGACGACTCCTGCGGCGCCGTGACGATGAGACCACCTGGATGGAGATCTATGAAAACGTCCAGGACGCTGCGCGCTTCGAAGCCGAGCTCGCCAAGCTGGTCGAGCGCCGGGGGCTCGCGGCGCTGCTCGTCCCGGGGTCGTCGCGGAAGCAGGAAGTCTTCCGCAGCTTCTAGTCGCCGTGTGCCTGATCGCGTTCGCTTGGCGTTCGCATCCCCGCTACCGCTTGGTCGTCGCGGCCAACCGCGACGAGTATTTCGGGCGCCCGGCTGCGCAGGCCGGGTTCTGGGACGACCATCCGAATATTCTCGCCGGGCGCGATCTGGAAGCCGGAGGCACCTGGCTCGGCATCACCCTGGAAGGGCGCTTCGCTGCGCTGACGAACTACCGGAATCCCGCGGACAAGAAGACAGGCGCGCCTTCGCGCGGGGCGCTGGTTGCCGATTTCCTCACCGGAAAGACAAGCTCGCAAGAGTACGTGCAACTCGTGGAAAAGCGCGCTGCGGACTACAACGGCTTCAGCCTGCTCGTGGGCGACGTCGGGTCGATGTTTTTCTTCTCCAACCGCGGCGAGCGCGCGGCGCGCGTTGCGCCGGGTGTTCACGGCCTGTCGAACCACTTGCTGGACACACCCTGGCCCAAGGTCGAGAAGGCCAAGGCAGGGCTCGCGGCCCTGCTCGACGGCCCCTTCGACTCTGAAGCGGCGTTTGGGCTCCTGAGCGACACCGGGCGCGCCGCAGGCAGCGAGCTTCCCAGCACCGGAGTGAGCCTGGAGCTGGAGGAACGCTTGTCGGCGATCCGCATCCTCGCGGTCGGCGGATACGGAACGCGCTGCTCGACCGCGCTGTTCTTCAGCGAAGACGGACGGATCGAGTTCCATGAGCGCAGCTACACCGAAGAGGGCGGCGTGAGCGGCACGGTCGGCTATCGGGTCACTCTCGCGCAGGGAAAAGCTCGAGCGTCATCTCGACGTGCGGAATCTCCGCCTCCAAAAACTCCTCTCCCCGCTCGTTGAATCCGAAGCGCCGGTAAAACGCCGCCGCGTGGGTCTGCGCATGCAGCGTGATGCGGCGGATGGAGCGCTTGCGGGCCCGCTCGAGCAGGGCTTCCAGGAGCGCGGTGCCCACTCCGCGCCTGCGCCATTCGCCGAGGACCGCCATCCGGCCGATCCTGCCGTCGGGAAGCAGCCGCGCCGTTCCGATCGCTTCCCCGCGGGAATCACACGCGACCGCGTGCTCGCAGCGCTCGTCCCATTCGTCCAGTTCGAGCTCGCGCGGAACCTTCTGCTCCTCGACGAACACCTGTACCCGAACCGGGCGCGCCAGCGGCAAGGCTTCGGGCCAGGCGAGAACTCGGATGGTGAACGCTGCGGGCATTTCCCATCAGTATAATTGGCAAACTGGAAGGCGATGAAGAGTCTCTGGAGCGATCGGGAAGCGGGGCAATTCCGGGGCGACCTCGGCCTGCGCGTCTACACCTCGCGGCTGCTCGGCCGCGACAAGTCCCTGGTGCTGCACGGTGGCGGCAACACCTCGGTCAAGATCCGGCAGAAAAACCTGTTCGGCGAGGAGGAAACGATCCTCTACGTCAAGGGCAGCGGCTGGGATCTGGAAGCGATCGAGCCACAGGGCTTTTCGCCCGTGCTCCTCGCGCACGTGTTGCGACTCGCGGAATTGCCTTCGCTCTCGGATCCCGAGATGGTCAACCAGCTCGTCACCCACATGCTGAAGGCCGCCGCTCCCGCACCCTCGATCGAGACCATCCTTCACGGGCTGATGCCGCAAAAGTTCGTCGACCACACGCACGCCGACGCGGTGCTCTCGGTGACGAATACCAGGGATGGGGAAAGACGCATCCGCGAGATCTACGGCAAGCGCTGCGCGGTGATTCCCTACCTCATACCCGGATTCGATCTCGCACAGTTTTGCGCGAAAGAGTTCCGTGCCCAGGGAACAAGAGACACCGTGGGCATGGTGCTGCTGAACCACGGCATCTTCTCCTTCGGCGAAACGGCCCGCGAATCCTACGAGCGGATGATCGAGCTCGTGACGCTCGCCGAGAAATATCTCGATTCGAAGCGCGCCTGGTCGGTGTCGACGAACCATTTCACCGCCGGAACCGTCGACGCACATGCCCAGGCGACCCTCAGACGGAAACTCTCCGATACTGCGGGCGCCCCGCTAATCCTGAAGACCGCGAGCACCGAGCGAATGCTCGGGTTCGCCCAGCACCCGGAGATCGCACGCATCTCCCAGCAGGGGCCTGCGACACCCGATCATGTGATCCGCACCAAGCGCACGCCCATGCTCGGTACCGACGTCGACCGGTATGTCGCCGAATACGGCCGCTATTTCGGGGAGCATGCGCCGAAAGCGAAGGAGCCCAAGACCATGCTCGACCCGGCCCCGCGGGTCGTGCTGGATCCAGCCTTCGGTTTGGCCGCCGCGGGCCGCACGGCGAAGGACACTGCGATAGTGGAAGAGATCTACGAGCACACGATCGACGTGATTCTGCGCGCCGAAGCGCTAGGCGGCTTCCAGGCGCTGGCGCCGAAAGACATCTTCGACGTCGAATACTGGGATCTTGAGCAAGCGAAGCTCAAGAAAGGGGGGAAGCCGCAGGCTTTTGCGGGCGAAGTGGCGCTCGTCACCGGCGCGGCTTCCGGCATCGGAAAAGCGGCGGTGGAGGCCTTTCTCGCCCGCGGTGCCGCTGTCGCCGGACTCGACGTCGACCCCAAGATCGAATCGCTCTACGCCCGCCCGGATTTTGTCGGGTTGCGCTGCGACGTGACCGACGACAAGCAAGTGGAGCTCGCGATCTGCCGTGCCGTCATGGCTTTCGGCGGTATCGACATGCTCGTGCTGAACGCCGGCATTTTCACGGCAAGCCGCAAGATCGCCGATTTGCCTACCGAGGAGTGGCGCAAGGCGATGAGCGTCAACCTCGATGCGAACCTGCTCCTGATGCGCACCTGCCATCCGTTCCTGAAGCTCGCTCCCCGGGGCGGGCGGGTGGTAGTCATCG
>VBCH01000153.1 GCA_005884455.1 Betaproteobacteria bacterium
AGCGCGAGCAGGACGTGATGGTCGCCTCGATCGGACCGTTCTGGGATGCGAACGAGACTTGGCTCGTCCTGGGCGTGGGCATTCTGCTGGTCGCCTTCCCCGCGGCGCACGGCCTCGTGCTCGGCGCGCTCTACCTGCCGGTCGCGGCGATGCTCGTCGGGCTGATGCTGCGCGGCGTCGCGTTCGAATTCCGGGTCAAGGCCGAAGGCTGGCACCGCGGGCTGTGGAACTGGCTGTTCTGGTTCGGCTCGTTCCTCGCATCGTTCGCGCAAGGGCTGATGCTCGGCCGTTACGTCACCGGGTTCCATTCCGGATTCGGCTATTACGTGTTCGCGATGCTGGTGGGCGCGTCGCTGTGCGGCGGCTACGTGCTGCTCGGCGCGACCTGGTTGATCCTCAAGACCGATGGCGCCCTGCAGAAAAAGGCGCTCGCCTGGGCGCGCTGGGGCTTGCTGTGGGTCGCGCTCGGTGTCGCACTGGTGAGCCTCGCTACGCCGCTCGTGAGCCACACGGTGCAGGCGAAGTGGTTCGATTTTCCGCGCACGCTGGCCTTGATGCTGCTCCCTCTTGCGACCCTCGCCGCAGGCTGGCAGGTCTGGGCAGCCACCGGCCGCTTGAAGCGGGGCGAGCGGGAATTCGAGTGGATGCCCCTGGCGGCGACCGTGGCGATCTTCACTCTCGCCTTCGCCGGCCTCGCCTACAGCCTGTTCCCCTACGTGGTGATCGACCGCATGACGATCTGGGAAGCGGCTTCGCACCCGTCCGCCCTCAAGTTCATGCTCGTGGGCGTCGCGATCGTGTTTCCCTTCCTCTTCGGCTACACGGCCTTCGCCTACCGCGTGTTCCGCGGCAAGGCGCGCGCCGGGATGTACGAGTAGGTCCCTGCGGCTCAGCCTTCCTTCAGCGGCGCGAGCGTCACCTCGACGCGCCGGTTCGCGGCGCGGCCCTGCTCGGTCGAGTTGCTCGCGATCGGGTGATCCTCGCCGCCCCCGGCGGTCATGATGCGCGGTTCGCTCACGCCGCGGCTCTGGAGGTACTGGGCGACGGCGCTCGCGCGGCGCTGCGAGAGTTGCCTGTTGAAATCCGCGCCGCCGACGTTGTCGGTGTGCCCCGCGATCTCGATGATGGTCTTGTCGTATTTCTTCGCCACCTGCGCGACCCCGTCGAGCACCTTGAAGAACTGCGCGTTCAGGTCCGCGCTGCCGGTGCGGAAGGTGATGTTGCCGGGCATGTTGAGGACGATGTCCTCGCCCTTGCGCGTGACCGTCACGCCGCTGTCGCGCATCAGCGCCCGCAGCTCGTTTTCCTGCCTGTCCATGTAGTTGCCGACGGCGCCGCCGGCAAGCGCGCCGACCCCGGCGCCGACGAGAGCCCGCTGCTTGCGCTGCTTGGCGTCGTGGCCGGAAATCATCCCGATCGCGGCGCCCGTGCCCGCGCCGATGAGAGCGCCGAACGTGGCGCTCGACGTCTTCTTCTCGCCGGTGTAGGGGTCGGTGGTCTCGCAGCCGGCGGCGAGGCCGGCGATGATAGCCGCTACCACTAGGGCTGCGCTTACCGTGGATTTCGCATGGGACATGTCTTGGGTCTCCTCTGTCGCTACTGCACGGCTTTAATGTAGAAACTTTCGTCGATGTATTTCAGGGGATCGATGAGATTTTTCTGGGGCTTCGCGAATTCGCTGCGCAGCTTCAGCACCGTGCGGCAGCCTTCGATGTCGAGCTTCGCCTTCTTCTGGAAACCTTCCTTGTCGGCGAACATCACCTCGTAGGCCTTCTGCGCCGCCGGGCGAGGTGCGCTCGGGACGTACTTCACGTAGATGGCAACGGCCTCGTCCCTGTTCGCCGGCTGCTGCAGCCAGTCCATCGCGGCCACGTACGAGCGGATGAAGGCGACCAGCTGGTCGCCGTTCTTCGCCGCCCAGGAGCGGCGCGCGACCCCGATGGAGGCTTGGTAGGGACCGAAAGTCGTGGTCGTGTCGCCCAGCCGCGTATAGCCCTTGGACTCGGGCAATATCTCCGACGGCGAGCTGATCATGGTTCCGGCGATCCTGCCTTCCATCATCGCCTGAACGCGCGCCGGGGTGCCGCCGAGCTTCTCGATCTTGTAGTCGGAAATGCCAAGGCCGTTCATCGCCGCGAGCTTGTAGAGGATGAAGGCGAACCCGGTGGTCGCCGCGTCCACGCCGACCGTCTTGCCCTTCAGCGCCGCATAGGTTTTGATATCCGGTTGGGTGACAAAGCGCAGCGATCCCGAATAGCCGCCCATAAAGGCGAAAAGATCGGGCTGCGTGGAGAGCTCGGTTTCGCCCTGTCCTTCCTGATAGGCGACGACGTTGTCGTACGCGGTGGTGCCGAGGTCGTAGGCTCCGTTCATCAGGTTGCGGATCTGCTCGACGGAATTCGGCGTGAAGGAAAGCTTCACGGCGATGCCGTTCTTCGCGAAGAGGCCTTTCTCCTGCGCCGCCCAGATCGGCCAGTTGCCGCCGCCGGCGAAGGCGATCAGCTCCAGGGCTTTAAGTCCTTGCGCGAGGCTCGCGCCGGCCGCGGCGAAAAGCGCCGTGGCGGCCGCGATTTTCTTGAGTGCGTTCATGCTTCCTCCTCCGAATAATTCAAGCGACAGTATAAGACTCATCGGCGGCGCTCGTGCGGATCCAGGACCTCGCCCAAGCGGTCCGCGACCAGGTTGACGCTGACGACGGCGAGGAGCAGGGCGATTCCCGGGAAGGCGCTGATCCAGTAGTGGCCCGAGAGCAGGTAGTTGAAGCCGTTCGAAATCAGCAGGCCGAGCGAAGGCTGGGTGATCGGCAGGCCGAGGCCGAGGAAGGAGAGCGTGGCTTCGAGCGTGATCGCCGCGGCGACCTGGACCGTCGCGAGCACGAGCAGCGGCGGCAGGCAGTTCGGAAGCAAGTGACGAAAAATAATGCGCGCGTTGGAAAACGCGAGCGCGACAGCGGCGTCGATATATTCCTTCCTGCGCTCGACGAGCGCAGCCGCGCGCGCGGTGCGGGCGTAGTACGCCCATTGGACCGCGACGAGCGCGACGATGATCTTGTCCAGGCCCTGCCCGAGCACCGCCAACAGCACGAGCGCGATAAGGATCGAAGGAAACGAGAGCTGGAGATCTGCGATGCGCATGAGGAGCGCGTCGAGCGAGCCGCCGAACCAGGCCGCCGCGAGGCCCAGGCTTACGCCGATCGCGAGTCCGAACGCCGTGCTCGTCAAGCCGACGGCGACGCTGGTGCGAAGGCCGTAGAGGATGGCGGACAGCATGTCGCGGCCCTGGTCGTCGGTGCCCAGCCAATGGATCTCGCCCGCGGTCGAGCGCGCCCCGGGCGGCAGGCGCGAGTCGAGCAGGTCCAGCCGCGCCAGATCGTAGGGATTCTGAGGCGAGATCCACGGCGCAAGGAGCGCGGCGAGCAGCACCAGCGCTAGGAGCGCGAGGCCCGCGAGCGCGATGCGGCTCGCCGCGAACTCGGTGGCGATTCGCCGCGCCGGCGTCACCTTGCTCCTCCGGACCGCACCCGCGGATCGAGCCACGAGTAGGCGAGGTCGACGAAGAGATTGATCGCTACGAACAGCGTGACGACGATGCACAGATAGCCGACGATCACCGGCCGGTCGAGCACGTTGATCGAGTCGATCAGGAGCTTTCCCATGCCGGGCCAGGCGAATATCGACTCGGTGACTACGGCGAACGCGATCACCGAGCCGAATTCCACGCCGGCCACCGTGACGACCGGAACGAGCACGTTCCTGAGCACGTGGACGCCGACGACGCGCGTCTCGGTCAGGCCTTTTGCGCGCGCGAAGCGCACGTAGTCCTGCCGCATCGCTTCGCGCGTCCCCGAGCGGGTCAGCCGGATGACGAGCGACAGATTGAATAGCGCCAGGTTTGCGGCGGGCAGGACGAGGTGGCGCAGGCCCTCCGCCGTGAGAAAGCTCAGCGGGATCCCGAGGAGATTCGCCGTCGGCCCGCGGCCCGAGGTCGGCAGCCACCCTAGCCACACGGAGAACACCAGGATGAGCATGAGCCCGACCCAGAAAGTCGGGAGGGAGAACCCCAGGATCGAGCCCGCCATAATGGTCCTGCCCGCGGCCGATCGGGGCTTCAGGCCGGCCCAGAGGCCGAGAGCGAGGAGCGGCCGGTCGAGCCCCAGCGCGGCGGTGGCGCGCGCGATCTCGTTCTGGTCGGACTGCGGGTTGACGAGGATGTCCACCGGGTTCCCGACCGCGTACACGCCCGCGAACACGAGCAGCGACATGACGAACAAGACCGCGACGCTCTGCGCGAGGCGGCGAACGCAAAGGGCTAGCATCAGCGCGCAGTCCCGGCGATTCGAAGCAGTTCTTCCCCGAGCGCCAGTCCGGCGTCGGGCCGGTCGAACAGGCGCGCGCAGCGGGCCGAAATCTGTTCCGACACCGACCTGCGATGCTCCGCGTCGCGGCCGAGGCGCAGCGCGATTTCCACGTACTCGTCGGCCGAGCGGGCGACGCAGGTGTCGAGACCGATCTCCTGGTACAGGCCCAGCGTAAACCTGCCCGGGAGCTGAGAGCCGGGCAGGGTGACCACGGGAACGCCGAGGGACAGCGCGTCGCAGCTCGAATTGCATCCCCCGAAATGAAACGGGTCGAGCACGAGGTCGGCGGCGGCGACGTACTGCAGGAACTTGCGATGCTCCGAGCGGGGAACGAAGCGAATTCTCGACGCGAGCGCACCGAGCGTGAGCTCGAAGCGCCGGCGCAGCTGCTCCGCGACGCCCGCCCGGACGAACTCGAGCAGCACGAGCTCGCCTTCCAGGTCGCGCTCGAGGATGGCCCTGATCGCAGCGTCGAAGTCCGGATGGAGCTTGAAGAGATTCTGCGGGCAGTAGTAGAGGTGCTTGCCGTCGGGCAGGCCGAGCTGCCCGCGCGACGCGCGCGGCCCGTCGAGCGCCGGCCGGCGATAGCGCGGCATGAAATAGCCGGGCAGGCGCACGAGCTTCTCGCTGTAGTACTGCTCGCTTCCGGCGGCCTCGATCGCGTCGGCCGACACGTAGTAGTCGATCGTGTCGATGCCGCTGGTGACGGAATGTCCCCAGGTGACCATCTGAATCGGAGCGAGCCGCCAGAACGCGAGGAAATACGTGAGCGGGTGCATGCCGATGTCGGCGAAGAACACGATGTCCAGGGCGGCGGACTCGATCGTGTCGCGCACCCGGCCGAGATCGAGCGGGAGCGGCACGTAGCGGTCCGCGCTTTTGCGTATGGCCTCGGCCAGGTCGTCCGCCTGCGGGGCGATGGCGAACACCTGGACTTCGAAACGGTCGCGCGGCAGATCGCGGATGAGCCCGAACGTCGTCCGGCCGACCGAGTGTGCATGGAAATAAGTCGAAACGAAACCGATGCGCAGGCGCCGGCCCGGGGAAAACCCCTGGCGCGCGCAGTCGGTTCTTGCCGGATACATCGACCTGCAGACCCGCGCGATCTTGCGCAGCAGCGGGGCGTTGTTGCGCCCGTGATAGGCGAGATTGAAAGGGGTCGCGCCCACCTCGAATTCGGGATTCGGGACCCTGGACGGTTTCAGCTCGAGCAGCTCATCGAGGTCGCGATCGAGCCTTTGCCTTATCCGGTCGATCTGCTCGCTCGACTGGAGGATGACGGGAAGCATCAGCGCGCGCCGCAGCCGCGGAGCGGCTCCGGCCCGCAGCGCCGTGTATCGGTCCATGAGGCTCCGCGCCTCCTCGACATCGGAGTCTTCGCGTATCACGGCGAGGCAAAGGAGGGCGTCGCGGTTGCCTGGGTCGAGCTCGAGGATTCTCCGGTACCACTGCTCCGCCTCGCGCTGCCTGTTGCAGTCCTGGAGCGCCGCGGCCAGGCGCAGCATGGTGCGCGGCAGCGTCGGGTCGGACGGAGGAAGGAGCTCCAGCGCGCGGGTGAAGTGTAGTGCCGCCGATTCGTTTCGTTGCTGCGCGAGCGCGATCGAGGCGCGCAGATAGTGCACATCGGTGAGATCGGGCGACAGTTTCGCGCACTCCGCGGCCGCCCGCTCCGCTTCCTCGAAAACGCCTTCCCGGAACAGCCGCTGGGCCTCGGCGAAGAGCCGCGCTGATTTGCGCTGGGCGAAGAGCTGGCGCAGAAGATTCAGCAGCATTCCAAAGTCTCCGCGATCATTTTTCCCGAATCTGATGAGCCAGCGTGAACTCGTCCGTACGCGGCGCGTAGGCGAGCGGCTTTCGCATCGCCCAGACCGCGACCTGGTGATGCAGCGCGATGACCGCGTGGTCCCGCATGGCGAGGCGCATCGCGTCGCGGGCGAGCCCCTCGCGCTGCTTCTCGTCGACGGTGGCAAAGGCGCGCTCGAGCAGCCGGTCGATCGCCGGGTTCGAGTAACCCGACCAGTTGAATGCGCCGAAGCCTTTGTCCGGATCGGGAGTTGCGACGAGCGCGCGCAGCGCGAGGTCCGCGGAGAACGAGCCCCAGCCGAACATCGCAAACGCGAATTCCCCCTTTCGCCCCTTGGGCAGGTACGCGTTCAGCGGCAGGGTCTCGACGCGCGCGCGGACGCCGACGCGCGCGAACATCTGCGCCACGGCCTGCGCGATCTGCTCGTCGTTGACGTAGCGGTTGTTGGTCGCGGAAAGCGTCATCGCGAATCCGTCGGGATATCCCGCCTCGGCAAGCAGCCGCTTTGCCCCTTCGGGATCGTAGGGCTCGGGCTTGAGGTCCGGCGCGTAGCCGAACACGGGCGGCGAAACGAGATTCGACGCTGGAATGGCCGCGCCGTCCATAAGACGCTCCACGATCGCCGGCCGGTTGATCGCTTTCGAGAGCGCGCGCCGCACCCGGAGGTCGCGGAAAGGATTGCGTGCCAGGGGCCTGCCGGCTAGATCGGCGAGCCCGGGCGCGCGATCGCGCTGCTGATCGAGGTAGAAGAAAATGGTGCGCCACGACACCTTCTGAACCGTATTCAGCCTGGCGTCGCGCCGGATGCGCGGCAGGTCCGCGGTGGGAACCTGCTCGATCGCGTCCAGCTCTCCGGAGAGGAGCCCTGCGAGTCGCGCCGGGTCCGTGGGCACGATGCGGAGAGCGACTTTCTCCCAGGCCGGCCTCGTTCCCCAATAGGCGTCGTTGCGCGCGAGCTCGACCCGGTCGCCGCGCGCGAAGCGCACGAACCTGAAAGGACCGGTGCCGACCATCGCCTTGCCCGAGTCGAAATCCTCAGGCCCCGAACGCGCTGCGGCCTTCCTCGAGACGATGAACACCGAATTGAGATCGTAGGGCACCATCGCGTAGGGCGTCGCCGTCTTCAGGCGCAGCGTGTGCGCGTCCCGGACCTCCTTGCCGACGATGCGCCGTGTGAAGATTCCGTACTGGCCGTTGGGCACCTTGAGAGTGCGCTCGATCGAGAACACGACGTCCTCGGCGGTCAGCTCGCCCCCGTCGTGAAAGCGCACGCCCGGACGCAGCCTGAACTCCCAGGTGGTCGCGTCGAGCGCCCGCCATGAAACCGCCAGGCCCGGGATAAGGCGCGTGTCCTCGTCCACGTGGGTGAGCGCATCGAACACGTGCCAGGCAATATTGATGTTCGGCGCGATCGCGAGGAAGTGCGGGTCCATCGAGGTCACGTCCGCGGCGAGGCCGATGCGCAGCTCGGCGCCGTGGGCCGGCACAGCCCACGAAATCGAACCCGCGACGAGGATGCGGAGCAGGCGGCGCATGGACTGGAAAACCCCGCCTACTTCGCGGCGAGCGGCCCGATGACTCGAAGCATTTGAGCGAAGATTTTCGGGTTGCCGCAGACGATGCGGCCCGAATCGAGGTAGCCGGAGTCGCCGCGAAAATCCCCGACCAGGCCGCCGGCTTCCTGCACCAGCAGCGCGCCCGCCGCCATGTCCCAGGGCGAAAGGCCGATTTCCCAGAATCCGTCGAGCCTTCCCGCGGCAACGTAGGCGATGTCCAGGGCCGCGGCGCCCGCGCGGCGCTGCCCGGCGGTGCGAAGCGTGAACTCCCGGAACATGGCGAGATATTCGTCGAGGCTCTGGAGATCGCGAAAGGGGAAGCCGGTGCCGAGCAGCGCCTCGCTAAGCTGCGCGCGCTTGGAGACGCGGATGCGCCGCTCGTTCAGGTACGCGCCCCGGCCGCGCGTCGCCGTGAACAACTCGTTGCTGGTCGGATCGTAGATCACCGCCTGCGCGAGAAGGCCCTTGTGCCGCAAGGCGACCGAGACTGCGTATTGGGGAAAGCCGTGGATGAAATTGGTCGTGCCGTCGAGCGGGTCGATGATCCAGGTGTACTCGGACTCGCCCGCGTTCCCGGCGGAGGCGCCGGACTCCTCTGCTAGAATCGCATGGTCAGGATAGGCACGGTGCAGTATCTCGATGACCGCCCGTTCCGCGGCCTTGTCCACTTCGGTGACGAAATCATTGTGCCGCTTGCGAGTTACCGGCAGCAATTCCACGTCGCGCGCGGCGCGGTTGATGATCGCGCCGGCCCGCCGCGCGGCTCTGACCGCGATTCCGAGCATCGGGTGCATTTTTTCGTCCGGGAATTGAAAAGAGCGGCGCTGCTGAACGCCGGATTCTAGTATGAAAGCCGGCGGTCCGCTGTCTCGAATCCGCGTCGTCCTGCTGCGGCCTTCGCACCCCGGCAACATCGGAGCCGCGGCGCGCGCGATGAAGACGATGGGCATCACGCAGCTCCGGCTGGTGCGGCCGAAGCGCTTCCCTCATCCCGACGCGCGTGCGATGGCCTCCGGTGCGCTCGACGTCCTCGAGTCGGCGCGCGCGTGCGCGAGTCTGGAGGAGGCGCTCGCCGGAACGACGTACTCGCTCGCTTTGAGCGCGCGCGAGCGCGAGCTCTCCCATTGCCTGCTCGATGCGCGCGCTGCGGCGCGGGAGCTCCTGCGCGCTGCGCGAAAGGACGAGGTCGCGGTCGTCTTCGGCAATGAAACCGCCGGCCTCTCGAACAAGGAGATCATGCGCTGCAGCGCCCTCGCGCGCATTCCCGCGAATCCGGAATACCCTTCCCTCAATCTCGCCCAGGCGGTGCAGGTGATCGCCTACGAGTTGCGCAGGGCCGCGCAGGCCCCGCCCGCCGCGCCGGCGAGGACCGCATACGCGACCCACGAGGAGATCGAGAAATTCTTTGCGCACCTCGAGCGCAGCCTGCGGGCAAGCGGCTATCTGCACCCGCGGTACCCGCGCAAGCTCATGGATCGCCTGCGCCGCCTGTTCGCAAAGGCGCGGCTGGAGACGGTGGAGGTCAACATTCTGCGCGGCATGCTCGCTGCCTGGGACGACAGGAGTCCCCCGGGAAATAGTTGACCAATTCACTAAGGTTTCCGATAATGCCGCATATCGGCCTCCTGGAATATCGATGTTTACCCGAATTCGCGAAGACATAGCCTGCGTGTTCGAGCGCGACCCGGCGGCGCGTTCGACCTGGGAAGTCATAACCTGCTATCCCGGCTTTCACGCGCTTCTCATCCATAGATTGGCGCACCGGCTGTGGCGCATGAAGCTGCGCTGGCTCGCGCGTTTCGTGTCGCACGTCTCGCGCTTTCTCACCGGCATCGAGATTCACCCCGGAGCAAAAGTGGGACGGCGCGTGTTCATCGACCACGGCATGGGAGTGGTGATCGGCGAGACCGCGGAACTGGGAGACGACTGCACCCTGTACCACGGCGTGACGCTCGGCGGGACCTCGTGGAACAAGGGCAAGCGCCACCCGACGCTCAGGCAGGGAGTCGTCATCGGCGCGGGGGCGAAGGTGCTCGGGCCCGTCGTCGTCGGCGAGGGCGCGAAAATCGGCTCGAATGCGGTGGTGGTGAAGGATGTCCCGGCGGGCGCGACCGCGCTGGGGATCCCGGCGCGGGTCATTCTCGACGAGCAGGACAAGACGCGCGAGGAGAAGGCGGCGAAGCTGGGGTTCTCCGCGTATGCCGTGACGGCCAAGGCGGAGGACGATCCGCTCGCCAAGGCGGTCCAGGGCCTGCTCGATCACAGCGTCGACATGGACAAGCGTATCGAGTTGATTCTGAACCAGATCGAAGAGCTTCAGGCGGAGCGCGAAGAGTCCCAGAGGCAGCTTCGCCTGGGACCCAAGGTGGTCAACAAATAGTTGATTGATTTCCTCGGGATTGTGTATACTTGACTGAATTTATCGGGTATTCGAAGCCGTTCAGGGTGCGACCATGAGACTGACGACCAAAGGACGATTCGCGGTGACCGCAATGCTGGACCTCGCCCTGCACGGCGGCAAGGGCCCGGTGACGCTCGCCGGCATCAGCCAGCGGCAGAGCATCTCGCTCTCGTATCTGGAACAGCTTTTCGGCAAGCTGCGGCGCCACACGCTGGTCGACAGCACGCGCGGGCCCGGCGGGGGCTACACGCTCGCGCGCAGTCTCGAAAGGGTATCGGTCGCGGACATCATCACCGCGGTGGACGAGCCCCTCGACGCGACGCAGTGCGGCGGCAAGGAGAACTGCCACGACGAGCAGCGCTGCATGACCCACGACCTGTGGGCGAAGCTGAACGACAAGATGTACGAATACCTGGATTCGGTGAAGCTCTCCGACCTCGTCGCGCAGCAGGCTACGCGCAAGAGCGCGGTGAGCGTGCTGCAGGACAAACGCGGCAAGGAAGCCGCGGTATCAGCTTGAACGGGACGCGCGCGAAATGAAATTTCCGATCTACCTCGACTATTCGGCGACCACGCCGGTCGACCCGCGCGTGGCGCAGAAGATGATTCCCTTTCTCACCGAGCAGTTCGGCAACGCGGCGAGCCGCTCGCATGCGTTCGGCTGGGAGGCGGAGAAGGCGGTGGAAGAGGCGCGCGGGCACGTCGCAGCGCTTCTCAACGCCGATTCCAAGGAGATCATCTGGACCTCGGGCGCGACCGAAGGCAATAACCTCGCCATCAAGGGCGCGGCGAATTTCTACAAGGGCAAGGGCAAGCACATCGTCACGATGAAGACCGAGCACAAGGCGGTGCTCGACACGGTGCGCGAGCTCGAGCGCCAGGGTTTCGAAGCGACTTACCTCGACCCGGAGCAGAACGGGCTGCTCGACCTGGAGAAGTTCAAGGCGGCGCTGCGCCCCGACACCGTTCTCGCGTCGGTGATGATGGTGAACAACGAGATCGGCGTGATCCAGCCGATTGCCGAGATCGGCGAGATTTGCCGCTCGAAAAGCATCATCTTCCACTGCGACGCGGTGCAGGCCGCGGGCAAGATCCCGATCGACCTGCAGAAGCTGAAAGTGGATCTCCTGACGGTGACCGCGCACAAGGTCTACGGCCCAAAGGGCATCGGCGCGCTCTACGTGCGCAGGAAGCCGCGCGTGCGCATCGAGCCGCAGATCCACGGCGGCGGCCACGAGCGGGGCCTGCGCTCGGGAACGCTCCCCACCCACCAGATCGTGGGCATGGGCGAGGCATTCCGCATTGCGAAGCTCGAGATGGCGGCCGAGAGCGAGCGCATCCGCGCCTTGCGCGACCGGCTGCTCGCCGGCTTCAAGGACATGGAAGAGGTCTACGTCAACGGCGACCTGGAGCGGCGCATACCGGGAAACCTCAACGTCAGCTTCAACTTCGTCGAGGGCGAATCCCTGATCATGGGGATCAAGGACGTGGCGGTGTCCTCGGGCTCGGCCTGCACTTCGGCGAGCCTCGAGCCTTCGTATGTTTTGCGGGCGCTCGGGCGCTCGGACGAGCTCGCCCACAGCTCGATTCGCTTCACGATCGGCCGCTTCACCACCGAGGAGGAGATCGACTACGCCGTCAAGCTCCTGCGCTCCAAGATCGGCAAGCTGCGCGAGCTCTCCCCCCTGTGGGAGATGTACAAGGAAGGCGTGGACTTGAATAGCGTGCAATGGGCGGCACATTGAAGATAAGGATTCAGGGAAAGACTGAAACTGAGGAGTAGCAGATGGCATACAGCGACAAGGTACTGGACCATTACGAGAACCCGCGCAACGTCGGTTCTTTCGACAAGGCCGACGATCACATCGGCACCGGCATGGTTGGCGCGCCGGCCTGCGGCGACGTGATGAAGCTGCAGATCCGGGTGAACGAGCAGGGCGTGATCGAAGACGCGCGCTTCAAGACCTACGGCTGCGGCTCCGCGATCGCGTCCTCTTCGCTCGTCACCGAGTGGGTGAAGGGCAAGACGCTGGACCAGGCGGAGACGATCCGTAACACCCAGATCGCCGAGGAGCTGGCGCTGCCGCCGGTGAAGATCCATTGCTCGATCCTCGCGGAGGATGCGATCAAGGCTGCGATCGTCGATTACCGCAAGAAGCACGGCCTCGCGCAGCCTTCGGAAAAGGAAGCCAAGGCGGCCTGAGGAACATGATCACCCTGACTGAACGCGCCGCAAACCACGTCTCGGATTTCCTCGCCAAGCGAGGCAAGGGCGTGGGCCTGCGGCTGGGCGTGCGCACCTCGGGCTGCTCCGGCCTTGCCTATCGGATCGAATACGCCGACGCCGTCAACCCGGGCGACCAGACCTTCGAGAGCCACGGCGTGAAGGTCGTCGTCGATCCGAAGAGCCTCCAGTTTCTGGAAGGCACCGAGCTCGACTTCACGCGCGAGGGCTTGAACGAGGGCTTCAAGTTCAACAATCCCAACGTGAAGGATGAGTGCGGCTGCGGAGAATCGTTCAACGTCTAGCGAGGCCCGGCCTCGCGGTGCCGAGAAAGGGGCGAACGCCCCTTTTTTTCTATCCCGGAACCCGAAATGAACCTGAACCAGGACCACTTCGAGCTGTTCGGCCTGCCGGCGCGCTTCGCGGTCGACGCCGCGGCGCTCGAATTGCGCTACCGCGAGCTGCAGCGCGAGGTGCATCCGGACCGCTTTGCCGCCGCGCCCGAGCTCGAGCGGCGCGCATCCATGCAGCTGGCGACGCGGGTGAACGAAGCCTATCAGACCTTGAAGTCGCCTTTGCGGCGCGCCGTCTACATCCTGCGGTTGCGCGGCGTGGATCCGGAGTTCGAGACGAACACCGCGATGCCGCCCGAGTTCCTGATGGAACAGATGAGCTGGCGCGAGCGCATCGAAGCAGGATCCGGAAACCCCGAAGCCCTCGCTCGGTTGCGCGGGGCCTTGAGCGAGGAGAGCGCGAAGATCTACGAAAAACTGCGGGGGCAGCTGGACGAAGGCGGGAACGACGAAGCCGCCTCCGAGGCGACCCGCATGCTGATGTTCTACGAAAAGCTGGCCGAGGAGATCGACGACAAGCTGGCGGAGCTCGAGACGTGAGTTTCGGAGCCTGAAATGGCGCTGCTGCAGATCTCCGAGCCCGGCCAGTCGCCCGAACCGCACCGGCACCGCCTCGCGGTGGGCATCGACCTCGGCACCACCAATTCGCTGGTGGCCACGGTGAGGAACGGCATTTCAGTGGTGCTCAACGACCACGACGGCCATGCTCTGCTGCCGTCGATCGTGCGCTATCTGCGCGACGGGGGAGTGTCCGTCGGACGCGAGGCGGAAGCGGCGCTGGCGCGCGACCCGAGGAACACCATCGTATCGGTGAAACGCTTTATGGGTCGCGGGCTCAGAGACGTAGCGCACGTCGAGAACAGCCCCTACGATTTCCTCGATTCGCCCGGGATGGTGCAGATCCGCACCGTCGCCGGCGTGAAGAGCCCGGTTGAAGCCTCGGCGGAGATCCTCAAGGTGCTGCGCGCCCGGGCCGAGGAGAGTCTGGGCGGCGAGCTCACCGGCGCGATCATCACGGTCCCCGCGTACTTCGACGACGCGCAGCGCCAGGCCACCAAGGACGCCGGCAAGCTCGCGGGCCTGAACGTGCTGCGGCTGCTGAACGAACCGACCGCGGCGGCGATCGCCTACGGGCTCGAAAACGCCGCCGAAGGCATCTACGCGGTCTACGATCTTGGCGGCGGCACTTTCGACATCTCGATCCTGAAGCTCTCGAAGGGCGTGTTCGAGGTAATGGCGACCAACGGCGACGCCGCGCTCGGCGGGGACGATTTCGACCAGCGCCTGTTCTGCTGGGTACTGGAGCGGGCAAAGGTCCCGCCGCTGTCCGCCGAGGACACTCGAGTTTTGCTGACGCAGGCGCGCGCCGCGAAGGAGTTCCTGACGGCCCATCCGGAGGCGCGCATCTCCGCGACGCTCGCGGGCGGCGAGACCGTGGACCTGACCGTCACGCAGAAGGAATTCCAGGACATGACCCGCCCGCTCGTCGCGAAGACCCTGGGGCCCTCGCGCAAGGCGCTGCGTGACGCGGGGCTGGACCGTAGCGAGGTGAAGGGCGTGGTGATGGTCGGCGGCGCGACGCGCATGCCGCACGCGCAGCAGGCGGTCGCCGAGTTTTTCGGCCAGGCGCCGCTCAACAATCTCGATCCGGACAAGGTCGTCGCGCTTGGCGCCGCGATCCAGGCCAATGTGCTCGCGGGCAACAAGGCTTCGGGGGACGATTGGCTGCTGCTCGACGTTATCCCGCTCTCCCTCGGAATCGAAACGATGGGCGGGCTCGCGGAAAGGGTGATCCCGCGCAATTCAACGATACCCGTGGCGCGCGCGCAGGAATTCACCACCTACAAGGACGGCCAGACCGCGATGAGCATCCACGTGGTGCAGGGCGAGCGCGAGCTCGTGTCCGACTGCCGCTCCCTCGCCCGGTTCGAGTTGCGCGGCATTCCTCCGATGGTCGCGGGCGCCGCGCGCATCCGCGTCACCTTCCAGGTGGACGCCGACGGGCTGCTGTCGGTCTCCGCGCGGGAATCCTCCACCGGCATCGAGGCCGCGATCGCGGTCAAGCCTTCCTACGGCCTGACCGACGAGCAGATCACGCAGATGCTCAGGGACTCGCTCGATCACGCCAAGGACGACGTGCATGCGCGCGCGCTCACGGAACAGCGGGTCGAGGGCCAACGCATGCTCGAGGCGACGGAAGGCGCGCTGCGCGAGGACGCCGACCTGCTTTCTGCGGAGGAATCGGCCGCGCTGCGCTCGGAGCTCGACGCGCTGCGCAAGACGCTCTCCTGCACCGATCATCGCACCATCAAGTCGGGCATCGAACGCGTCAACCGCGCGTCGGAAGCCTTTGCGGGCCGGCGCATGGACCGCTCGATCAAGCGGGCGCTCGCAGGCAGGAAGGTCGAGAGCCTCTAGCCTGATGCCGCGCATCACCGTCCTCCCGCACGAAGAGCTGTGTCCCGATGGCACGGTGATCGATGCGAAACCGGGCGTGTCCATCTGCGACAACCTGTTGCAGAACGGCGTGGAGATCGAGCACGCCTGCGAGAAATCCTGCGCCTGCACCACCTGTCACGTGGTCGTGCGCGAGGGCTTCGAGACGCTCGACTCTTCCGAGGAGAAAGAGGACGACCTGCTCGACAAGGCCTGGGGACTGGAGCCGAACTCGCGGCTCTCCTGCCAGGCGATCGTCAAGGACAGCGATCTCACGATCGAGATCCCGAAATACACGATCAACATGGTCAAGGAAATCAAGGGATGAAATGGACCGACACGCTTGAAATCGCCATCGCCCTGTCGGAAAAATATCCCGACGTGGACCCCCTGACGGTGCGCTTCACCGACCTGTTCGAGTGGGTGCAGGCGCTCGACGAATTCGACGACGACCCGAAGCACTGCGGGGAAAAGATCCTCGAGGCGATCCAGATGGCGTGGATCGACGAGTCCACGTAGTTTGGGCTGGCCGGCGTGCAATTCGCGATCGTACCCCCGATCCCGTGCAGCGCGTGCATGCGCGCCGGCAGTCGCGGCGCTGGGAACCGGCTTAGCTCAAGCCTTGCCTTCCGTTACTCCGGCTTTGCCGCCATCGCGCGGATGAGGGTCTCGAGCTGGGGGCTCATCGGCAAGTCGATGCTCGTCCCGGAGGGCAGGCGGTTCAGGAACCAGCGCCTGTATTCGCGTTCCACTTCGCCGTCCTCGGCGAGGTCGTGGAAGGCGTGGTTGATCAGGTCGGCCAATTGGGCGTCACCCTTGCGGTACATGATGCCGTAGGGATCGTAGGACAGGAACTCGCCGACCACCAGGTATTTCCCCTTGGCCTTGTTCTGTGCGATCAGGCCGTACAGCAGCACGTCATCGGTTGCAAAGGCGTCGGCCTTGCCGCCTAAGACCTGCGCGAACGACTCGGCATGATCGCGGGATCTCAGGAGACCGAAATCGAGCTTGAACTTCCTGGCGAGGTCCCGCATGGTCTGCTCGTTGGTCGTGCCGGCAGTGACCACCACCGATTTGCCCGGGAGATCGCGGAAGGACTTGATGGTCGAGCCGCGCTTTACCAGGAGCTTGGTGCCCGACACGAAGATGGTCGGGGAGAAACCGACCCGCTTCTGGCGCTCGAGGTTGTTGGTGGTGGACCCGCACTCCAGGTCGGCCTTTCCCGAGACAACGGCGTCGATGCGCGACTCCGGGGTTACCGGCAGCCATTTGATTTCCAGCTCGCGGCCGACCGCCTCGCCGATCGCATCGACCAGCCTTCGGCACAGCTCGATCGAGTAGCCGATCGGCTCGCCGCGCGCAGACAGGTAGGAGAAGGGAATGGACGACTCGCGGTAGGCGAGGGTGACGGCGCCGCTGGTGCGGGCCTTGAGCAGCGTCCCGGAGAGCTCGACGGGCGGCTCAGCTTGCGCAAAGGCCACGCCGCTCGCGAGGGCGGACCAGGCTGCAAGAAGGCATGCGGCCGCAAGCTTCACGGCGGCGGCCCTCGTCAGGCGGGCGCGGCCGGCAGGGCCGCGTCGAGCTCGAGCGCGTATTCCTCCGCCTGGTCCGGCGGCAGGAGCTCGCCTTCCCATTTGGCGACCACGGCGGTCGCGATCGAATTGCCGATCGCGTTGGTCGCGGAGCGCCCCATGTCAAGGAAGGTGTCGACGCCCAGGATCAGCAGCAGCCCCGCTTCCGGAATGTTGAACTGGTTGAGCGTGGCGGCGATCACCACCAGCGAAGCGCGCGGTACGCCCGCCATTCCTTTGGAGGTCAGCATCAGGATCAGCAGCATCGTGATCTGCGTCCCCAGCGACAGCTCGACGCTGTAGGCCTGAGCGATGAAAAGCGCGGCGAAGGTGCAGTACATCATCGACCCGTCCAGGTTGAACGAGTACCCCATCGGCATTACGAAACTGGAGATCTTGCGCTTCACCCCGAAGCGGTCGAGCGCGTCCAGGATCTTGGGATACGCTGCCTCGGAACTGGCGGTCGCGAACGACAGCATGAACGCCTCCTTGATCAGCACCAGCAGCCGGTAGATCCGCGGTCCCAACACTACGAAACCGGCAAAGATCAGCAGGGCCCACAGGATGAAAAGGCCGATGTAGAAGTCGCCCATGAACACCGCGAACTTGAGCAGGATCTCCAGCCCGTTGACCGCGACGGTGGCGGCCATCGCCGCGAGCACCGCAACGGGCGCGAGCTTCATCACGTAGCCGGTGATCTTGAGCATTGCATGCGCGAGCTCGTCGATCGCATTCACCAGGGTCTTCGCTTTCTCGCCGAGGGATGCGAGGGCCACGCCGAAGAACATCGAGAACACCACGATCTGCAGGATCTCGTTGTTGGCCATGGCCTCGGCGAAGGACTTCGGCACCGTGTGGCCGACGAAATCCTTGAGCGTGAATTTCGCGGTCGCCAGGTTGGCCGAGGAGCCGATGTCCGGCAAGGGCAGGCCGAGATTATGGCCGGGCTGCAGCAGGTTGGCGAGGACCAGGCCCAGGACCAGCGACACGAGCGACGCCGTGATGAACCATCCCAGCGACTTGATGAAGACGCGTCCGACCGAGGAGGCATCACCCATGTGCGCGATGCCGACCACCAGCGTGGAAAACACCAACGGCCCGATCAGCATCTTGATCAAACGCAGAAAGACGTCCGAGATGATGGAGATGTAGCCGGCGATCTGCGCCGCCGACTTCTTGTCGGGAAACTGGTTGAAGATCATGTAGCCGATGATGATTCCGAGCACCATCGCGACCAGGATACTGACGGCGGGCGGAAATTTTCTTTTCATGGGATCCCTCTCTCCGGATGCTGGGAAAACGCTGCTCTCTCGGCGTGTTACCCGTCAATGTGCGGCATCAACGCCGCCTGGGCTCGCGCAGCTTCGGATTGAGCTTGTCCAGATCGGCCTGGACCTGCTCGCGGCTGCGTTCGTAGACGAGCTCCCGCCCCCTTACGCTCCCGGCGTAGGACAGGCCCATCCGGGTCGGGGTCAGCTCGCACTTGACGTTGTGGATGCCTTCGCCGAGCACGATCTCTATGCGGTCCGCGCGCTTGCTGTAGACCACGACGTCCAGGGTCTGCCCGGTTTCGGTTACGCGCACCTTTATTTTCTCCGGTTCCATCGGCGCTACGCCTTCGCTTCGTCGAGCAGTTTCTCGAAGCGCCGGTCGGGGCACAGCCAGATCGCGGCCACCAGCACGTACAGTCCGCCCGAGATCCAGGCTTGAACGAAGGCGAGCGGAATCGCGGCGACGTAAATGGCGAGCGAGATCTTTCCCTTGAAATCCTTCCCCAGCGCCTTGGCGAGCGGGGAATCCTTGCCGTGCGAGGCGAGGAGCACGCGCGTCAGGAGGGTATACGCGCACGCCGCGCCGAGCAGCACGAGCCCGTATGCCGCGACCGTTACCGCCGCGAAGTGATTCTCGTCCATCCACCCCGTGACGAAGGGCACCAGAGACAGCCAGAAGAGCAGGTGCAGGTTCGCCCACAGCGTCGCGCCGTTCACGTGATGGACCGCATGAAACATGTGGTGGTGGTTGTTCCAGTAGATGCCGGTGAACACGAAGCTGAGCACGTAGCTGAGGAACACCGGGACGAGCGGCATGAGCGCTTTCGGGTCGGCATCGTGCGGAACCTTCAACTCGAGCACCATGATCGTGATGATGACCGCGATCACGCCGTCGGTGAACGCTTCCAGTCGTCCCTTCGTCATGCTCCGCGCCCCGAGTTCATAGCCGCGGAGTATGTGCCGGGCTCGTCCGCGGTGCAAGCGGGCCGGCGGTGCTAGCATGCCCGGTAAATCGCATTCACTCATCGATGAATCGGAGGACTGTGATGCCTGCCCGATGCACTCATTTGAAATCCGTGAAGACCGCCGTGCCCAGCACCGATGGTTGCGAGGAATGCCTCGCAATGGGAGACAGCTGGGTGCACCTTCGCCTGTGCCGGGCGTGCGGGCACGTCGGATGCTGCGACAACTCGAAGAACAAGCACGCCACGAAGCACTTCAAGAAGACCGGGCACCCGATCATCACCTCGCTCGAGCCGGGAGAAGGCTGGAGCTGGTGCTACGTCGACGAGATCGACATGGAGCTCGAATGAGCGGGGAAACGCGGATGGGAAAACGCTGACACCTCGATTGTTTCTGAAAAGGAGATCGACATGTTCGGATTGACACCGCTGGGCGTGATTCACACCGCGATCAGCCTGATCGCAGTGGCCGCGGGCCTCATCGCTTTGATACGCGACAAGGAGATCTCCCCGAGGAACACGCTCGGGAAGGTCTACGTGATCACGACCGTTCTCGTTTGCCTGACCGGCTTCGGGATCTTCCAGCACGGCGGCTTCGGCAAGCCCCACGCGCTGGGCGTCATAACGCTCGTCGTGCTGGCGGTCGCGTACGTGGCGGGATACACCAAGCTGTACGGGCGGGCATCACCTTACATCGAGACGGTCAGCTACTCGGCGACTTTCCTGTTCCACCTGATTCCTGGAATCACCGAGACCACGACGCGGCTGCCGCTCGGGGCGCCTCTGCTGCCGAATGCCGACGCGCCGGCCTTGCAGGCGGCGAGCGCGGTGTTGGGCGTCCTGTTCCTGATCGGTGCCGCCCTTCAGGTGCGGCGCCTGCGCGCCCGGCTCGGAGCGGCGGCGAGCTGACTCAGGGCTTCGCGGAATAGAAGTAGTACGTCGCCTTGTAGGGGACTCGCGCCTCCTTGCCGAGCTGCGCCTTGCTGCAGCCTCCCGCGGGAGCTTTTCCGCCGACGGTGTAAAGACGCTGGATGCTTTGCGTCCGGCTGAATACGCCGTTCCCCGAAGTCGATTTTGCGGCGAGCAGCAGCCACGGGATCGCGGTCGCGGCCGGGCCGTCGTCGCGCGCCTTGGCTTCGCCGACCACCTTGCTGCCGTCGTTCGATTCCCAGGTCGGCCCCGCGTAGTGTTTGCCGATCTTCTTGCCGGAAAGGTCTAACAATTCGGCTTGCGGCGCCTTGAAAACCCATTCGAACCGCGGCGGTTCGGTTTTAATGGCGCCGCACTCGTAGATCTGCACGCCCGTGGCGGGTGACACGAGCGACAGGGTTTGCCCGGCCGGGACCTTGAGGTTTTCGGGGACCAGGGGATTCGTTCCGACCTTCGAGGCGGCGCAGCCCGCGAGAATCGCCGCGAGGGATGCCTTTGCCATCGTGTTTGCGTAGGGATTTTTCATCGTTCGGTTCCTTATCCTCAATCGGCCTTGACGCCGGCTTCCTTGACCACTTTTGCCCAGCGCGCTTTCTCGTTGACGATGAAAGCGCCCAGCGCCTCCGGCGGACCGGCACGCACCTCGGTGCCCTGTTTCGCGAGGAACTCCTTCATGTCGCCCGTATTCAGGATCCGGGTCAGCTCGGCATTCAGCTTCGCCACGATCTCGCGCGGGGTGCCGGCCGCGGCGAGCACGCCCTGATAGGAGCCGGTCTCGAAGCCCGGAAGAGTCTCGGCCACCGTCGGCAGCTCGGGCGCGGAAGGCACGCGCCGCGCGCTCGACACGGCGAGCCCTTTCAGGCGGCCGGCTTTCACCGACGGATAGGTGGCGAGCATGCCGTTGAAGAGCACGTTCGCGTTGCCCGCGATCACGTCGGTGACTGCAGCCGAGCCGCCCTTGTAGGGGATGTAGGCCCACTGCACGCCGGTGCGCGCTGCGAATTCGACGCCCGCGAGGTGCGGCGCTCCGCCGGTTCCCGAGTTGGCGAAATTGAGCTTGCCCGGATTTGCTCGGGCGTAGGCGATCAGCTCTTTCACGCTGGCGACCGGCACGGAAGGGTGCACGGCCAGCACGTGCGGCGAATACGACACCATCACCACCGGGGAGAAATCCTTCGCCGGGTCGAAGGGCATGTCGACGTACACGCTCGGGTTGATGGCGAGCGCGCCGACGTCCGAGAGCAGCAGGGTGGTGCCGTCCGGCGCCGACTTGGCGACGTAGTCCGCGCCGACGTTGCCGTTGGCGCCGGTGCGGTTCTCCACGATGACCGCTTGGCCCCAGGCCGTGGTGAGGTGCGGCCCGATCGCGCGCGCGAGTATGTCCGAGGTGCCGCCGGCAGCGAACGGCACCACGATCCGGATCGGCTTGCTCGGGTATTGCGCCTGCGCCGGGAGAGCGAGAAGGCTTGCGGCGAGAACTGCGGTGAAGGTTGCGCTGACGCGACCCACTACAGCGCCTTCGCCTTGAGAGCCGCGAGCTCGGCCTCGCCGCGCACGCTCATGACTCCCATCTGGCTGGTGCGGTAGACCGGCACGATCACGAACAGCTTGCCGTCGCGCTCGTGCAGCGCGATGTGGCGGATTTCCGTGCCGCGCACCGGCAGATCGAACAGGGTCCAGGTGTTGCTGCCCGGATCGAGCCTGACGATGCGGTCCGAAGTCCACATGTTGCCCCACACGTTGTGCTTGCTGTCGACCGTGATGTGGTACGGCTGCATCGTGGGGTCCGGGAAGGGGATGAGCCGCGTCTCCATGGTCCTGGTGTCGATGCGCGCGAACGTCGCGCCCCAGGAATTGGCCACCCACAGGACGTTGGCGTTCTTGTCGGTGCCCATGCGGCGCGGGCCCTGCGACCAGGGGACCGGCGCGTTGAACCCCAGGTCGCTGACGGATTCGTAGAACTTGAGGTCTTCCGCCGGGAGGCGGTCCATCTTGACCGCGGGCAGCCTGATCTCGATCGCCTTGCCCGTTGCGACGTCACCCCTGTAGACGGTATCCATCGCCATCTGCGCCCACCAGCCGTTGCCGTCGCGGTCGCCGGCCGCGCCGTAGGTCAGGCCCGAACCTTTTGAATTTTCGGCGGGAATGATCGACTTGAATTCGGTGAACTTCTCGGTCACCGGATCGAAGCGCACGGCGCCACGGGGCGTGGACGCCCAGATCTTGCCCTTGCCGTCCACGTCCATCGTCACCGCGCCGCCCAGCGGAGACATGTCGGGCGGCGTCTGGTAGATCGAGATCTTCTCCGTGGCGACGTCCAGTTTGCCGAGCGCGCGGCGGCCCGGATTCACGTCGAACCAGAAGTTGCCGTCGGCGTCGCGCACCAGCCCGTGCGCGGTGGCCGCCCGCCCGTTCCCCGCATCGGCCTTCAGGAACTTGACCGCGCCCGTCCCGGGATCGACCTTGCCGATCGTTACGCTGCGGTTGGGGTTGTTGCAGGTGAAGTAGATCATGCCGTCGAAACCCATGCCGCCGTCGTGCGGCAGCTCACCGAGCTTCGAGGTGGTGCCCAGCGTCCAGTCGGCGCCGTCGTTCGGGTTGTACTGCGTGCCGATGCCCGCATCGGGATTGAGCGGGAGGTCGTAGAGCGTCCACACGGCGCGCGCCGCTTCGCCCGCGGGGCGCGCTCGCGACGGCACGTTCATCGACGATTCGCCCGGCCCGCGCGCGCGCGCGAGGTAGGCGGCGAGCTGCTTCTGGTTGCGGTCCAGTATCTGGTTGGCTTTGGCATTCGGCCCCTGGTAGACGCCGGTGACGGGCACCACTTTCATCAGGTCGACGATCTTGCTCCACCCGGCTTCGTCGAAGCGGAACTGCAGCGCGTAGCTCGTCGAGTGGCACCCGGTGCAATTGTTCATGAAGATTCGCTTCATGTGCGCGTCCTCGGGCGTGGCCTCGGGCAATCCCGCGACCATCATCTCCCCGGGCAGCTGGCGGAAGCGCCGCTCGGCATCCGCGATTTCCTGCAGCGTGAAATTCCGGCGCTGCGCCGAAGTCAGATCGACCGCGCTCTTGTTCGTTTCGAAGCCGAGCGCCTGCGCCCACACGCGGTACCTGCCCGCGGCCAGTGGCGGGAACACGTAAGCGCCGGCGGCGTCCGTGTACACGCTGGTGGTG